>JARBUO010000027.1 GCA_029239605.1 Bacillota bacterium | reverse complement strand
TGATCAATTCATTTGAAGTGTAAATGCGTTCGCCCAATGATCGAATTTATGTTTTTATGTTACCAAGTGTCAAATTATGCTAAATTTGCTCCCGAATCATAACTATATTGCTTTTTTGTCGTTTTTGACAATATCCTGTTAAAAACAGAAGTGTTTTCGATTGTATCTTCCCAAACGATATTATATAATGTGGAAGATTAAAACGTTTTTAAGGGGTACGGAGTAGCTTATGAAACGCAGCAAAATCTACAGCACTTCTATTCTATTGGTTCTAATATTAATCGGTAGTATTATTCCGTCAGCCGGAGCGTCAAAAGTTCACGGCGAATTGCCGTCTGACGGTTCTCTTTCAGAAAATTCTTCATGGATAAAACCTGATCATAGTCTTAATGACGCTAAGGTAATTCGAGTTGCGCAAATCGATCTCTCTAATTTCTTCGACTATCAAAAAAACAATACTCCTTTAGGGTATGGTTATGAATATCTACAGGAAATCTCCAATAATACCGGATGGACCTACGAATTTGTTCCGGCCACTGCTGAAGGAAGTCTTGCGCTTTTGGAGGAAGGCACCATAGACATTTTGGCGCCAGTTCCCAAGACGCCGGATTTACTTCATCGTTTCGACTTTTCAGAGAGCGAAATCGGACTGAATTATTCCGTGCTCTGTGTTGCGATAGACAACCACAGCGTGGCATATAATGATTTTGAAGCTCTTGGCAAAATGAAAATAGGACTTCTTGAAAATGCTTCCGTAAATCCTTCCCTTGAGGTTTTCTCAGGGAAAAATCAATTTCGGGCGGAAACTGTATCTTTCAGCAATCAGGCCGCACAGCTTAAAGCACTTCACGATGGGAAAATTGATGCGATCCTTACCAGCAGTCTAGAAAAGAGGCCTACGGAACGAATCATCGCCAAATTCGCTCCCGTTCCATACTATTTTATCACAGCGAAAGGCAATGACGAGATTTTGAACTCACTGAACGAAGCGATTGCTGAAATCAAGGAAAACAATCCATACTATGACTTTGAACTCCAGAAAAAATATTATGATTTTGAAGAAACCACCGTTCCAATCTTTACTGAGGAAGAAAAGAGATTTATTAAAAATGCCGGTGTTATTCATGCTGTATTTAATGCATATCTTCCGCCAATTGAGTATTTTGACACAGAGAGCAAACAATTTTCGGGAATCAATGCGGACATTATGAAGCTGATCAGCGAGAAGTCAGGCCTTAAATTTTCCTACCTGAAATCTGGCTCCTATACCGAAGCGCTGAAAAAAATAGCAGATCGTGAAACGGTTCTTCTGACCGGAGCAGGTCAAAACGCTTATTGGGCGGATCAGCATGATCTTCTGCTGACGGAACCCTACCTAACAGCAGCGGTTGTGCTGGTTAAGAATAAAAATGTGAAAGATCTGTCCTCCGCTACGGCCGCCTTGGTCAGGAACTCATTGGCTTCAACAGAGTATATCAAAAAGACAAATCCAGACATTGGCCTAATCTATTTTAATACTCCGCTGGAATGTTTCGAGGCGGTTAACTCCGGTAAAGCGAGCATTGCGTATGCGAACAGCTATGTGGCTGAAAAGCTTTTGGAGCTTCCAAAACTCGATAATCTGGAAATTGTACGAACAGAAAATATCACAGAAGATATTTCCATAGCAGTGTCTGAGTCAGTGAACCCGATTCTGCTTTCCATACTCAACAAATCTTTGCAAAGCATCTCCGACGCACAGCTTAACGGCATTATTTTTGAGCATACAGTAAATGCCAAACCTGAGATCAGCCTGGAATACCTATTTTATAAAAATCCAGGCTTCCTTCTGCTGCTTTTATTTGTTCTGTTTCTCGCGACCACTGCAACCTTTGCTTTCGTCATCAAGATTAAGAATACTCATACAAAAGAGATTAAAAAAGTGGCTTATACAGACAGTGTGACAGGTACATGGAACTACAACCGCTTCAAAGTTGCTGCCAGTTCCATTTTGGAAAATGCAAAACAGAAGCAATACGCGCTCTTTTATATCGACATTAACAAATTCTCCTACATCAATGACACCTTTGGGTATCAGGCAGGTGATCTGATTCTATCGGAAGTAGCCAAAGTAATACAGCGCCATCTGAAAGAAACCGAGTGCTCTGCCAGATTTTCTGCAGACAACTTCGTCTGCCTTCTGGAGTACCAAAGCGATTTGGCTATGATCGAGCGGGGAAGAGCTTTTCAGAGAAAGTGTGAGGAGCGGCTCAAAAAAATCAACCCCCGCTACAAAGTATATTTTACGACCGCCATTTATCGGATTCCAGCAGGAGAAACCGATATTCCTTCTATTGTGGGAAAGGCAGATATCGCGCATAAGACCATTGGCAATGTAAGAAAAGAAAGCTTTGTCATATATAACGAAAACATACAAAATGATTTTAACCGAAAAAAAGAACTGGAAAGCTCCATGTACTCCGCATTGCGAAATCAGGAATTTTTAGTTTATCTTCAACCAAAGATGGATTTGAAATCAAATACCATCGTTGGAGCAGAAGCACTGGTCAGATGGCTGCGCCCCAAGGAAGGGCTCATACAGCCCCTGCAGTTTATTCCTCTGTTTGAAAGCAATGGATTTATCCTGGATCTGGATTTTTATGTCTACGAAAATGTATGTATGCTCCTGCGAAATTGGCTGGACAATGGAAAGCCGGCGGTGCCTATTTCCGTCAATGTATCAAAAGCGCATCTTTCCAGCAGGCAGTTTGTTTCCCAGTTGAAGGCATTGACGAACAAGTATCAAATTCCTGCCCACCTATTGGAGCTGGAATTGACAGAAACCATCTTTTTTCACGATTCCCAGGAAGCCTTCGCAATGATCAGGGAATTAAAGAAATTTGGCTTCTCAATCTCCATCGATGATTTTGGTTCCGGGTACTCCTCTCTGAATCTCTTGAAGGATTTAGTGGTGGATGTGCTCAAGCTTGATAAAGAGTTCTTCCGCAGAGAAGGAATGACAGAAAAGGATAAGATCATTGTTGATGGAATCATACGGATTGCCAACGACTTAAATCTCAAAATCATATCAGAAGGCGTAGAGACGAAGGAGCAAGTGGATTTTCTGATTCGCTCAGGGTGCCACATGGCTCAGGGTTTTTACTTTGCCATGCCCATGGAAGTCCAAGCCTTCGAATATCTTGCAGGGTTCAGAAATTCTGTTTAAAAGTTTTCCAAATGGTTATATCTTCATAAAGACAGGAGGTACCATTCATATGAAAGAAAGAATGCCCGCATTGTTTGTAGGTCATGGATCACCCATGAATGCAATCGAAGAGAACAGCTATTCCCGGACTTGGTCTAAACTCGGAAAAGAGCTAAAACGGCCGGAGGTGATCCTGGTCATTTCTGCACATTGGTATACAAATGGACTAAGAATTTCAAATACAACTCTTCCAAAGATGGTTTACGATATGTACGGATTCCCGGAAGCGCTTTACAGGGTGAAGTATGCTGCCAAGGGAAGCCCTGAAACAGCGTGCCTTGTAGAAGGTCTAACCGGGAGCGGAGTCAGGATCGATAACAGCTGGGGAATCGATCACGGAGCGTGGTCAGTGCTTTGTAACATGTACCCTGATGCTGATATCCCGGTGCTTCAACTGAGCGTTGATGCTTCCTCTGATGCATATTCCCAATACATGGTTGGGAAGCAGCTGGCTCCTTTGCGAGATCAAGGTGTCATGATCCTGGGCAGCGGAAATGTGGTCCATAACCTTGCAAGGCTTGATTGGGACCAGGAAAGCGGATTCCCCTGGGCATTGGATTTTGATCAATATATCAAAAGCAAGATCATATCGGGAGAATATGATGCGGTAATTGACTATAAAAAGGCAGGGGATTGCTCGAAGGATTCATTTACCACGCCGGAACATTTTTATCCTCTTCTAACCATCCTGGGCGCGTCAGGTTTTGAGGATCGACTTGCGATATTCAACGAGTCATGTGTTATGGGTTCTCTATCCATGACCAGTTATCTGTGGAATTTTGAGAAGATAATCATCTGAATTCCACCTTTTCATACGAACCTTTTCACAGTGATGAAATATATATGATAACAGGCAGCTGAATGCTGGTGTTGATCAAAGCAGCCTGCACCAGCAGATTCCCATGGAAACAATGAGAGGTTTTTATGAAGCAGTGCCAAGTTCGTATCAACAAAGCAGCAATGCCGAAGAGGTGTAAAGTATGAATAGGGAAATTACATTAAACCCCACTTATGCGGAACAGGAAGACATCAGCCCTTCTACACAGCGAAACAATATGGACGGCAGAAATAATACAATTGCCGTGGATGATGCTGTAATCCAGTCCATCAGCAGAAGACAGGGCAACGGTTACGTAACAATCCAGTATCCCGTATCAGGGCGCAATACCATGACTCATATTCAGGTTGTAACTCTGATTACAGGAAGAAACACCCGGATGAGAGATCAGTTTGGAAACCCCATTGGTCTGCGGGATTTACGAGAGGGGATGGTTGTCAGTGCACGGTTTTCGTCAATGATGACTCGAAGTCAGCCACCCCAATCCAGAGCCTTCAGTATCACTGTGATACAGGAAAATGAATCCTCGATCATAGAGGAAGGCAGAGTACTGGATGTGGAATCCAGCCGTGGTTTTAACTATCTGCTCACCGGATTTGAGGATAATATCTACAGCCAGATGCGTTATACCATAACTGGTGCAACCCTGATCCGGGACCGTCGTGGGAATCCCATCCCGCTGAGGGCAATCCGTCCGGGTCAGATCGTGAGAATCGAACGGGCTTCCTTCCAGACCATGAGCATTCCTCCTCAGACCACCGCACTAAGCGTCCAGGTGATTTCAGGTTGAATGATCCGAAAACCCCGGGCTGTCCGTACAGCCCGGGGTTTTTTTACAGGTTTTTATCTTTCTATATATCTCATTAATATTGTAGCCACTTCAGCACGGCTTGCCTGCGCCTGAGGATCCAGCCGCCCGCCTTCTTTTCCGCTCAAGATTCCCCTTGCCACGGCCCACTGAAGAGCTGTGTCCGCCCAGCTGCTGATTTGATCCGTATCTTTGAAGTCATCGAGATTCCCCTGTACCGCCGGTGAACCGTCATAGCGATAGAGGATCAACGCAAGCTGTTCCCGTGTTATATTCCCTTCCGGGCTGGAGCCGTCGGATACATTGTTCTCTTTCGCCCAGCGCTGAGCTGATGAGTACCAAGTCTCGCCGCCAGTTCCAGTTTGTCCGTCATATCTGAACAATGCAGTCCAGAGCATCGCACGGGTCATCTGTTCTTGAGGCGAAAATCTGCTTGTTGTGGTGCCCGAAAGGATTTCTCTTCCGCTGGCAAAGTCCACTGCCTCATGGTACCAGGCAGTGGTGCTTACGTCCTCGAAGTCCTTGCTGTTGTTGACTATTTTCACAGTGGCCCCCGCCGGAACCAGCGCAACCACACCATCGGTGTCAGGGACCGAATCCTTCAGGATTGTCTCAGAACCATCCTGGTTGATAAGAACAACTACGGTGCCTGAAGTGATCCGCTCAACCGGGAATTTCACCAGAATAGCTGTATTTCCTGCTGCATTTACCGTAATACGCGGCGCCGTATTTCGATCTGATACAAGCGGCATTGGCGGAACAGGAAGCGTGAGCGAACTGCCTGCCGCAGCCAAAACTGTGGTCTGATTCAGCACGACGGAAGAACTCACCTGTCCCGAAGAACTGATTTCTGTTTTCGAAGAAGTTCCGTTTTTACTCTCCATCGCAATGCTGACAGATCCGTCCGGCCGAGCAATTCTCGTTGTCTTATCTCCATTGATCATGACACTGACCGTCGTCACAATCCCAGTTTTTTCATCGGTGGTTTTCGTCGTAACGGTTCCGGCTTTGTCTGTTGAAGTCTCCGTCTTTATTGTTCCCTTGTTATTGTTGCCGGAACCTCCGTTTGAGGTAGTTGGCTCCGAATCCTGCGGCACGTTCACCGTAATTACATTCCCATTCAAAAGAGATACACCGGTTCCAGTCTGGTCCAGAGAGAGGAGGCCATCTGATACATACCATTTTCCCATGGTGATGGATTCAGGCAATTCTACATTCCAAAGTCTTAACAGCTGCTGAATTCTCTCTCGAAGCTCACCATTCTCCTGATTTTCATTTAGCGTAGCAACAAGAGCAGTTTCTGACGCGTATGACTCAAGGCCTTCAACGACACCGCAGCCGCCTTCTGTACCCTTTACAGCAACTCCGATCCCAACACTGGGGGATTGAATGACATCTCCATTTTTCTGTGCTGTACTGCCGCTGTAATATCCCGGCAACATCAATCCGATTCCGGTATTTCTCCCTGCCATACCGCCAATGTCGGTAGTTGATTTTACAGAAGTAATCTCCATATTCGTCACATTATTAAAACTTACGCCACTGTGGAAACCCGTCACGCCTCCTCCGGCAGTCTTGTTTACGGTGCTGGCGGTAGTAATGGTACCTCTGGTCAGATTGTTTACAACAGCTGATCGTGCAAAGATACCGAGCAGCCCTCCTGCATAAATGCGGCTTCCTGACTGAGATGACGCTGTAAGATTTACAGTAGCACCACAGTTATTTACAACACTTTTCTCAAGACGACCTGAGATGGCTCCGATATACGCTGCTCCTGTGTTTGATTGTGCGCTAATATTTCCTGTTACCGTAACACCGCTGATGTAGCAGGGAGGATCGTAGAGTTCCCCTGCCGATGCAGCCAGACCTGCAGCAAATACATTCCGGTTGCCACTGTTTTTTGTGTGGATCTCCACATCCTTAAGAGTCAGATTTTTTACTTCCGCCTTGCTGAGGTATGAGAACAGACCTGCGAAAGCCAGATTCGCCGGCGCAGACTCGCTGCCGGTTTTCAGATTGGAAATCGTCTTGTAGTTCCCGTCGAAAGTCCCTTTGAACACATGCGGTGCATTTCCGCCAATACTCTTCCATTCCTGGGTTAAAGTGATATTCTTTTTCAGGATGATATATTTTCCTTCATAAGACTCATCCGCGTTCACAGATGCGGCAAAGGCATGCAGCTGTGCTTCAGAGGAAATCTGGTATGGATCAGCCTTTGTTCCTGTTCCTCCTGCGAAAATAGATGGGTCCACTGCGCCGTAGCCAGTCGTATCCCAAAGAATAGCCTTTGTCAGAACAGTGTTTACAGCTTCCTTCAATCTGAGCGTAGCTGCGTCTGTTCCGGTCAGTTTGCTGACGCCGTTTGAATCCTTTACCTGCTGCAGCAGATTCGTGAAGTCAAAGCTTTCCCCACGGTAAGAAACAACCGTGATTTCCTGTATCTTATCGGATGCGATTTCAGCTCTGACGATAAGGCTCTTGTCCTCACTTCTGCCAAAATATATACCGTTATAGTATTCTCCCTGATACTCGGCGTCAGGAATGTCGGGCTTAACGTAGGTGATAGCCGCCGTTTCTGTGCCCGGCCTTACCGTATCTCCACTCAGTTCCCATTTTTTCAGCACAGCCTGAGGCCAATGGGTTTTAACATCTACCGAAAACTCATTAAAATTTGCGTTGAGCTTCGCTGCGAAGGACTCAGTGCCTGCCTCGGCGCTTGTGATTCCTTCCATTCCATAAGCGATGCTTCCACTGTAAGCCTCTCCCTCATCGTTGATTCCCGGACCTACAAGCCAGCCGGCATATTCCACAGGGCTGATGGCTTTGCCTTCAATGGACTGCACAGAGTCTGTGGTGTAATAGGACTTATACAAATTTCCGATGCCCGTTACCCATCCTGCCAGTACGCCTACATAGGTGGAATAGGTGTCGGTACTGGTTTTTGCAGAAGAATAGCACTGTACCATAGTTCCTGCAAAAACACCGGCAATTCCTCCTACAGCCGCCATACCTTCATACTCTCTTCCGTCTGCATTCCCACGTCGAGCGGTTCCCGAAATGTCACCTGCACTGTAGCAATTGGAAATCAACGCTCTATTGGATAGACCCACAAGTCCTCCCGCTTCGGCGAGTCCTCCCTGCGCTCCGCTGAATACTATGGCATGACTCGCTGCGTTCACCAGAGCTCCTGCACTCTGGTAACCGATGAGGCCACCTCCGAAATGGTTGGCCTTCCAAAGAGAACCCTTCGCCCCGTTGCCTGATGTTCCGGATACAGTTCCCGTTACGCTCATGCCGTCAACAAGCGTATTTTCCGCATAGCCTGCCAAGGCTCCCACATAGAGAGAACCGTCTCCCTCTACAAAGATCTCTGCCTCAAGCTTCAGATCTTTGACCGTCGCATTTTCCAAAACACCGAAAAGCCCGAAATACCGTGTATCGATCTCATCATACTTCGGACTGCCGCTGCTTCCAATACGCAGTCCGGAAATGGTTCTTCCTTCTCCGTCAAAGGTCCCGCAGAAAGCATATTCCCCCTCACCCACAGGCATCCATTCCTGCGTCAGAGTGATGTCATCTGCAAGAGCAACATATTTACCGAAAAAATCAATTTTACTTGTTAGTGAGAGAGCAAATTTGCGGAGCTGGCTCTCATTTGCAATTAAATACGGGTCCTCGGCCGTACCGGTACCTCCCGCAAATGTGGAAGGATCAATTTCGCTCTCCGCCCAAAGCGAGCTGCTCAGAACCACACGGCTCCCATTTAACTGCCAGTCGTAGAATTCGTCGCTAATTTTATCTGTCATGCCGCTCATCGTTATTGTCGTAATCTTTTCTAACGCGACTTCAGCTCCCGCTTCCCTGGCACTGGAAGTAAGCCCTCCTGACATCAAGTCTGCAAATTCCTGAGATACCAGCTCGGTTTCACTTTTGCTGACTGAAGATGCATGAAGAACGCCGCTGAGATTTCCGGCAGCAGCCGTTGAATTATCGTTCCAGTACGATCTTATTGCAATCGCTGCCGCTGCAACATTGCCAGCAAGTCCCCCTGATCGGACTTTATCACCGGCTGTTGTCACTTCTCCTGTCGCATAATTATTATAGTAAATACCGGTAAGAGTACCCGCCAGCCCTCCGATGTTGCTGTTATTCGTCGAGCTGCTCTTACCATTGACACTGCCCAATGAGTAAGAATTGATCACCACGGAATTGATGCTTGCCATGCCAATCAGCCCGCCTGCATTCAGAATTCCGCTTCCTGCATCAATGGAAATTGATACGTCTGCGCCACAGTTTGAAATCAGCCCATATTGATTCCCAAATCCAATCAGGCCCCCTGCCATAGCAGCACCAGTATTGCTCATATCCAGGCTTCCTTCTGCGGTACAATTATCCAAAATAGTCCCCAAACCGCTGCTGGATTTATTTTCAGCATAGGCTGCCAATGCTCCCGCGTATGATGTTCCCGAATTTTGTATCACCATCTCAACACCGGATAGATGAAGATTTCGGATTTCAGCTGTATTTTTTACGTACCCAAAAAAGCCTGCATACGGTATTGACACAGGTGCTGCGCCCGTACCAATCTTCATTCCGTTAATGGTATGGCCCTGCCCGTCAAACACGCCTGCAAAGGCAGCAGTTGAACCAGAACCGATAGGAATCCATTCTTTCGTTAGCTCCAGATCAGAATCGAGGGTAATATGCGCTCCCTCAAATGGCTCTCCTGCATTTACCTGTTCGGCAAACCAGAACAGCTGAGTATCATTTGAAATCACGTAGGGATTGTTTACGCTCCCATCACCGGAAGCAAATTCGGGCGATGCTTGTTTCAGTGCGTTGTTCGTGGCCGCGATAATTGCGTTCGAACTGATTGTCGCACCGGTCTTGATATCCACACCATCAGTTCCGTTTTTGTCTTTGATTGCTTCAAGAATCTTAATTGCCTCCGACCAGCGTGCAGCAGTCTCACTGGGACCCGATGCCTGAATATCAGTAATCAGGTCCCCCTCTAACTGTATGGTTACCTCAACCGGTCCGCCGAATCCTTCCGCTGATCCCGTATACGTCCCATTCACCCGGGTTGCCGCAAAGGCAGGGTTTAGCGTTGACAACATCATAACAAATGAAAGAATCACTGCTACGAGACGTGCGCTTTTTCTTTTCATCATGAAAACTCATCACTCCTTTCCATTTTGCACAAGTTTCTTTATGCAGCCAGTACACATGCCGTGCGTAAAGTTAGCCATTACTAACCCGTCCGCAAACATAATGGTTAGCCTTTGCTAACCGTCGTGTTTATTCTAACATTTACCAATTTGCTTGTCAATTTTTTCTCAAACTTTATGGAAACTTTAACAAAAATTAAAAAAAGAGCGTGGGATCATTTCATAGGAAAGATTCTCACGCCCTATTGTTTTAAGAAATCGCGGCTACAATCCGGTCTCCAGCTTCTTTTGTTCCCAAAGCTTCCTTTCCAGGGCTCACGATATCCGAAGTTCTTCCTCCGTCAGCCAGCACAGTTTTCACAGCAGCTTCAATATCATCCGCTTCCCTGGATAATCCAAAGGTATATCGAAGCATCATAGCAGCAGACAGAATTGTTGCCATGGGATTTGCTTTGTTCTGGCCAGCAATATCCGGCGCTGACCCGTGAACCGGCTCATACATTCCGAAGTTGCCTTTTGCCAGACTTGCTGATGGCAGCATGCCGATGGAGCCGGTGATCATGCTTGCTTCATCAGAAAGGATATCTCCGAAGATATTACTGGTTACAATAACATCAAACTGCTTTGGATTTCTTACCATCTGCATCGCTGCATTGTCAATGTACATGTGGCTTAACTCCACCTCGGGATAATCCTTCGCCGTCTCCGTGACAACGCTTCTCCAGAGCCTGGAACTCTCCAAAACATTGGCCTTATCAACACTTGTGAGTTTTTTATTCCGCTTCATAGCCATATCAAAGGCAACTACCGCAATTCTTCTCACCTCTTCTTCTGCATACTGTTCCACATCGTAAGCGGCCTTGCCCAATTCGGTGTCCTTATAGCCTTTTTCACCAAAATAGATTCCACCCGTCAGCTCTCTAACCACAACAATATCAAGCCCGCCTTCGATAATTTCAGGTCTTAACGGGCATGCCTCTGCCAGCTCCTCAAATAACAACGCGGGTCGAAGGTTGGCGAAAAGACCCAGCTCTTTTCGAAGACCCAGCAGGGCTCGTTCCGGCCGCTGATCTCCGGGAAGAGTATCCCATTTCCAGCCCCCTACAGCCCCAAGCAGAACCGCATCACTTTTTTTACAGACATCGACGGTATTCTGCGGAAGGCATTCTCCAAAGGCATCGATTGCAGCACCGCCCGCAAGCACTGTTTCATATTCAAATCGGTGCCCATACTTTTCACCGATGGCATCCAGAACTTTTACCGCTTCCGCAACCACATCAGGACCGATTCCATCTCCCGGAACCAAAGCTATTTTGTAATTCATCCGTACACTCCTTCGTTTATTCCAGTATACTCAAGGTATCCTTCATCAGGACTTCAGAGAAACATCCGTCCCCATTCCTTTCAAACTTCTCTTTACAGATTTTCCTTCACGTAATTTACCAGCCCACCGGAATCGATGATTTTGCTGATAAATTCAGGGAATGGCTCTGCCTGATAAGTTTCGCCCTTTGTGATATTTCTTATTTCACCGGTTTCGAAGTCTACTTCCACTTCGTCTCCCGCATCAATTTTTTTTGCAGCCTCTTCACACTCCAAAATGGGCATTCCAGTATTAAAGGAGTTTCTATAAAAAATTCGTGCAAAGGTTGGCGCAATTACACAGCTAACTCCGGCAGCTTTAATTGCAATGGGCGCATGCTCTCTGGATGAGCCGCAGCCAAAATTTTTCCCTGCAACAATGATGTCGCCTTCCTTTACCTTGCTTACAAACTCAGCGTCAATGTCCTCCATGCAGTGCTTCGCAAGCTCTGCCGGATCAGAGGTATTCAAGTGTCTAGCAGGGATGATAACGTCGGTATCGACATTCTCCCCATATTTAAAAACTTTTCCCATAGCCGTATCCTTTCTTTGTTTTCTGATAACCAGTATATTTTCCTGCGAGCAGTTCCGCAATTTGGAAACCATTGCGGATGCAAATCGTCCGAAAGCAAATGCAAACCTCTAAAAAACTAAATGGTTGCATGATGCCTTCCCGATTTGCGTATCCCCGCGATCTGGAAATGATTCTTTCGCAGAACCGTCCGAGCACCTTGGTGTGAGCGGTTCCCCGCAATTTGGAAACCATTGCGGAGACAAATCGTCCGAAAACAAATGCAAACCTATGAAAACTTGATGATTGCATGATGCCTTCCCGATTTGCGTATCCCCGCGATCTGGAAATGATTCTTTCGCAGAACCGTCCGAGCACCTTGGTGTGAGCGGTTCAAGAAAGAACATTTACAGATCTTCTGGGTTGAATATCTTCCCCTTCACCGCCGTAGCCGCAGCCACGGCCGGACTGGCAAGATAAATTTCCGAATCGACATGGCCCATTCTGCCGACAAAGTTTCTGTTGGTTGTTGCAACGGCTCTTTCTCCTGCTGCAAGGATACCCATATGGCCACCGAGACATGGTCCGCAGGTAGGCGTTGAGAATACTGCTCCGGCTTTGATAAAGATCTCTGCATAGCCTTCCTTGACGCACTCAAGATAGATTGCCTGAGTTCCCGGAATGATGATGCATCGCATATTCTTAGCAACTTTTTTCCCTTTCAGGATCTTGGCCGTGATCTTCATATCTTCAATTCTTCCGTTGGTGCAGGATCCGATCACGACCTGATCGATCTTGATATCTCCCACTTCGTCGATGGTCTTTGTATTTTCCGGAAGATGCGGGAAAGCCACAGTCGGTCTGATCTTCGCCAGATCGATGACATAGGTTTCGTCATACACCGCATCGGAATCCGGTTCATATATTTTAATCTTCTTTTTGAAGGCCTTATTCTTGTTCTTATGTTCCTTCATATATTCTTTCGTCTTGTCGTCCACCAGGAAAATCCCGTTTTTTGCTCCCGCTTCAATTGCCATATTGGCCATGGCCAAACGGTCGTCCATAGAGAGATTTTTCAGGCCAGGCCCCATGAATTCCATGGATTTGTAAAGGGCACCATCCACACCGATCATTCCGATAATGTGGAGAATGACATCTTTCCCGCTTACCCACTTGCCTGGTTTGCCTACAAGTTCGAATTTGATGGCAGAGGGAACCTTAAACCAGGCCTTTCCTCTTGCCATACCCGCTGCCATATCCGTGGAGCCGATTCCCGTTGCAAAAGCTCCAAGCGCTCCGTAGGTACAAGTATGAGAGTCTGCACCGATGACTGCATCACCGGCAACAACAATTCCTTTTTCCGGCAGCAGCGCATGCTCGATACCCATCTCCCCTACTTCAAAGTAGTTTTCGATTTCTTGATCCATGGCAAACTCTCTCAGCGCCTTGCACTGCTCTGCTGCCTTGATATCCTTATTGGGCGTGAAGTGATCCGGTACCAATACGACTTTGTTTTTGTCAAAGACCCGCTCCGCACCCATCTTATTGAATTCCTTGATGGCAACGGGGCCTGTAATATCATTTGCCAATACGATATCCAGATCCGCCTCTATAAACTGCCCGGCCTTGACCTCTTTCAACCCTGCGTGGGCAGCCAAAATCTTCTGTGTCATCGTCATTCCCATGGTCTTATCCTCCTCAATCAAGATGCTTTTCGTAGATCATCTTGTTTACTGCGTTGATATATGCATGAATACTTGCCTCGATGATGTCGGTAGACAGTCCTCTTCCGGCAAATATCGCCCCTTCCTTATCGCTGATCTTAACCAGTGCGTCGCCCAATGCGTCCTCTCCTTCGGTTACGGATTGGATCTGATAATCCTCCAGATTGAAATCAATTCCAACGATCTTTTCAATGGCTTTAAAAGATGCGTCGATGGGCCCTTCTCCTCTGGATACCTTTTCGATAATCTTACCATCCTTGATCATTTTTATAACAGCCGTAGACGTGATTGCATTTCCACTGTTGATTACAAAACTCTCCATGCTATAAGCCTTGGGAACCTGCACTGCTTCCTTGGAGATCAAAGCTTCAATATCTCTGTCGTAAACGGATTTCTTCTTATCAGCAAGTTCCTTGAACTTCTGGAACATTCTATCGATTTCAGCATCTGTCAGATCGTATCCCAGATTCTTCACCTTGTCACGGAAGGCGTGCTTACCGGAGTGCTTTCCGAGAACCAGATTATTCTGGGTGAGGCCAACGGATTCCGGCGTCATGATCTCATAGGTCTCGCGGTTCTTCATAACACCGTGCTGATGGATGCCTGATTCATGTGCAAAAGCATTTTCTCCAACGATGGCTTTGTTCGGCTGAACCTTAACACCGGTGATTCTGGACAGCAGGTTGGAGGAACGCATGATTTCTGTCGTTGCAACTCTTGTATCCGCCTGAAGGCTGTCTCTTCTGGTGTGCAGTGCCATGATGATTTCTTCCATGGCTGCATTTCCGGCTCTTTCCCCGATTCCGTTGATGGTACATTCAATCTGCTTTGCTCCGGCTTTGATGGCAGCCAGGGAGTTTGCCACCGCAAGCCCAAGATCGTTATGGCAGTGGGAAGATAACGTGATATTCACCATGGAAGGCGCAAGCTCCTGTACCTTCATCAGAAAGGCATAATACTCATCCGGTGTGGTATAGCCAACCGTGTCAGGAAGATTGATGGTTGTCGCGCCTGCTTTGATAACACCTTCAATGACTCTGGCCAAGAATTCCGGTTCACTTCTCGTCGCATCTTCAGCAGACCACTCAATATCGCTGCAGTATCTTTTGGCATGCTTCACCATGGCTACAGAGCGTTCATACACCTCTTCCGGTGTCATTAAAAGCTTGTATTCCATGTGAATGGGAGAGGTAGCGATAAAGGTGTGGATTCTGGGAGAAACCGCTCCTGAAAGTGCTTCCCAAGCCCGATCGATATCCTGCTGCGTGGTTCTTGCGAGACTTGCAACGGTACAGTCTTTGACGGTTTCCGCAATGGTCTTCACAGAGTTAAAATCTCCGGGAGATGAAATTGCAAAACCTGCTTCAATGACATCTACCTTCATCCGTTCCAGCTGTTTCGCCATCTCAATCTTTTCTTTCAGATTCATACTGCAGCCTGGGGACTGCTCTCCGTCTCTTAACGTGGTGTCAAAAATTTTGATCATTCTGGTCATTGTGTTTTCCTCCTTATACAA
Source organism: Bacillota bacterium (assembly GCA_029239605.1). Classification (GTDB taxonomy): domain Bacteria; phylum Bacillota; class Clostridia; order Peptostreptococcales; family Anaerovoracaceae; genus Anoxybacterium. Next base: position 15,570 of record JARBUO010000027.1, on the reverse strand, counting down.
ACGAATCGGTTGCTTCAGTCGGAGCTATTTTCCAAATAAAAAAGTCCCTGAAGCTTTTTGATAAGCTCCAGGGACGATATGATTCTACCGCGGTACCACCCTGATTACTGTATAAAACAGTCAACTCACCGGATTCTAACAAATCCTCGGCCTTGATAACGGGGCCTTCCGGGATGCCTTAGTAACTTACGTGTTGGGGCTCCAGCTCAGGAGCGAGATTGCCTTTTTCCGCGTATCGGTTCGCAGCACCCACCGACTCTCTGTAACGCTTTTTGAAAAAACAAATACTCCGTCATTGCATTTAATTATTGTTGTTAGTATACTAATTAAAATTCTTATTGTCAACGATTTTTTTCCTGTTTTTTGTCCTCTTTTTGCCGGGCAGATCTGCATTTGTGGTTAGCGATGTGCAGTATCCTATAGCGCCCAGCCCCCTACAACGCTGACATAGTGTTCATTACCGTTGTCCTTGTGTTTGTACAAATCCTATTTGTGTTGTAATACAAATAGGGGCTTATTTTGTCCAGCACTCAATTACTTTCACGCTGTCACCATCCTCCGCAAAGTGCAGGAACTGCATTACGTCGCCGGCGGTCTTTTCACCGGTGGTCGTGTTCTGACTGGTAATTCTGTAATGAATGGCTGCCCAATCTCCACTGATTAACATATTATCAAAGCGAATGCGCTTTACATCGGTCGACTCAGCAGCGTTCTTTACAGAGACTTTATATTCCGAGAGGTTCATGGTGTTGGCATTCGTATGATACTGCAAACTGCTGTCATAATAGGTATCTGCCCATACCGTCCAGGCGTCGAAACCCTGATTCCAGTTTTCAAAATCGTTCATTATGGCGTTCTGAATCTTTCTAGCCATATCGGTATCAAGCGTTGTGGGATAGGTAACTGGATACTTGGCTTTAAGGTCCGTTGTATCAGGGATCGTCGCATTGACGACGGCATCAAGCGCAGCCTGCTGCGCCGCTTTTTCTTCGTCGGTCAGGAAACTCGTCAAGCCGTCAAAATCCGCGCCTTTTGTTCCGGCCCAGCCTTCCATCACCCGAGTGCCCAGTTCCTCTCCGTAGTCCTTGAAGTGTACAAACTCCATCACACTTCCGTCGGAAGACTTTTGGGTCTGTCGGTCGGTCGTTGTAATGTCATATCGAATTGCAGCCCAGTCATCACAGATGATCATATTATTGAAGTTACCCATCTGAATATCGCTGGACACCAGCGTCGCATTCATGGCATCCTGATATTGTTTCAAGGTGAGTTTCACGCCGTGGACGTTATAAAGGGAATCCTCGGTGTACAGAATATTGCCCCAGTCTTCCCAGGTGTCATAGCCTCTGTTCCAGTTTTCAAACCCGTTCAGCAGTCTGTTCTGAATGTTCTTCTCCATTTCGGTTTCAATCGGGGTGGAATTGATGACCGGAAAAATAGATGCAAGCTCTTCCGTGTTATCGTAGGAATCAGAAATACTGACCACAGATTCGACCGGGCTGGAATTTTCGGGAAGAGCCGAACCCGTATCGGCTCCACACCCCGCAGCAAATGTTCCGACAGCCAAGACTGTCACGCTGGTCGTCAACATCTTTATTATATTCTTTTTCAATTTCCAAGTTTCAGTGAAGTTTCTCATAGTTTGTATTTCCTCTCAAAGTGTTTGCCTATTGGGGCAATTGATCTTCCCAATGGCGTGAAGCCAAGCTACTTCATCCTGAATTGTTTCTGCGAAGGGCCGACAGGAAAATCCCAGTTCCTCCTGTGCCTTTGTGCAGTCAAAGTCGTTGTTTCGGGTTAGATTGTAGATGGCAAAGTCGTTCAGTAATGCAGGCTTTCCTGTGAGCTTGCTTCCCATTGCCATGAGTTTGGCGGTCATATGCGCTTTTTTAGCGCTAAGAATAGCGGGCTGATATTCAAAGCCACCAGCATCATTAATGATGCCAAACATTTCCTCCATACCGACTAAACTATTGCTCATGATGTAGCATTCGCTGCGCCGTCCCTTATCACAGCAGGAAATGATACCGGACGCCAGATCACGCACATCTACACTGTTGAATGTGCCCTCAATGCCCATCTTCATCTCACCGTTAGCATACTGCATAATAAACTGTGCTACAGGGCCAAAAGCATAGTCGTTGGGCCCGCAAATGCCAGAGGGATGTACGATAGATGCATCCAGTTCAGGGTGAGCTTTAATGGCATCCAATACCAACTGCGTGGCTTCTGCCTTGGTGACAGAGTAATAACCAACCAGACCATCCGCAGGCAGGAAGTGGTCAACTTCCCTGATCTGCTGGCCATGGGGCAGCTCTGGAATCGCTCCGGTGGAACTGATGTAGACCAGCTTCTTGGCGTGATGTTTCAGGCACATATCGATGATGTTTTTTGTCCCATCCACATTGACTGCATGTACTTTTGGATTAGGATCGGGATTCAGTGTTACAATGCTTGCGGAATGGATCATATAGATATCTGTTCCTGCTGGAACATCGAACAAATTTTCCAACGAAGAGATGTCCAGTAAATCGCCATAGACAATCTCTGCCTCATCCGGCACATATTCTGCTGCGGGATCGCCCTTTAGCACAAGTGTACGTACATGTTTACCTGCATCAACCAGTTGACGGGAAATGTTACTTCCCAGCAGACCGGCAGCGCCGGTCAAAAGATAAACCTTACTCATATTATCAATCTCCTTCTTTGTTTTCATGATTAGTGCTGCTGTGTTATGAGCATATCTTAATGGTTGAAGGTTGAATGAAGGTAAAAAAAAGACACAAATCATTATAAGATTAAAAAAAAATCGCAAACTGTAATTTGATTTGCGATTTCAGGATAAATGTTTTTAATGATGAAACGGTGATTGATTTGGCCTAAATTCATTTCTATTGTATTTTATTTGTTAGATGGGTAGCGTGATAATAAAAGTGCTGCCCTCTTGAGGTTTACTTTCCACACAAATTTCACCGCCACACAGGGAAATGATGCGGGAAACAATGGAAAGGCCAATGCCGTTGCCCCGCACAGCGGAGATCGTGTCGTGTTGATAATATTTCTCAAAGATATGTGCCGCGGTTTCTTCGTCCATGCCTATACCGCTGTCGGAAAATTTAATAGAAATATGATCAGACTTGAATTGAGCTGAAATTTTAATTTCTCCGTATTCAGGGGTAAATTTAATGGCATTGTTAAGAAGATTGATCCACACCTGTTCCATGAGCTCCATATTGCCTACATAAGATATATCGTCTACATCCAGCTCAAAGTCAATCTTCTTCTGTTCGATTTTTGGAAGCAGCAGGATAGCACACCGCTTTATTTGCTCGGATAAATCATAGATCTCTTTTTCTGTTATAATTTCACAGGCCTCGACCTTGGAAAGCAAAAGCGTGTTCTGCGATAGTACCGCCAAACGAAGGGATTCCTCTGCAATGATCCGAAGGTACTGTATGCGTTCCGGGCTCTCGATGCCCACTCCTGTTTCTATAAGGTATTGGGCAAATCCAGAGATTGAAGTAATCGGCGTTTTGAATTCATGGGAAAACTCATTGACAAAGTTCTGCATCTCTGCTTTTGTTTTTTTCAGCTCTGCCGTCATTCGGTTAAAACCATCGTAGATGGATGCATATTCTTCTGCCTTTTTGCTGTCCAGCTGTACCTCCAAATTGCCGTTGGATACTTCTTTTATTCCAATCAGCAGATCACTCATTTTCCGGCGGACGGATCGAAGCGTAAAATATGTTCCCAAACCAACAGCAATCATCATGAGGGGAATAATGGCCAACATGGAAATAGCGTTATTCCTCCCCATGCCCAGCCAATACGTAGCGATAAGCCCATAGGCCATTACTGCACCAACAACGACGATTGTGTCTGCAATAAAAACCCACCGAAATTGAACCAACTTAAAGGTTGCGTCTTGTTTATACCGTTTCATGGCTGCCTCCCATCTTATGGATGACTGCTTTATATCCCAGTCCCCGGATGGCTACCAACTCGAATTCCCTGCAGATTGAAAACTTGTTGCGCAGACGGCTGATGTAGGTTTTGATGGTATCGTACTCTGTCTCGGAATCGTAACCCCAGACCTCGTCCATCAACTGCTGCTTTGTGAATACGACATTTGGGTAGGAGAGAAACTTGTACAGCAGGTAAAATTCCTTGTTTGTAAGCGCAATGGTTTCTCCGTTATACTGAGCGGAAAAAGTGTTCTGATCTATGGAGAAGTCACCGATAACAATACGTTTTTCATTGGCAATTTGGGCTCGCCGCAGTAGTGCCTCAATACGCCAAACAAGTTCCTCATAGTCGATGGGCTTTGTCATGTAGTCATCCACTCCCGAAGCAAAGCCATCCTTTTTATGTGCAAAGGTATTCATGGCCGTCAGCATGATGACTGGTCTCATATCACCGGCATCCCGTAGGGTGCGCACCAGTTCATAACCGTTCATGTTTGGCATTTGAATATCCACAATAAGCAGATCAATATGTTCGTGATCGAGAACTTCCAACGCCTCTTTTCCATCAGCTGCTTCTATGATTTTGTATCGCGGGCTGAGTTTTGTTTTCGTCAAAAGACGTACTATCTGGTCATCTTCAACGAGAAGAATTGTTATCATACATGCCCTCCTTTTCGTGTTAATACAAAGTATATTTGTGAAAGGTTGAATGAAAGTAAAAAGAGCAACTCATCGATGCATGCCATGATTTATGAGGTAATGGCTTTAAGCTCTCAGGGTATATTTTCTGCATATTATTATATCACGTTTTGCACGATCTAAACTGATAAGCTCCTCGTGGATCGAAGTCTTGAAACGAAACTGTTGCGGTGTCTGATTTTACCTGCTTATGAAATCACTAGGCTCTTCATAAAACAAGCCAGCGATGGATTTACCCTCGCTGGCCTGAAATACATTATTACTTATTTTAAATATCGGCTGATTCCTTACTATGACGGTTTTACTCCCTTTTATAGCAACCTATTTATTGCCAATGTAATCGTCATTAATGGTTTCCGGTTCATCGGGTGAATGAACGTCAAAGTTTTCACCAGCTGGGGCTTTGATATCATGGATTGCTGTTTCATCATCCTTCAGCTCGCAGATTGTTCCATCCAGATATTCGTCAATTTCCTTATCGTCTCCGCAAGGATTCTTTCTTTCCAGTTCTTTTTCACTCATAATATGTTCCCCTTTCTTATTGTTTATCTCAATGTAACTATTTTATACCCTGTCATATGGTACGGCAATCATTTAATTCTGCAAAAGGAAGAAAATCCTTCATCACGTTCTTTGGAAAACAAAAATATGCAACGGTTATTTCTGTGCCCAAGGCTTCTGTGCTTCCTCAAACTCTGTTTTAATTGCTTCCGGTACGCTTGTCATCAGGCTTACACAGATGATTACAATTGTTGAGGCAATAAAACCGGGAATAATTTCATACACAGAAAAGATACCGCCATTGGCCTTCATATAGTACCAGAACAGGTCCACTACGCCTCCTGCAATCATTCCTGCAATGGCTCCCTGAAGCGTCGTCCGTTTCCAGAAGAGAGAGAATAAAAGGAGCGGTCCGAAAGCTGCGCCAAAGCCTCCCCACGCGCAAGAAACGAGTCCAAACACAGAGCTGTTCGCATCCAGTGCAATTACAATTGCAATGATTGAAATCACCAGTACCGTCGCTCTGCTGACCCAAACAATTTCCGTTCCATTGACATCCTTCTTAAAGAGGAGCGCGTATAAATCTCTGGAAGCAGAGGAAGCGGTCACGAGAAGCTGAGAGCTTGCGGTACTCATGATTGCGGCCAGAATCGCAGTCAGCAGAATGCCTGCAACCACATCCGGGAACATCTTGTCAATCATAGCCATATAAATCGTTTCCCCGTCTGCAAGATCGGGCATATAAGCTTTTCCGATTATGCCGATGGAGACGGCGGCTGTCAAAGTGATAATAACCCAGATCATAGCAATGATTCTGGATTTTCGGATCATATCAGGGGACTGAATTGCCATAAATCTTGTCAGAATATGCGGCTGGCCGAAATATCCGAGACCCCATCCGAGGCCCGAAGCAAGCAGCATAGAATCGACAGCTCCATCCTTCATTGGGAAAAGACCAAGAGATTCAGGCGTCAACGCAGCAAGTCTTGCCGATACTTCACCCATTCCTCCCATTTCAGACATAGCCATAAACGGTACGATCAGCAAGGCAAAGAACATGATTCCACCCTGAATTGCGTCTGTCCAGCACACCGCAGAGAATCCACCCAATGCGGTGTAGCAGACAATAATGGCAGCGCCAAGAATCAGGCCTGTTGTATAGTTCATGCCGAATACCGTCGAGAACAGCTTTGCTCCGGCGGAGAACTGCGAAGAAGTGTAGACCAAAAAGAAAATAACAATAAAAATTGCTGAAAGAATACGCAGTATATGCCTGGAATCCTTAAACCGATTTTCCAGAAAATCCGGTATTGTGATGGAATCACCGGATACCTCTGTATACTGTCTAAGCCTTTTGGCAACAAAAAGCCAATTCAGATATGTACCAAGCACCAGCCCGATGGCGGTCCAGATTGCTTCTGAGGTTCCTGCATAGATGACGTATGCGGTTCCGGGCAGACCGATAAGCAGCCATCCACTCATATCCGAAGCTTGTGCAGACAACGCGGTCAGCCAGCTTCCAAGATTCCTTCCTCCTAAAAAGTAGTCGCTTAGATTATCAGTTTTATTGTAAAACTTGAATCCGATGGCGACCATTAATGCCAAATAAAGACAAAAAACAATTGCTATAGTAACCAATAAAATACACTCCTTTGTGTTTTTTAGTTTTCCTGCCAAAAGTGCAGGTTAAGATGTTAGTCAGCGTCCTATGATATTCTGTTTCTAATTTCCATTACTGCCTGTTCTGCCGCACTGACATCAATCATACCGCCATACCTCTTCATGGCATCATAGTCAGCCACCGTAATGGCGAGCTTTTCTCGTTCATCATCTCCGGCGTCAATGACCAGCATATTGAGATTCTGTACAACTGATTTATTTTGTTGATTGACAGTTTCCACCACCCTGTCTTCCAGGCAGACAGAACGAATTTTGAGATAAGGACATTCATAAACATGAGAAAATTTGCTTGCGCCGTTTCTTGTATTAAAGATACTGGTATAAAGATAGAGCTTTTCTGTTCCGAAAAATAAAACCATAACAGAGAAGTTGGAATACCGGAGCCGCCCGTCACTGCCAAGCCGCCAGGCCAAAGGGAGATTTACATTGTGAACATAATCTCTCGGCCCCTTCACAAGAATTGATTTCATCTCATTGATTGGCTCTTCTTTTTCTAACTGTGGAATGTTTTCCTTCAGCGTTGATTTTGCCGTTTCCATCAAGCATTCGAGGTCGATCTGTAAAATTTCGTCAAAGGCCTGGTCTGGTATGGGATCGTTCTTTTTTTTCGCTTCACGCATCATTCCTAAGATACCTTTTAGGCAGAGGGCGATTCCCACGGCAGCCATCAGCCAGCATACAATTTTTAACACTTCGCTGTTACTGGAGTAGAGAAAGAGTTTTGGAAAGATTAGACCTCCGAAGAGCACTGCCAGAGCGCCGCCTACAAAGACGCCGAAGCTTTCCTGTGTCCACATGGTTTCGGGTCCAAGAAAGTAATGCCTTACAACACCTCTTCTCAGAAGCTCCTTTACCTGCTCCTGCTCCGATCGAACCGCTTCACTGCGGTTTTGGTCAGTGATGTTTTCTTTTTCCATATTTATTCCTTTACAGTCACTTTCTTTACACTTTTCTCCAGATCGGGACGTCCAATCCAGATCTGTGTCCCGCATTGATTGCATTTGATTCGAAAATCCATCCCCGCCCTCATGATAGTGAAATGGTTGCCACCGCAAGGATGGGGTTTTTTCAGTTCTACGATGTCTCCTACATTCAATTTTAGAGGCATAAACCCCTCCTGTCAAAAGACCTTTCTAAGATAATATTTTCGTATTAGGCTTCCCGCAAAAAACCGTCCGAGCTTCCTCATGCGGAGTCTGCGCTGTTTTCCCGTAGAGACCGTCGGAGCATCCACTTCGCTTTGGATGCGACCGTGTCTCAAAGGAAAACAGCGCAGACGACCTTATTTCGTGATTTTATCCATACCCATATACGGTCTCAGCGCTTCCGGGATTACAACAGAGCCGTCTGCCTGCTGATAGTTTTCAAGGATGGCTGCGAAGGTTCTTCCAACCGCAAGGCCAGAGCCGTTCAGAGTGTGTACAAATTCAGGCTTGCTCTTTGTGTCCGGGCGGAAACGGATGTTCCCTCTTCTTGCCTGATAGCTTTCAAAATTGCTGCAGGATGAGATTTCAACATATTTTCCGTAGCTGGGCATCCAAACTTCGATGTCATAAGTCATGGCTGAAGAGAATCCCAGATCTCCGGTGCTGAGCTGCACTACTCTGTAGGGAATTTCAAGGCGCTTCAGAACTTCTTCTGCTGCAAGAAGAAGGGATTCCAGCTCCTTGTAGGAGTCCTCTGGTTTCACGAACTTGACAAGCTCAACCTTGTTGAACTGATGCTGACGGATCAGTCCTCTTGTATCTCTTCCCGCTGATCCCGCTTCCTTTCTGAAGCATGGGGTATATGCGGTATAATAGACCGGAAGCTCTTCCGCATCCATAATTTCATTCATTCGCAGATTGGTTACCGGAACTTCTGCAGTTGGCACCAGGAAAAAGTCCTTCGCAGGAACCCAGAACATATCATCCTCAAATTTGGGGAGCTGGCCCGTTCCGGTCATGGCATCACGGTTTACCATGAAGGGAGGAAGGATTTCTGTAAATCCATGCTCTCCGGTGTGAAGGTCCAGCATGAAATTAATAATCGCTCGTTCCAGTCTGGCTCCCTTGCCTTTGTACACTGTAAATCTTGCTCCTGAAATCTTTGCGGCTCTTTCAAAATCAAGGATATCCAGGTCAGTACCTACGTCCCAGTGAGCTTTATGTTCAAAGTCGAAGACACGCGGCTCGCCCCATTTTCTGATTTCTACGTTGTCCTCATCGCTCTTTCCTACAGGAACATTGGGGGATGGTGCATTGGGAATGTTCAGCAGCGCTGATTTCAGCTCCTCTTCCACCTCGCTGACCTCTCCGTCGAGTTTTTTGATCCCCTCAGAAAGCTCCTTCATTTGTTTCATGAGTTCCGTAGTGTCCTTCCCTTCCTTTTTCAGTTTGGGAATTTCTTTCGAGTCAAGGTTCTGCTTGTTTTTCATCTGTTCCACGGTTGCCAGAATACTTCTTCTTTTTTCATCCAGCGCAATGACAGTATCAATGCCGAAATCACCTTGTCCACGTGATTCCACCGCTTTCTTCACCAATTCAAATTCTTCTCTGATGCGTTTAATATCTAACATCGCTCTCTCCTTTACGCACCTGTCCACATTTGCATCCAAATGCTCAATAGGTGCCATACAGAAATTGCCCAGGTTCAGCTGCCTCGCAATTCTTCAGTTATAACAAATTCTTTTTATATTCCGTAAAGGTATTGATCAACTCCAGTACCTTTTCCTGCATTTCGATCTGAAGGGCCGAAGCCTCATCATAGTTTTTACCATCCAGTGCCAGTTTAATTCTGGTTAACAGTGATTTTTTCACAATCTCATCCTGCCCCAAATAGATCCTAAGTTCCTGAATCCTCTTCCAATTCTGGAGATCATAGTCGGTACATTCCTGATCGTCATGAAGTTTTCTGCACTCTCTCACCAAATCCATGGTATTGGGAATGATGCGGTTGTGAAGTTCTGTAGACCAGGCTGCAAGAGTCGCTTCCTCATAGGATTCCAATGCAATCCTGTCAAATACACCTTTCCGGTTAATCAGGACATCCGCCTTCTCAGGATATTTGTGGAATGCCTGAAGATTTTCCCAAACAGTGGCCGGTGCTTTCCCAAATAAATGCTCCCGCTCTTCCTGTGTATATTCTTCAAACACATCCCTCTCGCTCCGGTAAGCCCGATCCCGTTCCAGATAGAAATCTGCTTCGCCTGCGTGCTTGGAAAGGGATTCCAAAAGCTCTTCCGGCGTTTTCTGAGCCCGCAATGCAGCGGTGATTCCATCCAGCATCGTAAGATACGAGGACGCCAGAACCAGATAAGTATTACTCTTGGGGTTCGGAGATCGCAGCTCAAATCTGGTAGCCAGAGGATTTTTAATATCTCTTACGAGTCCCACAAGGACAGTCCTGTTTCGGGAAGGAACCTTTGCGGTATGCCCGATGGATGTTACGATGCAAACCGGTGCTTCAAACCCCGGCTTTAGGCGATTCAGCGCATCATTGGAAGATGCTACAAAGGGGTTCATCACTTCATAATTTTTCAAAATTCCCAGCAGCGCACCAAACCCAATGGGATTTAAGAAATCTGCCTCCATATCTTTTGGAGCAAAAAGATTGATCACTTTTCCGCTCTTCAGCTTTGCTGATACTCCAATGTGCGTGTGCTCACCACTTCCTGCAACGCCTTCTATGGGCTTTGCCATAAAGGTAACATCCAGACCATGAGCACGGAAAATATCTTTTACCACATATTTTACCTGGTTTTCATTATCGGCGCACTGCAGTGCAGAGCTGTATCCCCAGTCAATTTCCAGCTGTTCCATAACGTGATCGAATTCTCCGGTGCTGCCCAGTTTGGCTTTAACCCCACCAACCTCTTTATGGCCCATCTCCACATTAAATCCGTAACGATCCAGCACCATCAATGATTTTTCGAGTGCAGTCCGAACAGGCCCTATCGTTCTCTTCCAATACTGCTCCTTTAATATCTGGGAGGTAGAGAGCTGCTCTCTGTCGGCCTTATCGTCCGGTGTTTTCACCCAGAATTCCAACTCGGTCGCAGCAGTCAGAACAATCTCATCAATCTCTTCAGCTGAAGAGATGTTCAGATAATCAAAGATATAGGGATTTTCTTTGAGAAGCTCCATCAGCTCTTTTTCAAACGCATTCACCGCATTCCGAAGAATGACCCTGGAGCCTACTTCGGTATTATCATTATGAATCAGAAAGGACGGAATCCGCAGGGTCCCTACCGGGAGTTTTGTGTCCTCCGTAATATAGCTGAAATTATAATCAACATACCAGTTCACGCTCAGATCAGGTATGATATCAACCTTGGCATTGTTCAGTTCTGCAATTTTGGGAAGCATCACGCTTGAGCCGTCTGTCTGCACGCCATGCTCCAGAAACTTCTCCATGTCTTTAATAAATAACTCCACCGGTATCTTTTCATCGGTGTCGTGCCCTCCGATATCCAGCCCTACCAGCGACACAAATTTGATTTCCCGATGCTGTTTCAGAAGTTCCTCAATCTCTTCCGGCCGATGCTTGTCTGAGGGAATGTTGAACAGCATTCTATCTATCATCATTAATATTTCCGCTCCTCTCACATTTTTTAATTCTTAACAAATTATTATACCCCGAAATGGTTCGCATTTCTAGTATTATTTCATGGCCAACGCCCTGAGCGGTGTGCTTTTAGCCCTTTTGTTCCGCCTTCTTAGAAGCGCTGATCTCCTGTCTGGATGAAGAAGGACGTTCCGGCATCGTGGAACGAGCCCTGGCGCTCCCGCCCCAGAGCAGTATTTCTCCCATAAGTGACGCTGAATGCAAGGAAATCATGCTGCGTTCGCGGAATTCTGGGCTCTTAAAAAAAATAAAATCGAGCGCTTTCGGAGATTCCGTTCCCCTAAGCGCTCAAGTTGATATCTAAGTATTATTATGCTAAATATTATGATATTAAGTATCATTATGCTTAATATCAATAATAAGTGAAATATCGTTATTCGTTAAGAAAATATATAATTGCGTATCATCTCAATGCCTTCTCAAGTTTTGTTTATTTTTTTGCCTTTCCCTTCACCGGTTCTTCTTCAGCCTTTAAGAGATCCAGTATTTTCTGACAGGCAAGCTTTTGCGCATAGCTGCTGATTGCGAGCTGCAGTGCCGCCATAGCAAGCTGTTCGTCTGTTCCTTCCCAATCCAATTTATCTGCTGTATCCTTAAAAGCTCCATCCAGCAGAATCTGATATTCTTCGTAGAAGTTCCTTGCGTCGGTGATGGATGGCTGGAGCTTCAGAAGTTCATCCGTCTCCCCAACACTGAGCACTTGTTTCAATGAGCAGATGGCGGTTAGGTAAACAAGATGATCTTTTGTGTATTTCTTCCCATTAGCCCGTGGGAGGAGTCCGCTTTTAATATAATTATTGATCATTGCACCGGTAAGCTGTGCCTCTTCAGGCTGCAGAGAATGCTGCCGCTTCATGTAGCTGAGCACCTGATCCCGATACAATTCAATATCCGGCAGATTTTCCCAGTCTGACGGCCGCTCTGCCTGCATCCTTTCAATCAGTTCCTTTAATTCCTTCATTTATGATGCTCCGTTGTTTTTCATTTTTAATACCGAATGAATACCGAAATCCAATCATGAAACGCCTTTGGGCGATTGCTTTAATCGCTTCCGCTTCGCATTGTTATAATTTTACCACAGCATGGCAAAGATTCCTATAGTTCACATTGAACAATTAGGAGAATTATTAGAAAAAAACTGAAAAAAAACATAACAAACTAATTGAAATCTTAAATATTGCATAATATAATAATGAATATTACATTACATAGTTTTTATTTCCATTAGGAGGTGTTGAGATATGATTCAATCGATCTGCATTTTAGGAGATTCCGTCGCGAAGGGCGTTGTTTTTGATGGGGTAAAAAACAAGTACCGCCTGCTGAAAGACAGTTTTGCACAAATTATTTCCCGACAGCACAATATCCCCATCCTGAACCTTTCTAAGTTCGGCTGCACCATTTCCGCCGGAGGAGAGATTTTGAAAAAACACGAAGACGAATTGGGCCGATACGATTACACCATTTTGGAATTCGGCGGAAATGACTGCGATTATAACTGGGCTGAAGTTGCGGAGCATCCAAGCAAACAGCATTTCTGCAATACACCTGTTCCGGATTTTATGGAAAAGTACAAGGAATTGATCAGCCGGGTAAAACAGAACGGGGGAAGACCGGTTCTGCTGAATTTGCCGCCCATCGATCCAAAGCGATATTTTCAATGGATCAGTAAGGGACTCAACGGAAAAAATATTATGGATTTTCTCGGCGAGGTGGATAAAATCTACCAATGGCAGGAGATGTACAGCAAGGTAGTGGAAGAGCTTGCAAATAAAGAACAAATTCCGCTGATCGACATCCGTTCCTGCTTTCTGAAAAATGAAAACTACAGTGATTATCTTTGCGAGGATGGAATTCATCCGAATGAGAAGGGCCATCTGCTGATTTCAAAGGCCATTCGCGAAAAGGCATTTGTCTAACGAAACAGATATTATGATAAAAAGACGTCCCAAGGGATTTGAGATAATATTCAATCCCCTTCCGAGACGTTTTTTATTTTTTCTGTGCATAATAAATTTCAAATTGCCTCTATTCTTCGAGAAATACCTTTTGCCGCATCGTATCCTCCGTGATACAATGAGATAATCAAAATGATTCTTTTTCAGAGGATTAGAACACCAAAGTGTTCACAGAAGCTTGCATAGGATAGAAATTGAGAGAAATAAGTATAAATGAGTCAACAAAATCGAAAAGATAGTCAAAATGAAAACAAGGAATGTAAAAACTGCATTGCCGATCAGCTGCATTACATTGTGACACCGCTGCTGCAATGGTATGACAATCACGCCCGGGTTCTCCCGTGGCGAGAAAATCCTGAACCTTATGCAGTATGGATCTCGGAAATTATGCTCCAGCAAACACGCGTCGAGGCGGTCAAACCATATTTCGACCGATGGATGGAGGCGTTTCCCAGTATTTTTGACTTAGCTGCAGCCTCTGAGGAAGAAGTGCTGAAGCTTTGGGAAGGTCTGGGATATTACTCAAGGGTAAGAAATATCCATAAAACTGCTAAGATCGTAACGAAAGATTATGGAGGCGAGCTGCCCCGTTCTTTTGATGCACTCATAAAGCTCCCGGGAATCGGGGAATACTCTGCCGGCTCCATCGGCTCCATTGCATTCCAGCTTCAGGTTCCCTGTGTAGATGGCAATGTACTGCGTGTGGTTACGCGCATTACCGCTGAGGAAGCAGATATCACGGAGGCTTCTACAAAAAAACTTTTGACGCAGTGGGTACGTACCATCGTCCCTGCACAGCGGCCGGGGGATTTTAATCAAGCTCTTATGGAGCTGGGTGCCACCATCTGCCTTCCCAATGGGATACCGAAATGTGAAAGCTGCCCCGTTGCGCACCTCTGCGAAGCATTCCGCAGGAGTCAGGTCACGGATTTTCCTGTAAAAAAACCAAAGGCAGAGCGGAGGAAGGAAAAAAGAACGGTTCTCCTTCTCATCCGCAAAGGCAGTGTTGCAGTAAGAAAGCGCCCTGACAGCGGTTTGCTCGCAGGACTCTGGGAGTATCCCAACTATTCCGCAGAACTGACCGAGTCGGACGTTATTGAGGAATTGGAGAAAAAGGGCCTCTCCCCGCTGAATCTGACTAAGTTAAAAAAAGCGAAACATATTTTCACTCATCTTGAGTGGCATATGAATGGTTATCTCATTACACTGCGGGATGACGGAAAAGATTCCTCTGCTGACGAAGAATACCAGTGGATTGAATCGGATGTGCTCAAGGAACGGCTTACAATACCGGCCGCCTTCAAAGCATACCACCAAATACTGTTGGACACCTTCTGTTCGCAAGATAAATTTCAAGGTGCACCAAACTCAGACAGCTACTAGTCAGGAGTCTGCGATGAAACATATCATACAAAAATCCCGCGGCGTTGTGTTCGTTGCCGCTTTTTTTCTTTTATTACTCGTTCTTCAGCTCATTCTTTTCAATCATTTTTTCGCAGAGCTGAAAGAGGATAATCAAGTCATCAGTGATCTCAGCCGAATACGGGGGTCCATCCAGCGGTATGCAAAATTAGAGCTGGCAGGAGTGACAGTGGAGGGGCTAACAATTGAGGCTTATCTCGACAGTGCCATTGCATTTCAGTTCTCTCTTCCACAATCAGACCAACTGAATCATGCTTCGCAGTACTATGATAAAACAACTTTGAAGCTCAAGTGGGATGAATTGAAACTGCTTGTGCATAATTACAGAAACGATCCCAGCAATGAAAACAGCCTTGCGGTCATTTCGAAGAGTGAAGAATGCTGGGAAGTCTCCAATACCTATGTGATGCGCAATCAGTACGTATTGAACAAGACAACAGAATTTTACCGATATTTCACGGTTACTTTTGCATTAAATCTATTAGCGGTCATTTTTGTTCTTTATTTATATAAACGCCTAATCCATAATGTGCTGACGATATCGGCTATTAACGACCCCCTGACCGAAATCTTTAACAAAGGTTATTTTAATGATTTTCTGGAGAATGAGCTGGAACGTGCCGCTAGAAAACATTACCCATTCAGCCTGATCATGTTTGATATTGACCATTTCAAGCTTGTCAACGATACCTACGGCCACCGCAGGGGCGATTACGCTTTGAGGGCTCTTTCCGATTTGG
>JARBUO010000026.1 GCA_029239605.1 Bacillota bacterium | reverse complement strand
TCTCAGCAGCGATGCCTCGTCATATTCCGGCAACAAGTCCAGCCTGACTTCATCACCTTTCTGATAGTATTTGCTTAAGTTAAAGATACAGATTCCGGACAAACCGTCCTCCGTAAATTGAATTTCACCATTTTCAATAGCAACAACGCCGCCTTCCCGCAGAAGCTCTGTCTGACCTTTCGTTCTTACGCCCTTCAGAAACCGAAAAAAATCCCTTTCGGACACAAGCTGAACAAGGGAAGGCATCGTCCGCACCACAGTATGGCCGAATTGTTTTGCAATTCGGTGTCCATCACCGGTAGACCCGTACTGGGGTCCTGCTTTCCCGCCTGTGGCAAGAATTACTGCATCGGTATAAAACTGATTTTTTTCAGTGGTGATCACAAAACCTGTCTTCTGCCTTCCAACAGACTGAATTACTTCTTTGCAGATCACTTCCACCTTAAGGTCTCTGAGTGTATGGATCAGAACCTCACAAACAGCAGAAGCCTGCTCTGAATAAGGATACACTCTGCCTTCTCCTTCCGATCTGGTCAATAGCCCAATTTCAGAAAAGAACTCCAGTGTATCAGCTGAATCAGCGCAATTCAGGTTTGTAAGATTGCAGCGTCCGTTTCCCGTTGCCAGCAGTTTTCGGCCCAGAATTTCATTCTTTTCCAGCAGTCTGACTGCAGCACACTCATTGCGGGCAGCAGTAACAGCGGCCATCATTCCTGATGGTCCGCCTCCGATTACCGTTATCGTTTTTCCGTTCGCTGCATTTCGGCTCATTTCCATTCCTCTATTGTGATTCTAACTGGACTTTTATGCCCATAGCAATGACGCTGTGATGAAAAGGTACGATTCCTAAAAGCCGTACCCATACATCTATCATAATACCATTGAATGCACCCCTGTGTCCACACCCAGCTTCTTCTGTGAACCAGCTATTCACTCAAAATGCTGCCAATGCGATGCTGATAGTCTTATGATGCCCATTTTTAGTCATTATTTGGATTTTGCAAAATGATATTTCTTTTACATAACATCTCTCATTGCATTTTAGAATAAAATATGATAAGTTTTATGCGGTTATTGAGTTGGAAAGCGGAGATTTATTGCAGCTGGCTATATTTATACTCTGCGCTCAATTTATCAACGCTTTTCTCTATTTCATGTTATCCGGGAGTTCACATTGTTTAGACTGTTTAAAAATATCATCCGTTTCATTCTGTTGATGCTGATTCTCGCAGTCGGTGTATTTTGCTATGCAAGATATGTTGAACCGAATATGTTAAGAGAGGTCGAAGTCACAGTATCGTCCGCTTCCCTTCCCGAAGAGACAAAGGGGCTTAAAATCGCTGTATTCGGAGATACCCAATTCGGTGATTATTATAATATGGAAGATTTTCAGAGAATCCTTGACGCTTTGGAAAAAGCTAAGCCGGATATTGTCGTATTCACCGGGGATCTGATCGATCACTATGATATCTATACAGAGGATGTTACGATCATATCTGAAAAGTTTGCTCAAATTCAAGCGCCTTACGGCAAGTTTGCTATCTTTGGAAATCATGACTATGGCGGCGGAGCAGAAAATGAGTATAAGGCAATTATGGAAGCAGGCGGCTTCACCGTTTTAAAAAACGAGTATTTGGCAATTGATGACAAGAAGGTGGCTATCATTGGTATCGATGACGTGCTCATCGGTTACGGAGATCCTGTCATTGCAAGCTGGGGTAGACCGGATTATTATAACATCATCCTTGCCCATGAGGGAGACCTGGTAGATGAAGTTCTGGATTATAACTCTGATCTGATGATCTCTGGCCATACCCATGGAAGACAGATCAATCTCAAATTCTTTGATGATTATATCCTGCCGCCCTATGGGAAGAAGTATATCCACGGGCTATTTCAATTTGAAAACCAGCGAAAGACCCAGCTCTATGTGAATGCAGGAGTTGGCATGTCAAAGCTCCCCTATCGCTTCCTTTCTCCGCCGGAGCTGACCTTGATCACCCTTGATCTTCCATAGGGTTATCGTTTCAGAATAATGTCGTAATTTTCAAAATAATAAGGCTTTCTTTCTAGTCTTGACAAGCTCTCCTTGCAGGTCTAATCTAGTATTATAGTAGGTTTTTTTTGCATTATTGAAGGCAATACCTTTTCAAAGGAGGGTAATAATGGATGATATAACACCGGAACACTTATTATACGGTTCCATTCTCTTATACCTGGCTGCCGCGTTTGCAGCCATTCTCTTTTCCAGGAGCCATAAGCTTTGTACCATTTGGTCCCAGGTGCTCTGCATTGCTGGGGCTGCTGCGGGCACTGCGTCGTCAGTAGCGTTACTGTTTTCCGGTCAGGAGAGCATCACAATTTCCCCTTTCGAGGCTTCAATTCCTTATTTATCCATCAGTATGACTTTGGATCATCTGTCAGCTTTGTTTCTTTTGATCCTGTCCATTCTGACGTTCTGTGTATCAATTTATTCCATCGGTTACCTTTCCCACTATCACGGAAAGCGAAACATCGGCTTGTTTCAGTTCTTATATGCTTCTTTTATTCTATCTATGATTTTGGTATTTACCGCAAACCATGCGATTTTCTTTTTCATGGCATGGGAAATCATGGCTGTTGTCTCTTATTTCCTCGTGGTGTTTGAATCAGAAAAGGAAGAAACCCGAAAGGCCGGTCTCATCTATGTCGTCATGACCCATTTGGGCTCTGCATTTCTCCTGATGGCAATTATGCTTATGTTTTACTATACAAATTCCTTTGCACTTACTCCGGTTTCCCTGGATCAAATTCCGGAAAGCGGGAGAAACATCATGTTTCTGTTGTTTCTCGTAGGCTTTGCTACTAAGGCAGGGGTAATCCCGCTGCACATCTGGCTGCCCTACGCTCACCCCGCAGCACCTGGCAATGTCTCTTCCCTGATGTCCGGCATTATGATCAAAACCGCTGTTTATGGTCTGCTTCGATTCGTTTTCTTTTATTTAGGCGTCAGCTCGCCTTGGTGGGGAGTGCTGATCCTTCTGCTTGGCGTCATCTCCGCTGTCCTTGGTGTTCTCTACGCATACATAGAACAAAATATGAAAAAGCTCCTGGCTTACAGCAGCATTGAAAATATGGGGATCATTTTCATCGGTCTTGGAGTTGGTTTCCTGGCTCTGACGCAAGAAAAGCAGACGGTGGCCGCGCTGGCGCTCACTGCTGCTCTGCTTCACTGCTTCAATCATACGCTGTTTAAAGGAGGACTTTTCCTCAGTGTTGGGTCCGTCCACTACGCCACTCACACGAAAAATATGGAGGAACTGGGGGGCTTGATTAAGAAAATGCCTGTTACGGCAGTATTTTTCCTGTGCTGTTCGCTGTCAATCGCTGCAGTGGTTCCATTCAATGGCTTTATTGGAGAGTGGCTTACCTATCAATCGATCTTTGCAAGCATTGCCTCTGGAAACGCAGCGATGAATATTACCTTAATCCTCTCAGCGGCAGCCCTTGCATTAACCGGGGCGCTGGCAGCAGCCTGCTTTATTAAGCTGTTTGGAATTTCCTTTCTTGGGCTCCCAAGAAGTGAACAAGCTGCTCAGGCAAAGGAGGTTCCTTTCAGTATGAATCTGGGAACCGGCGTTCTGGCAACATTATGCCTCCTTGCAGGTCTCTTTCCGCAGACGATGATCGCATTGATTGACAGGGCTGTAGTCTCTGTTGTAAAGGCTTCAGCAGAACCGATTCTGCGCGGAAGTTTTCTTGATCTTTATCGCCCGATAAATTTTTCAGCACTTCTTCCAGAAGTCAGCTTTTCAGGAAGTATGACTGCCAAACCTGCCGGAATCATCGCAGCTCCTCTTGTTGCGGCTATTGCAATGATTCTGCTCGTTCTGGCCGCCCTGCTGGTGTTAAGGCTTTTCGGCGGTGCCTATCGGGAAAGACGATACGGAACCTGGGACTGCGGATTTAAGGAATTGAACCCTCGTATGCAATACACCGGAACTGCATTTTCCAAGCCCATTAAGATTGTGTTTAAAATCTTTTTCCGTACTTCAAAAGACCTGAAGCGTAGCGGAGATGATTTTTATCACCCCAAAGCGATGGAATACACCATTGTAAATGAATCACCTTTTGAGAAATATTTCTATATACCTCTTCTTGCCTGGATTACAAACTGGTCAAGAAGGCTGAAATTCATGATACAGACGGGCAGTGTTCACACCTATTTGCTTTACATATTTGTAGCAGTGCTGGTTCTCATGCTCTATAACAGAATGGTTTAGGAGGGATAATCCATGTCATTTTTTACAGCAGACTTGATTTCAGGTCTTATATCAAACTTCATACAGTTCCTCCTGATCCTGCTTCTGGCTCCCCTTTCGGGAGGCATCATTAAAAAGGTGAAGGCTCTGTCACAAAAGCGGAAAGGCGCTCCTGTACTGCAGATGTATTTTGACCTTTGGAAGCTTATTCGCAAAGAATCTGTGGTTTCGGATACTGCATCCTGGATTTTTAAAGCAACACCTTACATCGTTTTTGCTGCAACTGCTGCTGCCGCTTTTATGGTGCCGGTTACCACCCTGGTACCTTCTGCAATATCAGGAGATCTCCTGCTGCTCATCTATTTACTGGCCCTTGGCAGATTTTTTATGTGCCTTTCGGCTCTTGACACAGGCAGCACCTTCGGCGGTATGGGCGCAAGCCGTGAAGCAATGATATCAGCATTGATTGAACCTTCTCTCCTGGTATCAATCTTTACGGTAGGTCTGATCTCAGGCACCACGGCCGTTGACCAGATGATGAACACGATGAAAGCGGTTGGGGTTCCGCTGCTCCATCCGGTCTACATCCTTTGTTTTTTCGCCATGATCATCATTATTCTGGCCGAAACTTCCAGAATTCCGGTAGATGATCCGGCAACCCATCTGGAGCTTACCATGGTTCACGAAGCAATGATTCTTGAGTATTCCGGCCGCCAGCTGGCGCTGATGGAGTACAGCGCCGCCATTAAGCAGCTGATCTTTCTTACCCTGCTTGTGAACCTTTTTCTCCCGACGGATCAGCTGGTTTCGCTTGCAGGAATTTCAGGAGCAGGTGCTGCTATCCCCGCAGTGGTCATTGCAGCTGCCTTGGCGCTATACATTTTGAAGATCATCCTTGCATCTCTCGTGATTGCGATTACGGAAATCAGCACCGTTAAATTTCGTTTTTTCAGCATACCCAATCTTGCGGCACTGTCCTTTATTCTGGCATTTCTGGGGTTTTTGCAATATTTTGTTCTGGGGAGGTAGTTCATGATGGATTCTTATTTTGACATTTTATCGGCACTGATCCTTCTGTCGTCCTTTTTATTAGTATCTCACAAGAGGATCAAATCCTACATCAAAACCTTCCGTATTCAGTCGGCACTGATTGCACTCACCGCAGGTATCATGGGGATAGACAGCCTGATTCGGGAAGGCAGCTTCGATATCCTGATCGTATGTGTGATCATCGTGCTGCTCAAGGTAATCTACATTCCCCGCCTGCTTTACAGAACCTATGGAACCGTAGAATACAAGGTAGAAAAAGACTTTTATCTCAATATTCCGCTGCTGATTCTGATCTGCTGCGGTCTGGTGGTTTTCGCCTACTTCTCCGTATCCAACATCGGAAGCCTGGATGGTGCACACCTGAACCTTCAGGTAGTCAATTCCTTCTCTGTGATCCTCATCGGTTTCTTCTTTATGATCAGCCGGAAGAAGGCCATCGGTCAGATGATCGGATTTCTGGTCATTGAAAACGGAATCTTTGTCACAGCGTTCTTCTCCACCCACGGGATGCCCTTTGTTGTAGATATCGGTATTTTCATTGATATGATTACGGCAATTCTCATCATGGGCGTCATGGTGACCAGAATTAATGAGAAATTTGAATCGATCAACCTCGATAAGCTGAAAAACCTGAAAGGATAGACATTATGGGATTGTTTTTATGGCTTACGCCTCTTCTGGCAGCATTGCTGTCCATTATCATTAAGAAGACAAAGCTCCTCCACACGGTCAGCATCACCAGCGCTGTACTCCTTCTGTTACTTGCTGGATACGCCACAATGGCTGTAACGGCTCAAGGTACACTGCAATACCCGTTGTTTTGGAGTCTATTTTATATCGATGCCCTCAGTGTCATTCTGCTGGACATTGTGGCCGTCATCACCCTTTTTGTATCGATCCATGCCGTGGGGTATCTGAACGAAGAACTGCGGGAAGGAACCCTTCGGGAAAGCAAGATTCGGCTGTTCTACCTTCTGATGCATACCTTCCTCTTCACCATGGTCCTGGCGCTGACGGTAAATAACCTGGGCATCCTATGGATCGCAATCGAAGGAACGACGCTGGCTTCAACCTTTCTGGTGGGTTTTCACAATGACAAGCATACGCTGGAAGCCGCATGGAAGTACGTGATTATTTGCTCCGTGGGCATTGCGGTGGCACTTGTGGGGATCATATTCCTGCATCTCTCCTCCGTAGAGCTGATCAATCCCGACCGAGCCCTGCAATGGAACGTTCTTTATCAGAACGCAGAGCGTTTGAACAGTCCTGTCCTCAGGCTCTCATTCCTTTTCATCCTGATCGGGTTTGGAACGAAAGCTGGGCTGGCCCCCATGCATACCTGGCTCCCCGACGCGCATAGCCAGGCACCGTCACCCATCAGTGCCCTGCTTTCCGGCGTTCTTCTCAACAGTGCGCTCTATTCTGTAATTCGGGTGCTTTCCATCGTCAACAAGAATTTGGGAGACAGCCATTTTACCGGCAGAATTATGATTGGCTTTGGCGTCCTGTCAATCGCCGTTGCTGCGCTGTTCATCCTGACACAGCGGGATTACAAACGGCTCCTGGCTTACTCCAGTATCGAGCATATGGGTGTGATTACCCTGGCAATGGGGATCTTTACCCCCATGTCCATTTTCGCAGGGCTATACCACATGATCAATCACTCCCTTACAAAATCCATGCTGTTTCTGGCATCGGGAAATATCCTGCAGAAATACGGAACAAGAAATATTAGCGGTGTCCGCGGACTTATGAAAGTCCTGCCCGTATCCGGTACTGTGTTTTTCTTGGGGCTTTTCGCCATTTCAGGCGCGCCGCCCTTCAGCATTTTTGCCAGTGAAATCAGCGTATTTCTCTCTGCTTTCGCAGAAGGCCGCCCTTTACTCGGGGGTGTGGTCATCCTGCTCCTGGCTGCCGTCTTTGCGGGAATCGCCGCTGCACTCTTTCGTATCTTTTTTGGAGATGCTCCCGAGTCCTGCCAGTCCGGTGAGACAAATCTGCCCGGAGCCGCGGTTCTGATCCTGCTGCTGATCCTGATTTCAGTATCGGGGCTGTATCTTCCCGCTCCCGTAAAAGAACTGCTCACTTCGGCGCAAGAGATTATCGCCTGGAATGGAACAATATGAGGTTTATGATGAACAAACAAGAAATCAATTCTATAACTGCCCTAAAAAAAGAACTTCTTGCCCGGCACCCGGAACTTTCTAAGTCTGAAATTCATGGGAATACCCTCTGTCTGGATACGGATTCAGACTCCTACCAGGCGCTATGCAAAAATTTGAATCATAAATTTGCCTTTCCTTTGGTATCCATGTTTGCGTCAGATAACAGAGCAAGTACAGGCTGCTTCACCATCCATACGGTATTTGCCCACAGGCAGGCTGGTATTCTGATCAGCATCGCCCTACCGGTTGACCCGTCATACGGCGCATTTCCGTCTTTATGTGACCTGATTCCTGCTGCTGCACTGTATGAGCGGGAAATCCATGATCTTTTTGGACTTCATCCTATGGGGCATCCCAATCCGAAACGGCTCGTGTTTCACGGGAACTGGCCGAAAAACCACTACCCGCTGCGCAGCGACTATCCTGCGGAGAAGCGTCCCGACTTCGCCGATGAACGAATAGAATTTACAAGAATTGACGGGGAAGGTGTCTACGAAATACCGGTAGGCCCCGTCCATGCAGGAATCATCGAACCGGGTCATTTCCGTTTCAGCCTTGCAGGAGAACCTATTCTCAATCTGGAAGCCCAGCTTTATTTCGTTCACAAGGGCATCGAAAAGCTGAGCGAGGGAAAAACCATCGAGCACGGATTCTATCTCTCCGAGAGAATCTCCGGAGATGAAACCTTTACCAATTCTCTTACCTACTGTCAGGCTGTTGAAAAAATTGCAGGAATCAAGGTACCTGTCAGAGCTTCATTTACCAGAGTTCTATTTGCAGAACTGGAACGGGTTACCAGCCATCTGGGCGATCTTGCGGGAATCTGCCAGGATGTGGCTTATGGATTTGCATCCTATCAGTTTAAGATGCTTCGGGGCTGGAGTTATCGAATCGCTGATGAGCTGTGCGGAATGCGTTTTTTAAGAAGTGTGAATATACCCGGCGGTGTCCGGAAAGATTTTGTCCATGGAAAAGAAGAAATTCTTGCAAGGCTTTTGTCCGAGCTTCAGAAAGAACTTGCCGAAACAGAAGCAATTGTCATGCGCAACAGCCTTTTTATCGACCGAATTGAAAACACCGGAATTTTGAAGAATAAGATTGCAGTGGATCTCAACGCTACCGGCCCCGGAGGCAGAGCTTCCGGCGTTGACTTTGATGTGAGAACAGCCTTTCCCTATGAAGTCTACACTCAGCTGGAGTTTGAAACCCCAGTTCAAAGCGACGGAGATGTGAGCAGCAGAATGAAAGTAAAACTGGCAGAATGCTTCCAGTCCATATCATTGATGCTGCAGGTTCTTGAGCGAATTCCCCAGGGAACTGTAAGAGAGGAAATCGGAATGCTGGAACCTTATCGCAGTGCTTACGGCCTGACAGAAGCTCCCAGAGGAGAAAACATCCATTATGTGATGGTTGGAGAAAACAATACCATCCTGCGGTATAAGGTCAGAACACCATCCTTCTGCAGCTGGCCTGCTCTTTGCCATGCGGTTTCCGGCAATATTGTCCCGGATTTTCCACTGATCAACAAGAGCTTTAATCTGTCCTATGCGGGAAATGATCTGTAGTTAGGATTCACAGCCTGTTCAGGGAAAGAGCTGTGGGTTGCGGTTGAAATCCTAACGATCTGTAAGGAGTATACTATGTTTCAAGTAATCAAGAAAATAATCCAATACCCCCGGGTGACACAGAATTATCCTGCCAAGCCCTTCGATACAAGCCTCATCAGCGGCAAGCCAGTGATAGGCCCTGAAAAATGCACGGCCTGCGGGGCGTGTATCGCCCGCTGTCCTTCCGGCGCCATCGTAGAAAATCCGGAAACCCACAAGGCAGAAATTCATTATGATGCCTGCATCTTTTGTGTTCTCTGCTCGGAAGTCTGCCCCCACGGAGCGGTGGAGATCACCGACGAATTTGAGCTTGCTGTAAAACTTAGAAAGCAACTGCATGCAAACGGTTCTTTGGAAGAGCAGGCGATACCACCCTGTGATGATGTGACTTTTGAAGAGAGCGGTATGCCCCGTTGCGATACGACGAATGATGAAAATCACGGGATGGCGTCTTGCGGTGAACCAACCTATGAAGAATTGGGAAAGCAATTAAAAGAGAAGATTGAAAAGAGATTTGGCAGGAGCCTTCAAATCAGAGAGGTAGATTCCGGCTCCTGCAACGGATGTGACTATGAGATTAATGCGCTGAACAATCCTTTCAATGATATTGAGCGGTTTGGAATACATTTTGTCGCATCCCCAAGACACGCAGATATGCTGCTTGTCACGGGCACTGCCGCCCGTAATATGGAGCTTGCGCTTCTGAAAACCTATGAGGCAACGCCCAGCCCGAAGCTTGTAGGTGCCGTAGGAGCCTGTGCCTGCAGCGGTGGGATCTTCCGCGATTCGTATGCTGTAAAAAACGGGATTGATTCCGTTGTCCCGGTAGACGTCTACATTCCAGGCTGTCCGCCCCGGCCTCAGGCAATTCTTTATGGTATTTTGAAGGCTATCGACCGATTGTAAAAGCATAAGGTGAAGCCTAATCCTTATGCCGCAGATCGCTTCCATAATGCTGCGTGAAAAATGTCGTAGAGTATTTTTCAAGTTTCCATTCCGGTATCCTGCAGTCTTTGCAGGGCCGGCTTACCCATTTGTTCCGAAGCCAGCGTGCCGCTCTGGAATTCCGCGAATTATAGATCCGAAAGGATTTACCGCAATGGGTCGTGACTTCGGCATAGTCTCCCTTTGTATTGATGGAACGGATCCCATGAAGAATTCCCGTCCGTGACGGCCAGAGTTTTATTTTATCAAGCAGCAGAAACAGTTCTACCTGTTTCCTGTAGTATCTTTTTTTTTCGTCACTCATTTGCTTCGTCCTTCCTGCTGCGTTTTCTAAGCGAAAATTAAACCGATCAGATGTACGTCATGGAATGAGTTTCCTAAGCGTCCTGATTCCATTGTATTCCTTGCTGCTTTCCTTTTGCCGTCAGCCCAGATCACCTGAGAAACCTGTTTGGATTCGCTCTCTCATGCGTTGCCGCTTATCCATTAGCTCTGCCTCGGTATCTGCCCAATTGATAAACGTTCCTCGCCAAATCTTTTCATTGCTTGTGTAGTCAGAGATCACTTCGTCCGCGCCGTAAAACCGCTCCCGCAGATTAAGAATGCCACCCTGAGACATGATATGCTCGCCGTGTTCTGTAATTTTTCCGTTATCGATCAAGAAATGCTCGTAAGAGCAAAATTTCTTCTCTTGATTTGCCTTCTGATTTGTTTTAGGGATAGTGCCATCACCGCAGAATAGGTTTTTTAATTCTTCAACAAAGTTAACCCCTGATGTGTGATAAACTGCAGTGGGAGTCTGACTGGGGATTCGTGCGTCGATCTCAAGTACCTTGAATTCCCCTTTGGCATCGATCACCTCAACATCCATGATGCCTTTCAGTCCCGTCAGTTCAGCCAGTTTCACTGCAGTCTGCCGAAAGGCTTCCTGTTGCTGTTCGCTCAGAGGACAGGGGGAAGTTACCATCTTGCAATCATAAACCTCATCCATATGAATCTGGGTCACTTCGTAGGTCTGATAACAGCCTGGGGTTCCGATCACTTCTATAGAATATGAGGGTCCTTCCAGATACTCCTGGATCACCCATGATGTTTTCCTTTTTTCTAATCTGCTTTCTTCCGTTCCAGTTACAGCGTCCAGAAATTGAATCAAAGCTTCTTCATCCGGAAGCTTCCGCACGCCCTCGCTCCCGCTCATGGAAGAGGGTTTAATAATATAAGGGCCGCCGCATTCGGGATAATATTTTGGTGCAGGAATCCCATTTACATGGATTAACTCATCTGATAAAAGCTTGGAGGATGAGATACGATAGGCTTCCTGATCAAAAGCAAAAGGGAAACCATGTTTTTTTGAAAATTCTGCCAAGGCGTTCAATACCGCTTCATTCTCATTGGCCGGCAGAACAAAGTCAACACCTTTCAATACACGTATAAGTTCTTCGGTTTCTTTTGTCACATCACAACAAAGGTATTCGTCACATAATCCAATGGCAGGCGAATGCACGTTTTTATCGATTAGGATGCTGGTAAAGCCTGCTTTTCTCGCTAGATATGCTGCCTCGGTTCCCTGGAGCTTTCCTCCTACAATTGCAATCCGCGTCACTTCTGATCTCCTCCAGTCTGGTTGTAAAGAATGTTACCGTGTACAAGCCATCAGCTCGATGCCTCCCGGAGCATTGTGAGATAAGTTATGTATTCTTTCGCAGAAGCCGGTTCAAGTCCTATATTCCTCAAAATTTGCGCTGCCTCTGCTACAGTTCTTCCTCCTTCATCCACATCCATACTGTTTTGCGCGACACCAGCAAGCCCCGACCGTGGAGGAATAATTGAGGTAACCACGTTGGCTCCTGCATTGATCCGGCCTTCCAGACCTTTAATCCCGTCGATATCCAGAGAAGCAGGAATTAAAGCCTTGGGATAAAGAAGCCTCAAAAGTGCAATAATCTTCAGTTCCTGTGACGGCTCCGGTTTTTTCACCTGCTCCATGGGAATTCCTTTCTGTGGAACAAAGCTCATGACACGAACCTGCCGGGCTGCGATCCTCCCCATTTCCAGTAAAGAGTCGGCAATATCCGCAACACTCTCTCCCACCCCAGTGAGAATCCCCTCTTCGATGAGCATACCTCTGTCTCTCGCATACAGCTTTGCATTCATCCGCTCATCATAGTCCTGTCCTGTTCTCAGTCGTGCAAACAGCTCTTTGTTATGAGTCTCCTGATAGAGTGCATACCATTCTGTTCCCAGATCAGAAAACCGGTCGATCCACGAGTGCTCCACCACTCCGGGAGAAATCATGACAGGCAGACCGGTTCTATCTTTAATTTCCTGTATCAAATCAAAGACTGAGGCAAAGCTCTCTTTATGGTACGCCATGTCCTCACCCATGGTAAGATCAATGAGGTTGACGCCGGATTCTGCAAGAAGTTCTGCAATGGCTATGATTTCAGAGGCATCCTTGCGATAGCGAGGGATGGTGTTAGAAGTTCTGTAGTAACAGAAGTTGCAGTTATTTCTGCACCAGGTAGAAAAATAGACAAAGCCGTATAAGAAGATTTTGTTGGAGAATTCCTGCGCTCTGACCGCTCTGGCCCTGCGGAACAACTCCTCTGTCTTAACGGGATTGTCTTCACTAAGTATACTGATAATCTCATCTCTATTCATGCTACGCTCCTTTGACAAGGTACAACACGCCCGGGGCAGTGAAATTTTGGCGAGGAGCCCGAGAGTTTCACTCGGCTGCATAGATTTAGAGTCTATGCGATCAATACGATCTGCTCCCCGTATCAGTGGCTCCGCTACTTCCGTCATAGACCCACTACAGGTCTCCGACGATTGCGGCTCTTCTCTTATCGATTTCCTTTGATCACTGCATGACAGAATTCACAGCCACTGTGGTCCGCCCGGCAGCTTTTACAATCTTTGGAAGGAAGGCTCGTCCCCTCGTCAGCAGCGATAAAAAATCCTGCACAGGACTTCAGCGGCAGCATCAGACTGTTGGTCCGTGCTTTGACACCAATCCGATCTCCCTCCAGTACTTCGAAAAACTTCCCTACCTGTTCCACATCCATGCCGTAAAATCCAGGCCCGAATGGCTCCAGAACAACGGTGGTTTGATCTCCGGATTCCCGCCTTACCGCTTCCACCAGCTTGGCCTTCAGCACTTCCAGCCCTGCATCGGTATACGCAGTTCCCCAAATGTCAGCATAGAGCTGCTCAATGACCGGTTCTGTGTCGTCTAACTCAAAACTTCCCGCGGTAAGGATATATGCATAGATCTTATGTATTTTCTCTTTTCTCAGTTGCTGAAATCCATTGCAAATAAAGGTCGTGGCTCCGATGGTCGCTGTGTTTCCTGATAATATCTCCCTGCCAAAGCCGGAAACCACCGCTTTTAAATCAATTCCTTCACTGATTCTGTCTCTGATCTGCATCCCCTGCTCCAGCATCCTGGTGTATTTACCACCCTCACGGTTTTTCAATCCGCAGATGCTCAGAAAATAATCTTCTGCGAAGGAGTCCGCTTCCCTCCTGTCCAGCAGGTGTACTTGGTTATTCATTTCTGCCGGAACCTCCTTTTACACCAGGTGAGACTTTTTCATTCAAATTTTTATAATTACAAACTTTACAGTTTCACACCTGTTATTATTTCAAACTTTTGGAAAGCGTCATACCTTTTCAGCAACAGACTTTTACAGCGTCATTCCAAGCATTGCAGCTACGCCAATCTGCAATGGATCGTGAATCAACCTGCTTGCGTAGGCCTCGTAAGCGCCTTCATTCAGTGAAAGCGGAATGCCGGGAGCTGCAATCCATGCTTCCGGGTGCAGCAGACCCTGGTGCAGCCAGCCGCCCTGAGAGGTCGCATCAATCATATATCGATATGAGCTGATTCTGGCAAAGGAGTCAATCACGGTGACTTCCTCCCGGCTCGCCTGGGCAAGCCTCTCCTTGTCGAGATCGAAAACAGCTACAGAAACGCCTTTTTTCTTTAGACCTTTCAAAAATTCCTTACCCAAGACTCCATAGCCCATCAACAGGACCTCTTTTCCCACAAAGGAACCGATTGCTCCATCCAGCGCCGCAATATAGCCCGCAGCGGTTGCTGTGTTATTGTCTGCCATTTTCTTTTTGTTCAAATTGACTGAGATGAAGCGGTTGTCGTCTGCTATGTAAACAATGTCTGCATCGAGCTGATGCGCTTCGTGAATGCCGCTAACATCAGTATTTTGTGTCACAAAGCTTCGGAAACCCATTGCTTTCGTAACTGAGACAACGGACTGTGCAAAGGAACCGATGATCCCAAAACCTGCAGTAATGGGCACAACCGCCACTTTGATCTCCTGAGAAGCTCTTTCAATATCACCGTAAGACCAGCCTCCTGCTTTCGCCGCAACCGATGTATAGTCGTGCCCGGTTTTACTTTTTAGATCGCGCTCCTGTTCTCTAATGTTGGTTTCGATATCTGCGATCCACTCTGTTATCAATCTCGTCAAATTATTACCCTCCGGATGTTCCAAGCTTGCCGGTATTCTGTCCCTAAGAACCTGTATCCCATATTCCCGGGTGAGAGACACCAGACTAAATTTATAAATTTAACGGCGAACCGTCTAAAAACGCTATGCTTTTTCCTACCCGTTTAATGGTTTGATAACCACCCATTTTCATTGTAATTCGCTCAATTCCGAAACCAATGCCAACCCAGGGCTCAAAAACACCCCATCTGCCGTCAAGAAAGTGGGGACCATAGGCTCCTGAAGCCAGTTCCAGCCCGTCTGCAACAATATCCAGGGTTTCGCCGTAGACCTCTGATTTTTCAATTACCAGTTCATAGGTTTCCATTCCGATGGCTTCCATGGCCGCTTTCGCCAGCTGCTTCAAGCGCTCCATCTGCGTACCCTCTTCAATTCCCGCAAATTCAACCAGGTTCAGCATCGTAAATTCGTTCATGTGCTGAGCACCCTGTGACTCCTTTCGATAGCAGGAGCCTGCTTCAAAAATCCTTACCGGTTCCCTGGTAGCCTTATAAAGATCTCTCATGACCACATAAAGGTTTGGCGCCAGCATGGGCCGAAGGCAGCGTTTCGTATCCAGCCAAAACACCTGATTCGTCAGCGGATGCTCCTTTGTTATCGTCATCTTATCCAGCATCTCTGCTGAGATAATGGTTGGAGTTACAACCTGAGTAAACCCCTCTTTCTCTGTGAGCCAAGTCTTAATCTGCTCTTCGATCCTTATAGAAAGGGGCTTATGCTGCTGTTTCAGCAGCGTCCGCAGCTTATCCCGATTCTTTTTTACCAGGCGGTTCTCCGTTTCCTTAAAGAATTGATTCCGCACTTCTGGTGCATCAAACTCCTGTGAAAACACTTCCGGTTCCGCATTCAATTCCACCAAACGGTTGGTCTGGGTTGTCGTAAATTTATCTGTCATGTAGAATTACGGCCTCTCTTTGTTCCTTAGAATTAAAATTGCTCTTTTGGCAGCTTCCACTGCATCCTCGGTATAATGATCCGCTCCGATGCGTTTCGCCCATCGCAGCGTGCAGGGGGCACCGCCTACCATAGTTTTAAATTTATTTCTAATTCCCATTTTTCTGAGGGTTTCTTCCAGCTTTTTCTGTTCCTTCAAGGTAGAGGTAAGCAGCGCACTCGTTGCAATAATATCAACCTGATACTCCTGCGCTTTTTCAATAATCTGCTCAACAGGAACCTCGCGGCCGATATCGATCACATCGATACCATAGCTTTTCATGGTTGAAACAACCATTCCCTTTCCGATTTCATGAACATCGCCGTCTACCGTGGCAATCAATACTTTCCCTTTGACTTTGATATCATCTATATTCGTATGGGTCTCCACCACATGCAGTACCTTCTTCATGATCTCAGTGGAAAAAATTAGCTCAGGCAAACTGAGCTTGCCGCTTTCAAAGCGTTCGCCAATGTCTCTGTTCCCTTCGGCAAAACCATCCCGCAGCACTTCCATGATGTTGACCCCAGACGACAGAGCTTCATCAATCACCTGCATTGCTCTTTCTTCGTCGGCTTCAACGATGGTCCTATGGGCAATTTTGATCAATTCGTCTTTATCCACGGATCTTTTCTCCTTAGGGCTCTTTGCTGATTCAGCTTTACTTAGGAAAATACATTGCATTGATATACTCTCTCTGAAAATCCGGATGAAGGGCCAGCTCAATATGCTCTGCATCCTCCGACTGTACGTAGGCTTTGATTCGTTCAGTTTCTGACAGTAACGCCATACAGGCTCCTACGCCTGCTGCATTGCCGATATGTGATATTTTATTCTCTTCAACATTGGGAAGCATGCCAATCCTAAGAATACTTTTCTTGTTGATATAACTTCCAAATGCCCCAGCCAGCATGATTTCCTCAAGCTGAGACAAACTGACACCGAGACACTGCATCAGGATTATAATACCTCCGTAAACCGCTCCTTTTGCAAGCTGGACTTCCCGAATATCCTTCTGCGTAATGACGATGTCCTCTTCCGCTTCCTTCCAGGCGAGAACAAATTCATTTCCGTTCTTCCCTTTTCGGAGCCTTTCGGCAAGTTCAGAATGTATCCCCTGCTTTACCGCATCCTCGCCGCTGAGAATATTCCCTTTATAATTAATGATCCCTGCATCCAGCATTACGGCAACTGCATCGATCAGGCCGGAGCCGCAAATTCCAATAGGCTCAGTATTTTCAATCACCTTTATGATGACATTCTCCTCTTCTATGGACACACCTTCAATAGAGCCTTTCGCAGCCCGCATGCCCTGATAGATCCGGGCACCTTCAAAGGCCGGACCTGCAGCAGTAGAACAAACCAGCATCCTCCCGTTATCCGAAAGCACGATTTCGCCATTGGTTCCGATATCAATGGCAAGCCTTACACCGGAAAGTTCCTGAATCCCGGAGGCCAAAATAACACCCACAATATCAGAGCCCACGTGGCCTGCTATATTGGGGAGAACGTAAACCTTTGCGGCCTCGTTCATCGTAAGACCAAGTTCTACAGCGCTTTTTTCAACAGGTCCGCTAAATGCCGGTTCAAATGGCGCTAAAGCAAGAGTTGATGGACTAAGCCCGAGGAACAGATGACTCATGGTAGTGTTCCCTACCACTGTGGCCTTAAAAATGTCTGCCGGTTCAATCAAATGCCTGGTATGAAATTCTGCAATCATTTCATTGAGACAGGTACGGACCTTGTCCCTGAGAAGCATGAGATGCTCCTGGCTTTCCATGCTGTATGTAATCCTCGATATTACGTCAGCACCATATGTGCTCTGAGGATTCGTTCTGGAAGTTACATCCACCAGCCGGGTGTTTGTCAGGTCCCAGAGCATACCCACAACGGTGGTCGTACCAATGTCAAATGCGACACCGTATTTTGACCTTCCATCGGTCTGGGCTGGCTCCTGCTGGGGATTAAAGTCGTCTGGCAGGAAAAGAAGTTTCGATTTCCTGTTTGTTGTTTCATAGCGGTTGCATCTTCCGCATTCATGACATCTGCCGCCTCCGATGCAAGTTTGACTTTCTAACCACATAGGATATCCTTTCTGCCAAAACTCAGCTTGTTTAATATTTAACGTACAGAGAAGTTTCTATTTACATTATACACGAAAACGCTGAAATGGAAAGCATCTACCGTATGATTTTTTCTCGCAGTCATGTCGAAATTTGTATCATTATGCGACCATTGCCGGTTTGATAAAAAGATGGCTTGCACCAATTCAGCACACTCCTTTTATCCATCTGAAAACGCATTTCATCCCAGATAAAAGGGAGGTGTAAATTACATCTCCCTTTAAACCGACTTTTCAGTCATATGTTACTGTTTTCCATATGTACCCCAGCTTTGAAGTCCACTGCCAACGGAAGGCACCTACCTGCCGCTGATCCGGCTTTCTCCAAAATTACCAGGCATATGATACGTTCTGGATTATTTCAATCCGGCTCTCTCTTTGAAGCGTTCGACGGAATTGATCTTGATGTCTAAAACTTCTGCAATCCTAAACTTCGCCTCCATACCTATGTTGGACTCCGCGTAGGGCTCGAAATTGGCAAGACCAAAACCTCTTTCTTCTCTTACTTCAGCCATAGTCACAACATCGCAGATCTCTTCGATGGTAAGACCAAGCTTTTCCGCCACATACTTTTTCGCTTCATCGATTCTCATCTTCTTAGCGATCTGAAGCCGCATTACCATGTCTCCGGTTGTGCGGACACCGCCCATGCTGGCGCAGATTCCGTGTGTAGCTTCCTGTCCCAGGGGATCTCCCACGCCAATCTACAATCCGTCTATTTTGCAGATTTCAATAAGGCATTTGTCCACTCTGGACACGATATCCGCCGGGGAATTTTCGCACATGGGGATGGCGCAAACGCCCATCCCAACATTGGCATGAACCGGGATGGTCGCAACCTCAGAGCATGCCTTGATAAAGGTGCAGACTCTTGCAATGTTCCAGGGGAACGTTGCATTGCAGTTGGTATTGACCACAGCACCAAAGATGGAGGCTCCCGCTTGTTCGACGAGCTTTACCTGATGATGGGGATAAAGTCCCGCAAGTCTGACATCGTTGTATTTCAGCCTGCCATGCATACCCAGTACAAACTCTCCTGCCATTCCGATTTCAACACCCATGTCCGGAAATTTCTCCCGTATGATCTCACAGGCCTTGAGGGCTGCCAAAAAGTCTGCATCGCCTGCAGCACCGCTGGTATCCAGCTGGAAGCCGTCTGCTCCCACGTCATGCATCTGTTCCGCTACAAAGACGATGTCTCTGACCGCGTGATCAACCGCTTCCTCCTGAGCTGCCATGGCTTCCTTAATCTTTCCTTCCGGAAGCAGGACTGCCCAGTTGTCAATGGGGCCGTCGGGCTTTGTATAAAATCCCAGGTTGGGCATCGCTCCATAAAACAGTGGCATTGTAGTATAGTTCAGTGCCCTCTTCAGCACTGCAGCTTCTCGCTTAGCAACGCCCTTAACGGTCTTGTAGTTGTAATCCTCCAGCCCGATATCTACCGAATCAGCACCCAAAACTCTTTCGTGTATCATTGCATTGATACTTCTGTCCACGGGAATACAGCACTTTGTGCTGATTTTATCCGAACCGGAGTCGTTTGATGTTACGATGGCATCCTTGGGATCAACGCCTACAATACCGCCGGGCATGGTAATGATATCATAGATATGATTCATTTCCTCTTCCGTCAGCGGAGCGATTTTCCCTCGGTCTGCTGCATCTTCTACCCCAGCTTTGATGTCGGCCCGAATTTCTTCTTCCGTCATATAAATGATGGAGCCGTCACCCATTCGCGTGAAGTATTTTTTATGGTCTCCCATTTCACACGTCCTTTCTCTTGACTTGTTAATTTTGTACAATACTGCGCTGCTGGCATCGTCAGGTTTGCTTGCGTACATCTGTGTACGTTTTATTCGCCCAGTTCAGCAGCTTCTGCTTCACCCTCTTCGACGATGGCGCGGATTTTCTTCGCGGCTTCCTCAGAAAGCGGAACAGGTTTGTAATTTTCAAGAATCTCTATGGCCTGTTCTCTTGCTCTTTGGGCCATGTCCTTTCCGCCTTCATTCAGCCAGTGGTCTCTCATTCTGCGGTTGATGAGCTTTGTGCTCGACAACTCCTGTCTCATGTATTTCAAGGTATGTCTTTCGCGGAGGTAATTACCAGCAGGCCCTACCTTCTGGATTACATCTAGAGCAATGGTTTCCTTGTTTACAGGAATGCCCTGCAATACTCGCCTGATCATGCGGACGATTTCCTGGTCAATAAGCAATTGCTCATAGCTCATGGTCATACCCATTTCCAGCATTCCCATTCCGTAAATGATATTACTTCCGGTAACTGCCGGTAATAGAGAAGTCATTGTCTTTTCGTGCCCGATCTGGGCATCAATTACTTTGCTGTCCCCCTAAGTTCCGCCTACATTGGTAGGAATCCCGTAGTAGTGGCCGATCTGACCTACTGCGGCGCCGCACATGGCATGCTCCGGAGCGCCTACCGGGGAGGTAGCAGTTGTCATATCCATAATGGTTGTGGAGGTTCCATATAGGATTGGGTTTCCTTTATTTATGATCTGGGATAAAACGATTCCACCTAAAATTTCCGCATTAGTAACCACCAAAGTGCCGGCAAGGGTAGCAGGCGTGGTTCCTCCGCAAAGCCCCATGGAAAGAATGTCGATGGGCAAGCCATGTCTCGCTGACAGCATGATGATGCTGGACTCATTCTCGTTAATTTCAAGGGGACTGTTGGGGCAGGCTCCCATGGCAATAATCGGCCGTTCTCTCAGCTTATCATAACCGCCCTGAATTGCGGCTGCCATGTCAATGAAACGCTGGGTGTTTTTTATCCCCTCCAGATCATGGGCAAAGTTCTTCGTTAAATTATGGAATACAATTTCCGCTTCATGGAGACATTTCACTTTCTGGTTTACATCCCCCGCAGCGACTGCAATGGAGAAAACGTCCACCGTATCCATGGCATCGCAGAATCTTGCCACATTTCCCAGATCCTCTTTGGTAGAATCCCTTACTTCTCCGGTATATGGATCAATCATTCTGACCCCTGTTCCGAAGTTCTTGAAGGCAACCTTTTTGCCTCCAACCTTGACGTCATTTTTCGGATCACGACCGCATAGGGTAAATTCCTCCGGGCAGGACGCAATGCTGTCATTGACAAGATTTCTGGGGAATCTTACCCGGTCAATGCTGCGGTCTACGTCACAGCCCGCTGCGCTGTAGATTTCAAGCGCTTCTTCTCCGTGGATCTGGAGACCGTAATTCTCCATAAGATCCAGTGTAGCTTCATGTAAGGCATCTAAATCTTCGTTGCGCAGGATACAATAGCCGTAGATGTCATCTTCGTACTTAAACTTGCTCACGATCAGCCTCCTAACATTTTAGTTGATGCTACTTTTCTTCGAATATTCTCTTCTTATAGTCCTATGTATCCCTTGCTCTATTTTTCTCCAATCCATCCAAGAAGCGCGTTTACGGTATCACTGGCATCTTCACAGTACATATCGGCACCGATTTTTTCTGCCCACCGCTTGGTTACAGGGGCACCGCCTACCAGTGTCTTCACCTTGCCCTTTAATCCCGCTTTTTCCATCAGTTCTTCGATTTTTTTCTGCTCCGTCATGGTCGTAGTGAGAAGCGCGCTGCTCCCAAGGAAATCTGCATTGTATTCCTTTACTTTTTCAATGAATACTTCAGCCGGAACTTCTCTGCCGATGTCATAGACATCAAATCCATTGGTCTTTACCAGAGAAGCTACGATCCCTTTTCCGATGTCATGAACGTCGCCTTCAACGGTTCCGATGACAAAGACACCCTTGGTGGAAACCTGGGAGGCATCCATCTTGCTTTCGATTTCTGTCGTAACCTTTTTCATTACTTCGGCACCAAAAATCAGTTCCGGGAGAAATACTTCCCCGCGTCCGAACAGATCTCCAAGATGCTTGATTCCCGCGCTGAAGCCCTGGGTCAAAAGCTCAACGGAGTCGATCCCCTGCTCTTCAGCAGTTTTCAATACATCCATTGCCTTGTCTTCATCACAATCCAGGATCGAATCAAACGCTTCCTTGAATAATGCTTCCTTCGTCATGTTACCCTCCTAAAATAATTGTGTATTAAATTGTGGTTCTAGCCTTGCTAACCTTATCTTATATTAATTGTTTCTGGGATCATAGAAATGCTTTTTGTTATTTTTGTAGTTTTTATTGGTTAGATTTGAATATTTTATTGTTTTGGTTTTATGATTATGGTAATATTTTATTGTCCAACGTATATATTTTTACAGTTCTAAGGAGTTTGAAAAAATGGAAAATTTCAGTCTTCCTTCTTCGGTATCTGCCTCTCAGGAACTGTCATCTCAGATTGAAGAAGCTATCCAATCCTTCTGTATTATCTCTGATATCCCAGTTACATTTTTTAATCCCAATCATGAAATTGAATGGGAATGCAATAAGCAAAGCAAATTCTGCAATTATTTCGATATTTACAAAGACCCTCTCAGCCCCTGCTCAAGGAATCTTGCCTCGTCGGCGAAGCTTTCTGCGCAGCTTGGTGAGCCTTACGTTTTTCTGTGCAAAGCAGGGCTGGTCAAGATTGCCGTTTCACTCATCATCAACGGCCAGGTTTTGGGCTGTTTCATGGCTGGACCCATCATTATGGGGGATTTGAAGGAAAGCAGCATATCCAATATTTTCTCCTTGAATCATATTCATTTTGATGCATTTCCCAAGGCCATTCTGTTTTTGCGCAATATCAAAGTATATAAGCCAAAGGAAGTATCCCATCTTGCAACGCTGTTTTGGAGCTGTATTCTTGCAGCAATCTCCCCCAATGAGGATTATACCAGCATCAACAGTCAATACAAAGAGCAGAGAAAAATCGGCATCAGCCTTCAGAAATATAAAAAAGAGAATAAGACCATGCCATATCCCTATGATCTTGAAAATCAGCTTATGGAGCGGGTGAAGGAAGGAGATTCCAAGGGTAGTCTGGAACTGCTGAAGGAACTTTTGAGCAGGATTTCTCTCATTGAAGCTGGTGATTTATCCTCGATCAAGACAAAAGTGCTCAGTATCTGTACCATCTTGTCCCGTCTGGTTACAGAAAGGACCAGTTTGTCCCAGGAGCAGGCGGAAGCATACTATTATGATATGAATGTTTTGAATAAGGCTGTCAGTTTTCAGGAGTTATCCATTTTAACTTCAAACCTGGTGGACAGTATTGTTCAGGCCATCGCTGCAAGCTCCTACTCCGGCAATTCCCAAATCATCCGATTGGCGATTCACGATGTGAATGAGAATTATAAGAATAAAATCTCCTTAAAGACTGTTGCAAGCCATCTACATACAAATCCATCCTATTTGTCCATGCTCTTTAAGCAGGAGATGGGGATTACCTTCACCGACTATCTGAATCAAATCAGAATTAACAAAAGCTGCGAACTTTTGACCAATACAAATTTGAATTTGATCGATGTCTCGCTGCAGGCGGGTTTTGACGATCAGAGTTATTTTTCAAAAGTGTTTAAGAAATTGAAGGGCGTAACGCCGAAGAACTATCGAAAAGGTATTTTAAATAAATAACCTCACCTAGTCTTTCTGGCATAATAACCATGAACCTTTACCGTTTCCCCTAATACATTCTGAGGAAAGTGAAGTTCATTGGGAGTGGTTTCTCCGATTACTTAAAACCGTTCGCAAGCTCTGCTCAGCTTGTCAAGATTGCTGCAGTCCAGCATGATGCAGTGTTGCTTGAACCCATCCAGACCGGCAATTTCACTCCAATCGGATTCATGTATGGGGTTAAGCCAATAGATTTGCTTGACTTTTGCCGACAGCTGCTTAAGGCCCTCCGATGCCTTTGAAACATTGAGTGTCTTTGCATCGCTGACGATAATGACAATGGTGGACGAATTTACAATCGCAAATCGGTCCGTTAGAATATGGTGGATTGCTTGACCAATGTCCGTTCCTTTTTTCCACACCTTACTTTTTGTGATTTCCTGCTCAATATCGGTAGAGGTTGTAAAGCTCCTGATGTTGAGCTTTTCAATGCCCGTAGAAAATACGTAGTTGTCTGCAGAAGAGACTTCGGCATGGAGACAGGAGATAAATTTCAGCACAAATCCTGAAAAGCGATACATGGAAGCAGAGACGTCACAAAGGGTAAGGATTCTCTGTTTCGGTCCGTGTTTTCTTTTATATTTTAATCGGAACAATGTACCTCCCGAAGCAATACTGGAACTGATGGTCCTCTTAAAATCAAGACCGGCTCTTCCCGAAGTACGCAGCCGACTTCTGGTACTCTTTCGCAGCCTTTCAGCCATGGCTCTGATCAGCTGAATCACAGCAGGCATATCTTTATCTTCGATGGTACTGAGATTTTTATAGATGAGACTGTTTTCCTCACGGATTGCTTCCTCTGCATCTTCCGCAATGATTCCAGCTTCTGAAACAGGACTGTAAAAGATGCTGCATTGATGGTGATCGCATGGTTTTCTGTACTTGTTCTTCAGATTGTTCAGCTTCCCCTTTACCACATTTTCCGTAATGGGCTTGAAATGGGACTTCATATTTTTCCCCGTGGAAGACCGCTCCAGGAAATCCAGAATGCTCTGACGCTCAGAGACAGTAATCTCAGAATAGACTTCCTTCAGTTCATTGCTGAGGTCAAGCTCCTGACCCTGATATTGAAGCTCGGAAGCTCTCTCAATGATTTCCAGCTTTCTCTGCTCTCTCGCCTGCGTTTTGTGGGTGATATAATTGTTCTTCTCAAGGGGATTGATGAAAAACCGCTCAAAGCATTCGGAAAAGATCTTTCTTTCATTTTCGCTCTTTGCAACACATGCAGCGAGCGCTGCCTTTACCGTAGTCCTGTCCAGCACTCCCACAAAGACAAGTGCTTCGATGGCATCAATGGCTTCCGACAGGCTTACCCTGACCCCTGCGGTTCGCAGGACCTCGAAAAATCTAAGTAAGTTGTTCAGCAATAAATCGTCCAAATCCGCCGTCCTCCGAAAATTCCAAAATATCCTCCTGGTTTTTCAGCATAAAGCCCACGGTCTTCGCAGCACTTTCCTCATCAAGTCTCTTTTGATCCAGCGCCATCAGTGCAGAAGCCCAGTCCAGGGTCTCTGCGATGGAAGGTTTTTTGAATATCTTTTCGTTGTTTCTCAAATATGCAGCGGCAGCTGCTACATCAGCTGCAAGCTTGGCCGGCACACCGGGTATTTTCGCGTTGATAATAGCATACTCTTTTTCAATGGTCGGATATTCGATGAACAGATAGGCACATCTTCTTCGAAGTGCATCGGAAAGCTGCCTCGTGTTATTGCTGGTCAGAACAATAACGGGGCGCATCTTTGCTTTGACAGTTCCCAGCTCAGGAATGGATACCTGAAAATCGGAAAGGAGTTCAAGAAGAAAGGCTTCAAATTCCTCATCCGCTTTATCAATTTCATCGATCAGCAGCACCTCTTCCCTGTCACTGCTGATGGCCTTCAGCAGTGGCCGCTCCAGCAGAAAATCCCTGCTGAAGAGTCCTTCCAGCCTCTTGTCCCCACATTCTGCCTCTCGGCCATTTGCATCTCCACTGACTACTGCCTGATCAGCTGCATTTCCTTGAGATGTTTTTCCATCAGTTTCAGCTCCGCCGGTTTTGCCACTGCTCTGCTTCAGATTCAGCTGGATGCTAAGGAGCTGTTTTTGGTAATTCCATTCGTACAGGGCTTTGGCTTCATCCAGCCCCCCGTAGCATTGAAGCCTCGTAAGTTCAACCCCGTAGGCAGCAGCGAGAACCTTAGCCACCTCGGTTTTTCCTACACCCGCAGCACCTTCGATCAGAAGGGGTTTTCCCAGCTTGATCGCAATGTACAAGGTCGTTAGTAAATTATCGTCAAATACATAGCGCTCACCCTCCAGAGCTTTGCGCAGCGTACTTAAATCCATATAAAACTCCTTATTCCGTAATGCAAAGAACACCGCATTACGGTTATTCTCTCCGAAACCGCTCACCCTTCAAATTCTCAACTTGACCTAGTGCCTTGATAAATTTAAACCTCGGATATAAATCTTTCAAGGCACTAGTGATAAATTTTCGAGTTTGGGCGGTTTCTTACGAGAATACCCGCAACGCAGTGTAATATTACCCAATAAAATTTAAATACGCTGTACTAAATCTCTTCCAGTACGATCCTGTGGTCTACCAGCGCCAGTTCCTTGATCCTTGCATGAATTGACTTTTTCTGCCCCAGGATGTCCTCCAGATAGACTGTGTTCTGATCCGGCACGATTTTGTCTACCAATTCAAAGAAGAGGCTTTCTTTTCCATTCTTATCAATGAGATATACAGTTGATTCACACATTTTATCTACCCCCGTTTGTATTCATACTATGTTCACTTATAATAGTATCGTATTGTTTTCAAAATCACTGTGTTTCCATCTAAAAACAGTGCCACTAAATTTTCTTTGATTTGAAAAGATCTGCGTAAGAATCACAATAAATTTCCTTATTCATTAGGATTCTGGCAGCAGCTGCGGTATCCATCAGCTCGTCATCATTGGCATCAACGATGGCAGCATCCAGTCCGCAGGCCATGAGCATTGCAAGCATGGTTCTGTTGATGAGTTTTCTGTTATTGCATTTCTGAGATACGTTGGAAAGACCAACCACAGTTTTGGCCGGAGGATCAGAGAGAAGCTTGATCTGTCGAATGGTTTCCATGGCTTCAACAGGATGATCCTGCGCAACGTTTACAGGAAGAATCAGCGGATCGATATAGAGATCCTGCAGAGGCAGTCCGAATTCATCGGCAGCTGCAACAAGCTCCATAGCCAGCGCAACACGATCCTCAGCAGTCTTGGGAATTCCGGATGTTTCACTCATAGCAAGACCGATGACTTTTGCATTATATTGAATGGCCATTGGAAAAACTCTCTCAATTTTATATCTGTCTGCGTGGCAGGAGTTGATCAGCGCCGGTTTTTTGCAGAGTTTAAGACCTTCTTCGATCAGATCATAATTCGTGGAATCCAGACAGAGCGGCGTATCGACCACTTCCTGAATGGTCTCGATGAGCCATTTCATAGCAGCGAACTGATCCGCTGCGCTGGCCCCAGTGTTGACATCAAGCCAGTTGGCACCGTTTTCCGTCTGCTTGACAGCCCATTCCTGTATAGCAGTTTTATCCTGTGCAATGATTGCTTCCTTGATGTCCTTGAACATCCCATTGATTCTTTCGCCTATGATTTCCATAATCCTTTTCTCCTTTATATGATTCATTGGGGCTAACGTACGATTCACAGGGTTCTGTCCACAGCTGTTTCATTGATAACGGTTAATTCAGCCGTTCGACTTTAAATTATGCTTTGAGGCTAGAGGCTGCTTGGTTTCATAAGGTCTTCAATGTTCTTTCTGACCAGTCTGACCGCTTCGGGATGTCTCATGACAAGAATATCAAGGCCGGATTGAAGCAAGGATGTAGCCGTGACTGCTTCCCACAGGACGCCCCGCTCCCCTTGCTCGCCCCATCCGGGAAATTCATCAACACCTACATTGGCTTCTTTGGCTTTCCATGCTTCAAAGCCAACTGTTCCCAAAGTAGGAAGTGCGAGCATTTTATCGCCCTGAAGGGTTCCGATTCTTCCTCTTTCTCCGATGGAATAGGCGTATTCCATACCGTACCCAAGGCCTCCGATGCTGGGGTCCATTATGATTCGCTCGATGGGCAGGCCCATTTCAGTGATCAAAATATTCAGCTGTTTGCAGATATTGATGTCCAGCGGAGAATTGGCTATGAGGGTATGCTTATGTACCATGCATGCAGCGGTTAAGGTATTATAGTTCTCCTGCGTCGCATGACCCAGCAGCAGATTTTCACCAGCGCAGGCTTCTGCAACGGCACTGATCACTTTATTATCTACCTCGTCGATTCCGCAGCCTACCACTGCCAGGGGAACGCCGACTGCAGTCAGAACGCTTTTCACTGTCTCAATGCATTTCTCCGGTGAGCTGTCACCAAGTTCCGGGTCCGCACTCTGAAGTCTCAGATAGATAAGCTCTGCTCCGAACTCTTCCACACATTTTTTTGCCCAAGCAGCAGGATCGTTCAAAACATCCCCCAAAGCTGCTTTAAGCTCGTCGCTCCAATCATCTGGAACCCTATCAACCACTTCCATGGCGATGACGGGCTTATTGGGTACCTCTCCTTCAAAATGCAGGAATGGCAAGCTTGTTTGTCCCCCAACGGTAATGGTGTGGGTCCTCGTTCCTCCCTGCTCTTTGGTTGCACCCAGAACAACGTTTAATACTTTACCACTGTTTCTTTCTTTTATAATTTGTACAGGCATTGATTGATTCTCCTTTCATCCCTTGCTTGTTAAAATTCGGCATTGATGAATCTTTCCTCGCAAGCTTAATTATTTAATTTTGCGCAAGTTTGCTGATTCGTTTTGCGCGGCTTGATGATTAATTTTGTGCAAGCATGATGATTAATTTTGAGTAAATCCCTTCTAAA
Organism: Bacillota bacterium; assembly: GCA_029239605.1. Classification (GTDB taxonomy): domain Bacteria; phylum Bacillota; class Clostridia; order Peptostreptococcales; family Anaerovoracaceae; genus Anoxybacterium. The sequence goes on along the minus strand of JARBUO010000026.1, from coordinate 2,754 downwards.
AGATTATATTTTTAATTGGTCAAGTATTTTATAAAGTTCCCCTACTGCCGGTGAATTCTCTGGCAAATCAAAGAGCGCCTTCCCTCCGATATCGTAGCTGGTAATCATCGGATCAGCAGGAATGAGGCCCGCAAGCTTCAGCCCTGTTTTTTCAATTTCGTCCTTCAGGGTTTCAGCATCTTCTGGCGCTGCTTTGTTCAGAATGAGATAAATATTTTTCACTTTCGTATCCAGTTGTTTGACCAGCTGTTGAATCCGCCCGGCAGATCGCACCGATCTTGCGGAACAATCGCTGACCACAAACATCACATCGATATCTCGAGTGGTTCTTCTGCTGATATGCTCCAGTCCGGCTTCATTGTCCATGACAATATATTGATATCCTTTAGAAAGATGATCCAGATATTTACGCAGGATGTTATTGGGAAAACAGAAGCAGCCAGGGCCTTCCGGTCCTCCCATAACGATGAGATCAACATTCTTTCCCTCTTCCAACGCTGCGTTGAGCTTGTATTCGATGAAAACATCCTGGGTCATCCCGGAAGGGATTGCACTTGGGTCCTTCGTTGCTGCGATCAATTCAGAAACCGTTTCATTGTCAATGGAAAAACCCAATGCCTCGTTGAGATTTGCGTTCGCATCGGCGTCCACCGCCAGGATTGGGGTCTTACCTCTCTCGATCAGATATCTGATCAACAAGGCGCAGAATGAAGTTTTCCCTGTTCCGCCTTTTCCTGCCACTGCTATTTGTACTGTCATCCTGTGAACTCCTTTCGTGTCCGGTTTCCCCTCATTGCAAACTGGGGAATAAGCTGAGGTCTGTATGGGGTATGAATACTGCTGAAATAAATTCATCCATGAATTGATTTCCTATGGATAGTTCCAGATACGTCATTTTCGATGCGATCTCATCCATTTCCACCAGGGCTTCCAGGGAAAGCAGCCCCAGAATAGCACCCTGAATGCAGCTGTTGCCTACATACTCATATTTCTCTTCCGGCAGATCCGGCAGCAAGCCAATCCGTACTGCATCTGTAATGTTGATATATTTTCCAAAACCTCCGGCAATAAAAACATTGGAGATAACACTCATATCCAGCTGAACTTGCTGCAGCATGGTTCTGATGCCTGCAAAGATCGCTCCCTTTGCCCGCAGCAGATTCTTGATATCACCCTCTGTAATTACGATATCTCTGCCCGTACCGCTTTCCGAAGCAGGTACCAGCAGATACTCAGGTCCTTCCCATCCGATCCGAATTCTGCTGCCACCTGCACCTGTCTCCGGTTGAGTCCGAATTTTTCCCGCTCTGTCAATAATACCGGCTTCCAGCATTTCCGAAAGGGAATAAATCAAACCAGAGCCGCAGATCCCCAAGGGTTTGCCGCCGTTAATCACGCGATAGCCCGCCTCCAAATTGACAGGATCGATCTCAATCCAATCGATGGCTCCGTCCATGGCTCTCATTCCGCAGTTAATTCCAGAACCCTCAAATGCGGGCCCTGCTGAGCAGGAGCAGGTAACCAGCCATTCGCTGTTGCCCAGGACCAATTCACCGTTGGTTCCAATGTCAATGAACAGGTTCAGTTCATCAGAATCTTTGGGCAAAATGGCAAATACGCCAGCCGAAATATCTCCGCCCACATAACTTGCGACAGAAGGAAGGGTCAAAACCGGAGCATGAAAATGGATGCCAATTCCCAGTGTTCCCGCTTTCACTGAAGGAAACGTTACCGCTGCCGGTAGGTAGGGTTCCAGCCTCAAATAAGTAGGTGTGACTCCCAGAAACAGGTGCGTCATCACCGTATTTCCTCCGCAAACCACGGAAATGATGTCCTCGGCTGAGAGGTCGTTTCTTGCAAGTAGTTCCGCCAGCAGTTCGTTGACCGTATCGATTGCCGCTTCTTTGAGGGTATTCAGTCCGTCCCGGTTCTCGTCAGCATAAATGATCCTTGAGATGACATCAGAACCATACGTGGCCTGTTTATTATAGGTACCCTCCTGATCCACGATTGTTCCGCTTTCCAGATCCACTAAAACCACGACTACCGTTGTGGTTCCCATGTCCACAGCCGCCCCGAAAGCCGGTTTTTCTGCTTTTCCTGGTTCCACTCCAATGATCTCGCACCGGCATTGATCCATGACTACAGTAACGGTAATTTCAAAATCACCAAGTCGAATTGCTTCGGGCAGTTTCCGCAGACAGTCCAGCGAAATCATTGCTTCTGTAACGCCGTATTCTTTCTTCAAAGCCTTTCTGACCCTGCCAAGGTCGTTCATATTATCCGCAAGGTCAGGCTTTGTGAGCACAAGATGATACTTTCTTCCCACAGGATTTTTGCCGTTCTGCTGCAAGAATCCATTTTCTCTGATCTGTCGTTCCGAAAGAACAACCTTATGCTTTTTCATTCTGGATTTTTCGGGAATTTCAACCGTCAAATCGCCCTTAACAGAAGCCGTGCAGGACAGGGTATACCCCTGGGCTTTCCATTCTTCCGCCAGGTGAAAATCGTTTCCGGCTTCATAAGCGCCTGAAGCGACCCTCACGGCACACTTGCCGCAGGTTCCGCTGCCGCCGCAGGGGCTGCCAAGCTCGATTCCCGCAGTTCTTGCCGCTTCCAGCAGATTGGTTCCCTCTTCAACGGTAATTTCAATATTGTCCGGTAAAAATGTCACTTGAAATTGTGCCATATTAAATCCTCATCATCTTATTTTCAGCCACTCTCGGCCGTTCACCTGCTGTCCGTTTTTCCATT
>JARBUO010000156.1 GCA_029239605.1 Bacillota bacterium | reverse complement strand
ATGCCGGCGTCACCTAGGGTAATTGTAGTATTCATTTCCACGTTCCCTCCTCGCATATATTATTACCCACGAAATGGAAATATTCAACATCTTTTTTTCCATATTGAATATGAATAATATTATCCTGCAATGAGGGGGCACTAGTCATGATGAATTATATTTGGGCTGGGATGCTTATTTTAGGCATCCTGTTCGCTGTACTGAACGGAAGGCTGAACGAATTCAGTGAAGGCCTGATGAAAAGCTGCACGGACGGAGTTTATTTTATCATAGGACTTGCGGGCATTATGGCTGTCTGGTCCGGTATTATGAATATTGCCAAGGAGACCGGACTCATCGATATGGTTGCAAATAAAACGAAACCGTTTATCCGGTTTTTATTCCCTCAGGGGCTCAAAAAAGATACCATTGCTATGATATTGATGAGTTTTACTGCAAACTTATTCGGGGCAGGCAACAGTGCTACTGTATTCTCCATCAGGGCCATGTCCATGCTGGATGAGGAGAATCAGAAAAGAGAACATGCCAGTAATGCGATGTGCATGTTTATTGCAGTCAACATGTCTATGGTTCAGCTTGTTCCCATTACCATTGTAAAGCTTCGCAGCGAGGCTGGCTCAGTAAATTCCGGAAGTATCATCATTCCCGGTATCTTAGCGGGCCTTGTATCCATGGCAGCATCCATTATGGTATGCAAATTCTATGAGAGGAAGAAAGTATGATCGCATCGATTCTCAGCCAGGTTTCTCTTTTTTTTATTCCGGGAATTATAACCATTGTTGTATTTTATGGTATTTATAAAAGAGCACCGGTTTATGATATGTTTATCGATGGGGCAAAGGAAGGGCTGAAAACGGCAATGGAGCTGCTGCCTTTTATCATTGCTATTTTCATCGGAATCGAGGCCCTTGTAAGCTCAGGCGCAATGAAATTTCTGGAAAATATTCTCGGACCGGCGTTCCAGTTTGTGGGAATCCCGAAAGAGCTGATTTCACTTATCTTACTCAGGCCGGTATCCGGCAGCGGGTCACTTGTTTTGGTAGAAAGAATCATTAATGATTTTGGGGCGGACAGCTTTATCGGACGATCGGCTTCTGTGATGGTGGGCAGCTGTGAAACTGTATTTTACGTCCTGGCAGTATACTTTGGCGTGACATCGGTCAAAAATATCAGGCACTCCTTTTCCGCTGGGATGATTGGTTACATTGTCGGAATTTTTGCTTCACTTTTGGCTTGCATGTATATTTGATTTGTCAGCAGGGGATAATTGAAAGAAGAGAGAAGGAAGTCTTGATTAAATATGTTTTTTGTCCCCCTTTAGCATAAAACGAAGACTTCTTTCTTTTTATCATAATAAAAAAACTCGCTTCGGCGTTGAAACTCTATTCCGTAATCAGGAAAAGTGTGGCATGCGTGGATCAGTTTCCTGATTCCGCCGTTCACACTTTTCTTATGCATTTTATTCCCTGCCAAGCATGGATTATCAATAGCAATTTTTGATTGATATTTTTTAATTGAAAAACGTAAACAATAAAGTTATACTAGATGGGTAGTGATTTTACATAAAACTAACATTCATATATATATTGGAGGAAAGCAGTGGCAAAATTTTTAGTAGATAAAAGTGGCCCATTACAGGGAGAGGTGCAAATCAGCGGATCCAAGAATGCGGTACTGCCAATCATGGCAGCAGCAATCCTTACAGAAGAGAACTGTCAGATACTGGATGCACCTGTTTTGAGAGATGTTGATGTAATGTGCAAGCTTCTTGGGAGCATTGGTTCCGAAGTGAAAGCTGATTATGAAGAAAACGTTGTTGAAATAGAAACAAAAAACATTATCGCCAAAGAAGCCCCATATGAACTGGTTAAGAAGATGAGAGCATCCATACTGGTCATGGGGCCGCTTCTTGCCAGAACCGGAAAAGCAAGAATTGCTCTGCCTGGGGGGTGTGCCATTGGTGCGAGACCGATCAACCTGCATCTGAAGGGATTTCAGGCACTGGGTGCAGAAATTGAAGAGGGGCACGGTTATGTGGAAGCAAAGGCTGACAAGCTAATCGGTGCTAACGTATACCTTGACTTTCCAAGTGTTGGAGCCACAGAAAATATCATGATGGCAGCGGTGCTGGCAGAGGGTACAACCATCATCGAAAACGTTGCAGAAGAACCGGAAATCGTTGATCTGGCAAACTTTTTAAACAAGATGGGTGCTAAAATCAAAGGTGCCGGAACAGATACCATAAAAATTGAAGGAGTGGAACGTCTGCACGGCACGAAGCATGCAGTCATTCCAGACCGCATTGAAACCGGTACTTTCATGGTTGCTGCGGCGATCACAAGAGGGAATGTTTTAATTAAAAATGTTGTGCCGGATCACGTAAAGCCCGTAATTGCAAAGCTGAAGGAGTGCGGCGCAGTCATTGAAGACGGCGATGATGGAATGAGAGTCAGAGGAGATATTAATCCGCTGATATCAACGGATATTAAAACATTGCCCTATCCGGGATTCCCGACAGACATGCAATCACAATTCATGGCATTTCTGACTACGGTTTCAGGTCCAAGTGTAGTCATTGAAACGGTATTTGAAAACCGGTATATGCATATCGGGGAGCTGAATCGTATGGGCGCCAATATCAAAATTGAGGGAAGAAGTGCGATTATCCAGGGAGAACGAAATCTCTTGGGTGCACAGGTTATTTCCACTGATTTACGCGCAGGGGCTGCTCTGGTTCTGGCTGGTTTGATGGCGGAGGGCACCACTGAAATTTCGGAGGTTTACCATATCGAACGCGGATATGAGGATTTCATCGAGAAATTCAGAAGATTAGGCGCATCCATAAGAAGAGTTGAAGATTAAGGCGTAGAAAGAAAGATCGTAGATAACAAAAAACCGGGGGCAATCCCCGGTTTTTTTTTCGGCTAATAAACCTCAACGCCGGTATAGTAGTGGATTAAGATCTGCTTATAATTATATCCGGCCTGCGCCATGCCGTTTGCACCATACTGACTCATTCCAACACCGTGGCCGTAGCCGTCAGTGGTGAAAATAACATTATCTCCCTGAACCGATACCGTAAAGTTGGCAGACCTTAGTCCGAAAAGTTCGCGGATTTCTCGTCCTTTCATCGTAATGTTCCCAATTTGCAGCGTTGCGACTCTGCCGCCTTCACTACGCTCTGCCACCTTGACATTATTGACGGATATCGTCCCGAGATCTTTTCCTGGGTTTGCCTTTTTGATCTTTTGCTTAAACTCAGAAAGAGGAACTTCCGCCTGTTCATCCTGATGCGGAGCCGCGGTTTCATAAGGACTGTCTACACTTCTGAGATATGGTACTGCAGATACGAATACATCTTCAGAGTTCTCGGTTTTACCGCCGCTGGAGGAATGAAACAAGGGCTGCTCCACAAGGGCACCCTGATAATACATCAATTGACCCTTCGTACTATTTACGGCTTCCTGAATTTTTGGCCAGCCTGTTGCCATCCATTCTGCTGATTTAATTATCTCCAATTCCCCGGGAGAGCGATAGACCTGGCAGTGTACATCATCACAGACCGGCGCAGACGGATGAGCAGCAGGATTTCCTCTTACAACCTTTGACAGGGAATAGGTTCTGGCAGCTACGGCCTGAGCCTTCAGGGCTTCTTCTTCAAAATTTGCGGGCATTTCACCGGCCACAACTCCCATAACATAGTCCTCGAAGGCGATTGCTTCTGTCTTTCCGGTGGCGGTTCGATAGACATTTATGTAATCCGGTACATTCATACCCTCCTGTTTTGGAGGTGTTTCCGGCAGCACTTTCCCCGGCTCGTCCGTATCTGGATATAGACTAACCAGAGCAAGAGGTAACACGATCAAACAAAAAATCACCGTTGAACAAATAACGGCGAGTGATTTCAATAGATATCCTTTGCGCTTCATCTTAATTCCTCCGTTGTGCATGTCTCTGTTGTAAAGTATATGAATGGGAGGATAAAATCATGCCAGCATCGGATTTCGTAAGACAAACTTTCTAGTGGGCATACGAACGGGTGAAAAAAAACACCAACCGATTTACGGATGGCGTTTTTACTGACTTAATACATATCAATTATTCCTTATCGGACTCGGTTTCATCATCGACCTTTTCTTCGAGAACCTTTTCGTATTCTGCGAAAATAGCATCTTTGATTTTGTTGCGTGTTTCGGAAACCAATGGGTGCGCGATGTCTCTGAAATCACCTTCGCCCATCTTTCTACTAGGCATTGCGATGAATAAACCATTTTGGCCTTCAATGATTTTAATATCGTGGACTACGAATTCATCATCAAAAGTGACGGAGACGACAGCTTTCATCTTGCCTTCATCATTTACTTTTCGGACTCTTACATCAGTTATTTTCATACTGAAACCACCCTTTCCTGCCCAACTAAATTCCGATATACAAAAATATGTATATTACATGCCAACATTATACAGGAGTTAACAAAATCTTACAAGTTTTTTTTATAAAAAATCAGACTATTCGGAAAAACCTCAATGGTTTTTTCATTTTCGTCGACAGAACCCAGGTAAATCAATGGAAAATAATCTGTTATTTTCTTTTTTTGCGGCTCCGTTGAGGCAATGACAACTCCTGTTCCGACGATTTCGATATCAAATTCCGAAAGCATATCAGAGATGCCCTTCACACTTCCTCCAGCACGCATAAAATCATCGATGATGATGGCCTTTGAGCCTGGGGTCACCGCCCTTTTTGAAATGGACATCTTTTGAATTCTTTCAGCTGAGCCGGAAAAATAGTTGATACTGACTGTTGAGCCCTCAGAAATCTTGCTCTCCCGCCGGATTACCACCAGTGGCAGGTTGAGCATGTGCGCGGTCATCAGCGCAACGGGTATCCCTTTTGTTTCTATTGTTACAACATAATCTGCCCCCATATCGATAAATCTCCGCGCAAAAATTTCGCCTGCACGTTTTGTTATGTTAGAATCAAACATCAGATCGGAGGTGTATAAGAAACCGCTGCCAAGGATTCGATTCTTATCCCGCAGCTTATCGCAGAGCTGATTTAATGCTTTTTCCGCTTCTGCATCTGAAATATAGGGGATGAGCTTTACACCGCCTCCTGCGCCTGCTGTCGTTTCAATCAAGCCAAGATCGATTCCTTCCAGTATGCTTTTCGCAGATTGAATATCTTCGCTGATACTTGATTTTGCAGCTTGAAATAAGTCGCAAAAGTAACCCAGAGAATAAAGTCTGTTGGGATTTTCGGATAAAATTTTGATGATAGCGCCTACTCTTTCTGTTCGTTTCATCAGTAACATCCTCCATATGATACGAATATAAAGCTTGCGTAGGAGTCCCTGAAAGGGACGTTGCCATTTTGCCCCAAGCTTGCTTGGCCAGGCAAAACGGACAGCGGTAAGAAAATATTCTACGAATGCGTTATAAATGGTTTATGAGGTGATTTTATTCGTTTTTTACTATTTTGTCAAATTCACAGCATTTTTTTCGGGCAATTGTGGTATAATCGTTTGTATGCAGTTCGCACAGAGTGATTCCGAATCACGTGGAAAAGCTGCAGTAAACAGTAGAAAAATAAGCGCTGAAAGGTGCGATTGAAATAGATGGAGGAATAGAATGCTGAATCTTAAGAATTTCAAGCATGTACACTGTATTGGCATCGGAGGCATAGGCCTCAGTGCCATCGCTGAAATTTTTCTTTCAAGAGGATACGCTGTATCTGGTTCAGATATGAAAGAAAGCGAAATTACGGAAAAACTTGCGGCGCAGGGAGCGACAGTGCACCTTGGCCACAATGAGAATAACATAAACGGTGCAGATCTGGTTGTATATTCCGCAGCAGTTTCACAGGATAATCCAGAGATTACAGCAGCAGAGGCAGCGGGAATTCCCAACGCGAGCAGGGCAGAAGTTCTTGGCGCATTGATGAAGGGATATGAAAATAGCATTGCAATTGCCGGAACCCATGGTAAAACCACCACGACTTCCATGATTTCTTTAATCCTGGAGAAAGCAGAAAAGGATCCTACGATTCTGGTCGGTGGAAATCTGCAGGAAATCAGCGGAAACGTAAAAGTAGGAGGAAGCGAGTACTTTGTCACAGAAGCCTGTGAATATATGGACAGTTTCCTGAGCCTTCACCCCAAAATTGAGATCATCCTGAACATCGATTCGGATCACCTTGACTACTTCAAAGACATTGAACATATTGCAAATTCCTTTGAGCAATTTGCGAGCCTGGTTCCCCAGAACGGAACGGTGATTGCCTATGATGCAAATCCCTTTGTCAACAGCATCCTGAAGGGACTAAAAAGTAATGTTGTTACCTTTGGATTCAACGAGAATTGTGATTATTTTGCTTCAGAAATTGAATTCAACTCATTCGGCATGCCGTCTTTTCAAATTCACCATCTGGGAAAAGTGCTCTGCACGATCCAACTTTCTATACCGGGAGAACATAATATTGCAAATGCGCTGGCTGCTTTTGCATGCTGCCACGGACTTGGTGTTGAGGTGGAATCCATCGTATCAACACTGGAGGGTTACACAGGAACCCAAAGAAGATTTGATGTGATCGGCATAACAAAAAATAACATTAAAATCGTCGATGATTACGCACATCACCCCACAGAAATTAAGGCAACGCTGAAAGCGGCTCAAAACGTGCCCCATAATGACCTTTGGTGTTTGTTTCAGCCTCATACCTATACGAGAACCCTAGCTTTATTCGATGAGTTTGCGGAATCCTTCGATGCTGCAGACAAAATCATTATGGCGGAGATTTACGCGGCCAGGGAAAAAAATATTTATAAAATCAGTTCCAAGGAGCTCGTGAATGAAATCAAGCGTGCTCAGCCTGAGAAAGATGTTTATTACTTTGGTAATTTTGAAGAAATTGCAAGCTTTGTTATAAACAATGCACAAAGCGGAGACCTTGTCATTACAATGGGAGCCGGAGATATTTATAAGGTTGCTGAGATCATACTTGAAAAGGATAGGCTGCTATAGCCTATTTTTCTTTTTTCATAATGAGTTGTTCCTTGGAAACACAAAAAAAGGCGCAGCTTGCTTTTTATGACAGAAACGGTGGGGCAGGAAGAAAGCCCCGCTTATTTTCTGCTTTTTGAATGTCCTATAAAGTGGTATAATGGTTCCGTCTATCTTTACGATAATCGAAAGACCATAAAATATTATATAGAAGAATAACTTGGAGGGTTAGAATGAAAGAGCTGTTGGAATATGAAGAAATGGAAAGAAAAAGGTATGAGATCAACCTGAAGCATCTTTCAAACGGCGTTAAATTCATAGATTTAAAAGCAGCATATATCGATGAGGGCGTTACCATCGGAAAAGGAACGGTTCTCTATCCGGGAGTCATTTTAGAAGGAAATACGCAAATCGGCGAGAGCTGTGTCATCGGCCAAAATTCACGCATTGTCAATTCAGAAGTGGGCAACGGCTCTGAGATTCAGAGCTCGGTTATATTGGAAAGCAAGGTTGGCAATAATACTAACGTCGGCCCCTTTGCATATCTTCGGCCTAACAGCAGATTGGGCGACCATGTAAAAGTGGGAGATTTTGTTGAGGTTAAGAATTCCACCATCGGAAACGGCTCAAAAGCATCTCACCTTACCTATGTAGGAGATTCCGATATCGGTGAGGATGTCAATCTGGGCTGCGGAGTCGTTTTCGTAAATTATGACGGAAAGAACAAATATCGATCTGTAATAAAGGATGGGTCCTTTGTTGGCTGCAATGTGAACATTGTATCACCCGTAGTGGTGGAGGAAGGCGCTTACATTGCCGCAGGAACGACGGTAACACATGATGTGCCGAAAGGCGCGCTTTGCGTTGGCAGAGCGAAGGAAAAGAATATTGAAGGCTGGGTAGCGAGAAGAGGATTAATCAAGAAAAAATAGCTGATGCTTCATTTTGGAAAAGAAGCAAAACAGCACATTGCAATCGGATAAAAAGGGAAATCCGAAAAATTCACATAAGAAACATATCGAGAAAGAGGTGTAGTAATGAAGAACGGGGTCTTCACAGATTTTAAAATTTTTTCGGGCAATTCAAACCACGAACTAGCGGAGGAAATTGCTTCCATCATGGGCAAGCCCCTTGGCAAATCCACGGTAAGCAAATTTAGTGACGGTGAAATATCCGTAAGTTTATGGGAAACGGTAAGAGGGATCGACACATACATAGTCCAATCTACCTGTGATCCTGTAAATGACAGTTTAATGGAGCTTTGCATCATGATCGATGCGATGAAGAGAGCTTCTGCAGGCCGCATCAATGCCGTTATTCCGTATTATGGCTATGCAAGACAGGATCGAAAAGCAAAAGCAAGAGATCCAATTACCGCAAAGCTTGTGGCAGATATCATCACCAGTGCAGGAGCTGACAGAGTGGTAACCATGGACCTTCATGCTCCCCAGATTCAAGGGTATTTCAATATCCCTGTGGATCATCTTCTGGGCATGCCTATTCTTGTAAAATATTTCAGAGAAATGAGACTGGATGATCTCGTTGTCGTATCTCCGGATCACGGAAGTGTAACAAGGGCCAGAAACATGGCACATCCGCTGGATGCTCCCATAGCAATCGTCGATAAGAGAAGACCCAAGGCGAATGTTTCGGAGATCATGAATATCATCGGTGACATTGAAGGGAAGAACGTTATTCTTGTGGACGATATGATCGATACTGCAGGAACCATAACCAATGCTGCCAATGCGATGAAGGATATGGGGGCAAAAGAAGTTTATGCCTGTGCGACACACCCCGTTCTGTCGGGACCGGCCATAGAAAGAATTCAGGATTCCGCAATAAAGGAGCTGGTGCTCCTGAATACCATTCCCCTTGCTGCAGAAAAAAAGACCGACAAAGTTAAGCTGCTGTCCGTCGCTCCGCTCTTTGCAGAAGCGATGATCAGAATCTTTACCAATGATTCCATCAGCAGATTATTTGATTAGAACACACCCAATCCGGCCGTCCGCCGGGATACCGGATCGGATCAGCATATTTAACAGGTGATACTATGTACGTAATAGTGGGCCTTGGAAATCCCGGAAAAAAGTATGAAAATACGAAGCATAATATCGGTTTTATTACCGTGGATTTTCTGGCCGAACGAAACAATATAAAGGTGAATAAACTCAAACATAAGGCTCTGGTGGGAGAAGGAATGATCGCAGGCAAGAAGGTTCTGCTGGTTAAGCCCCAAACCTATATGAACCTGAGCGGAAACAGTGTACGCGAAATCATGGAATATTATAAAGCGGACATTGATAAGCTGGTGGTCATATATGATGACGTGGATATTCCCATGGGAAGCCTCAGGATCAGGAAAAAAGGAAGCGCCGGCACCCATAACGGTATGCGGTCGATTATCTACGATCTGCAGGAGGATAGCTTTCCCAGGGTCAGAATCGGAATTGGAGCCGACAAGAAAATCCCCCTGGCAGGTTATGTTCTCGGAGGCTTCGATAAAGAAGAAGCCAAGCTGATGGAGGATGCGGTTGAACGTGCAGCATGCTCCATCGAATGCATCATCGAAAGAGGAATAGAGATCGCAATGGGCGAATACAATATAACGAAGCCGGCATGTCCATTGCCCCGTTGAAACACACAAATGAAAGAAAATTTTCTATAGACGAAAATTTTCTGTTGATGCGATATAAAACATCTGCTGAAAGGGAAGCAAAGGAAGATGAGTGACAGAGTCAGAGGCGGCAAGTTCTATGAAATAAAGACTCTGGCGAAAAGCGCCAAGGGAATCATCAATCTATCGGGAATCTCAGAAGGACGGGCTATGCCCGTCGCTTCGCTGATTTTGAATGAAAGAGGAGGACAATGTCTGATTATTACCTCCTCTTATGTAAAAGCGAAAAGGTTGGCTGAAGACCTTTCTTTTTTTGTGGATAAAAAAATCTTTGTTATTCCGGAGGAAGAACAGCTTTTTATTCAATATGAAGCAAAGAGCCACGGGATCATGGAGGAACGTCTTGCCGCACTAAAGGCACTCCTGTCTGGAGAAAGCTGTGTGATTATTGCTCCGGTTCTGGGTGCGGTGAAGAAGCTTGCACCAAAACGAATTTTCAGTGAAAATACTATACGATTCTCCCTTGGAGATGAAACGGACCTGGAGCATATCAAAAGAAAACTTACCTATATGGGATATGATCGGGCGGCATATATTGAATCCAAGGGGCAATACAGCATTAGGGGCGGTATTATTGATATCTTCCCTGCTGATTGTGAGTATCCGTACCGTATTGAGCTATTTGACACCGAGGTAGATTCCATCAGAACCTTTGATCCGTCATCTCAGCGCTCGGTTGAGAATATGAAATTCGCTGAAATCTATCCGGCAGAGCAGATGGTACAGGAAGAGAACCTGTTTCAGCATGCAGCGGATAAGCTGAACAAGGCTTACGACAGTTATGCCAAAAAGCTGGAGGGAGCACAAAAGGAACGGCTGCTTCAGCGCAAAGCTCGTCTTCTTGAACATATTGAAAATGCCACCAATGTACAGCTTTTGGAAAACTATATCCACTATTTTTATGAGGATACAGAATACCTGTGGGATTATATGCAAAAGGAAAGCATTGTTATGTTGGAGGATCCCGACCGGATCAGAGAAGTACTGGATTTCCGTGAAAAGGAAGACAAAGAAGACTTTAAAACAATCTTAGAGCGGGGAGAAGCTGTTCCCGGCGACTACAAGGCGTTTCCATCGAAAGCAGATCTTGAGGCGGTTTACCAATTCAGCCCGCTGTTTTTATTTACACCGTTTCAGAAGCAATTGAGGGGCCTGGACAGACTGGATACCAGCCTGCAGTTAACCTCAAAACAGGCTCCTGTATTCAATGGCAGAATGGACTTCCTGGAGACCGACTTAAAAGGATATCTGAAGCAGGGATATGATATTACAATTGTCTGTGCTACGGAAGAGCGGATCGAGAATTTAAAGAATTTTATCGAGCGGTTTGACGTATCGCACCAGATCAAACTTGCCAAAGGCAACCTGACTTCGGGAATGGAATACCCCGAGGAGAAGCTTGTCTATCTGTGGGACGGCGATATCTTTACGACCCAGAAGCATAGAAAACCAAAGAGTTCAGAAAAGAAAAAGGGAAAACCCATTAAGACCTTTACCGATATTCGGAAAGGAGATTACGTCGTTCACGAGAACCATGGGATCGGAAGATTCGTTGGTGTAGAACAGCTGGTGATCCAGAAGGTCAAAAAAGACTACTTGAAGATCAAATATGCCGGAGAGGATATGCTCTACGTTCCGGTGGAACAAATGGATATGATCCAGAAGTATGTCGGAGCAGACAGCTCAGCGCCGAAGATCAATAAGCTGTCCGGTGGTGAATGGAAGAAGGTCAAGGCCAAAGCAAAAGCGGCAATTGCCAATATGGCCAAGGAGCTCCTTGAGATTTCTGCAGAACGAAAAACAAGAGGGGGGCATGCCTTCTCCTCGGATACGATTTGGCAGAAGGAATTTGAGGATATGTTCCCGTACGAAGAAACTACGGATCAGCTGCGGTGTATCAAGGAAATCAAAGCAGACATGGAGCGGCCCTTCTCTATGGAACGACTCCTTTGCGGTGATGTGGGCTATGGGAAAACCGAGGTCGCAGCAAGAGCGGTTTTCAAGTGTGTTTCCGATGGTAAACAGGCGGCGGTGCTGGTTCCTACCACAATTTTGGCAAATCAGCATTACTATACCTTTAAGGACCGGTTTGAACGGTTTCCCTTCAAAGTAGAGATGCTCAGCCGCTTCCGCAATGAGAAACAGCAGGAAACCATAATAGACGGCGTAAAAAAGGGAAGTATTGATGTTCTTGTGGGAACGCACCGCCTCCTTTCCAAGGATGTGGAGTACAAGGATCTGGGACTCCTTGTCATCGATGAGGAGCAAAGATTTGGTGTTCAGCATAAGGAAGCATTGAAAAAACTAAAAAGCAGCGTTGACGTATTGACCCTGTCGGCAACTCCCATTCCCAGGACCCTTCATATGTCTCTCATCGGAATCAAGGACATGAGTCTTCTTGAGGAACCGCCGGAGGAACGATACCCGGTTCAGACTTATGTTCTCGAGCAGGATGATGAACTGGTTCGGGATGCCATTCAAAGGGAACTGGACAGGGATGGTCAGGTCTATGTGGTGTATAACAGGGTAAGAGGGATTTATAAAATTGCTTCACAGATTTCTCAGCTGGTTCCCGATGCAGTGGTTTCTGTAGGGCACGGGCAGATGAACGAGAAGGAATTGGAGGATGTCATGATTGATTTTGTCAACCATGAGTCCAATGTTCTGGTGGCAACTACCATCATTGAATCCGGCATTGATATCCCAAATGTCAATACGATTATCATTTTAGATGCAGACCGGTACGGACTTTCCCAGCTTTATCAGCTTCGGGGAAGGGTGGGACGTTCTACGAGAATGGCATACGCCTATCTTATGTATCAAAAGGACAAAGTGCTTTCTGAGCTGGCAGAAAAACGGCTCAGAGCCATCAAAGAGTTTACGGAGTTTGGAGCAGGCTTTCATATTGCAATGCGGGATCTTGAAATTCGGGGTGCAGGGAATCTGCTTGGAACGGAGCAGCATGGACATATGATGAGCATCGGCTATGAATTGTACTGCAAACTGGTGGATGACGCGGTAAGGGCTTTGGGAGGCGAAATCGTCAATCCGGACAGAGAGGAAACGTCCATTGAGCTGGATGTTTCTGCATACATTCCAGATACGTACATCAGCGAAGAGCTTTTAAAACTTCAGATGTATAAGAAGATTGCCGCAATCAAAGATGCAGAGGATCAGGAGGAAATTATTGATGAGCTCCTTGATCGATTTGGGGAAT
>JARBUO010000155.1 GCA_029239605.1 Bacillota bacterium | reverse complement strand
ACCCACCGGACCAAGTGGAATAACCGGCCCGACAGGGCCAACCGGAGCAATTGGAGCGCCAGGAGCAACTGGACCCACAGGTCCGCAGGGCATGATGGGAGCGACGGGAGCAGAAGGACCTACAGGCCCAACTGGAATTTCAGGGGAAACCGGCCCGGCAGGACCGCAAGGACCAATGGGCATGGCAGGAGAAACTGGACCGACCGGACCGACCGGACCAACGGGTCAAACCGGGTCAATAGGACCAACCGGACCAACTGGACCCCAGGGACCGTTCGGTGCGCAGGGACTTCAAGGCCGGCAGGGGGAACTCGGTGCAACAGGACCAAGAGGACCGGCTGGTGAAATTGGTGCAACGGGACCGACTGGTTCAACGGGTCCCAGAGGATTAGGCCCGACGGGCCCCTCTGGCGCAACAGGGCCCCAAGGAGCTACAGGCCCAGCGGGTGCGACTGGTCCAATGGGTCCAATGGGTCCGCAAGGACCTACAGGCCCAACTGGATTCACAGGCCCCACAGGAGCAAGTGGCGCGACAGGCCCCTCTGGCGCAACCGGCCCCATAGGATCAGCGGGCCCAACAGGGCCACAGGGGCAGCCGGGGCCGACAGGTCCAATTGGAGCTACCGGTCCCACAGGATCGCAAGGGTCGACCGGCGTAACCGGCCCTACAGGACCAATAGGGCCACAGGGGCTGACTGGACCAACTGGAGCAACCGGCGCCACAGGGCCAACCGGTCCAGCAGGAGAAGAAGGCCCAACCGGCCCCACAGGACCTCGTGGAGAGAATGGCTCCAATGCCTCTCTTGAAACCTGTACAATTGGAAGTATTAACGCAGTGATTTCTTTCAATCAAGGGGGCGGAAACAATCAAGCTGTAGGAGCTTTGGTGTTTGGATGCGGAACGGATAGAACGGTGAGTCAAATGGCAGCATATATCACTCAGAGAGGAGGAGGAAGCGGCAGCTTCCAAATGGCAATTTTACAGCCTGCCTCCACTTTCCAGGCTACAGTGGTAGCTGTTACACAAAGAGTGACTTCCATAACTGCAGGAATCCTGGTTCTTCCCTTAACTGCTGCGACTGTACTTCGTGCAAATTCAATATACTATCTGGCGGTATATAATCAGGTTAATGGGTCCAACATAGGAGGAATTACCGCTGGGATTAATACTGCTGATGCACCACCCATTAATTTCAGATCGCAAAATTTATCCGGGTTTACAGTAGGGCAAAGTATCAGCACAAGCGATAGCCTGCGCCTTACGCCATGGTTAAGCACCTGTTAGAATATACAGTCTCGGAATTGTATCTGGCGACTCGTTCCAATACAATATAGAAAGCAACTCTGCACTGCTTTAATTATAAAAATCATAGAAAAAATCTTACGGGAAATCCAACAGAAACCCCCAAACAACCGAAATGTTGTTTGGGGGTTTTTTGACTGTAATTGATGAACTTAACTACTGAACCTGATACATTCCATGGCTGCTCATATACTGAAAGAGCTGTTCGCCATGCTGCTGTTCTTCCTTCTGAATGTGCTGAAGTGCCTGTCTTACGTTTGGCTGAGCAGATTCAAAGATGCTGGTATCGTAAGCGCTGGAAACATATTTTTCTGTAGAGAGCATGTCCTGAAGCAGAACTTTATCGGTATTATTTGATGCGCCGCCAGCTCCGTTTCCATTCAGCTTGATATTAGCAGAACCAGACTGCATCTGCTGCTTTGCAGCTTGGGCTGCTGATTGATTTAATTGTTTGCCGCCTGCAGATGGTTTCCAGGTTTGTCCACCTTGCTGACCTGACTGGCCGCCCTGACCGCTCTGATTCTGCTGCCCTCCGCTCTGTCCATTGCTCTGGAGTAGCTGATTAATTGTATCGTAATGCTGCTGCTCTGCACTTGCCAGCTGGTTGAACAGCTGACTGAGCTGCGGGTCCTGCGCCTGCTGCGCGTAGCTGGAATACTTTGTTACACAGAGATCTTCTTCTGTTTTTAAATCCTCTAAAAACATTCTTTCCTTTTGACTTAATTGTCCTTGCAAAATAAATCACCTCCTTTTTATAGTCTGGAAGTGTGAATCAAAATTATGCAGAGTAAATAAAAGAGCGATTAGAAAACATTTCATAATCGCTCAAATTAATAACAGATATTTAAAAAACAGTTATTATGTTTTTATAAATATACAACGGTAGAATTATTTTATAATACTACCATTTTCCTTTTTCCATATGTCCTGAAAGCTCTGCCTTTGATCTTTGCTTAATCACCCATGCTTCTTGCTTCGCTTTTTCAAAAGCAGCGACACAGGGGGGATCGAGGTTTATTTCAATTCCTTCTTCCGCCAGCTCTGTGATGGCCATTGCAAGATTAATAATTTCCATGTGAATATCGTTTGTTCTGTCAGAGGTATAAATCTTTTGCGTATCCTCATCCGACAAGCGATTGAATTTTTCTGCAGGAGCTCCGCATTTTGGACATGCCTCAGGTGCAGTATCTCCTTCATGGGTGTAACGGCAAACAGTACATTTCCACAACATTTTTTATTCTCCCTTCTGATTTGTTTAATCGGGCTGATTTTACCGGGCTAACTTCGTGTCTGCTTTGCAGCCTATTTATAACCAGATTTACATCAGCAATTTGTATGCTATCTATTTTAACATATCTGTGAGGACAAACAAAGGGGAATGTATGATTCTGGAAGACTAATTTCGAAGAAGAATCGGATTCTGTCCAGCATAAAAGATCCCTTGTGACATATATTCTGCAATTTCGGAAGCATTCAGCAGGATTCTCTCAAAGATGCTGATCTCAAGTTCGTATTCTCCCGTGATTGCAGCTCTGTATTCTGTTAGACTGGCACTGATGTCCTGATAGAGCAGAGCTTTCCATTCATCCTGCTTCCAATAGGGGAGATTGGAAAGGAGCGCAGCGAGGTCATCGGCTTTTGCATACAGATCCCGGGCAAATCCATTCACCGCTTCCTGATTGCCATTGATCAGAGCATTCATGAGTTTTGTCTGGATGATGGTATAGCTTTGAAAGGAGGTCAGAAACTGCTCTGCCAGCCGCTCCCCGAAAAATACACGCAGGGTATTGTAGAAATCCACTGGAACTTGATTGAGACGCTCCTCAACGGCGCTGGTATTGGGTGATTCCTCGAGCTTGGAAAGGAAAAGCGCTCTTCTCCACATTACATAACGCTGCCATAAGGAGATGATGTTGTTCAGAACATTGAACTGTTCCAGCGTGAGGCATGAACTCGCATCCTGCTGAAGTTTATACTGTCTTGATTCCTGCTGAAGTTTGTTTTTCTGCTGCCTGTATTTCATATGACACCTCTTTCTTCATTCATCAGCGTTGGCTGCAAGCCATCGTTTAGCCGAAGCGATCTTCTTTAATAATATGAAGAAATGGGCATTTATGCGTTATTGTTTCGCAAAACCAAGCGTAAAATTTTATAACGGTGCGGAAATGGTCCCCCGCCCGCTGCTGCGTTTTAAATTTCCCAGATCTATCCATGCTATAACTTACATTAACTTACAACGCCGCTATTTACTTTTTCACTGAAATTGGTATAATGAAAAGGGTTGTCTCTTGCTACCGGAAAGCAGTGAGAGTCAAGCAGGATGTCGAATCATGCCGCACACAAGTGTGGCAACTTAAGGAGGAGAATTAATGAAAAAGATCTCATTGTTATTAGTAGTCTTAATGCTGCTGAGCGCATTCTTTACAGGTTGCGGCGGCGGGGCTGCTGATGAGGAAAAGGGAAAAACCGATGACTCTGCAGTCAAGAGCATCGCTGTGGAAGGCGATACGATCAAAATCGGCGTTTTCGAACCAACCACAGGTGAGAATGGCGGCGGAGGAATGCAGGAAGTTCTTGGAGCCCGTTTTGCCCAGACCATAGCTCCTACTGTAACGATCGATGGAAAAGAGTACAAAATCGAATTGGTCGAGGTTGATAACCAGTCCGATAAGACTGCTGCCGTAACAGCTGCACAGTCACTGATCTCCCAGGGCGTAGTTGCTGTAATCGGTTCCTATGGTTCGGGCGTGTCCATTGCGGCAGGCCAGACTTTTGCTGATGCAGGCGTTCCAGCGATAGGCGCATCCTGCACAAATCCTCAGGTTACGCTCGGAAATGACATTTACTTCAGAGTATGCTTCCTTGACCCGTTCCAAGGTACTGTAATGGCTACATATGCCACCGAGCAGGGCTTTAAGAACGCTGCTGTCATCGGCCAGAACGGCGATGACTATTCCACAGGTCTTGCGGGATACTTCAAAAAAGCATTCACAGAGCAGGGCGGGACCATTGTCGCAGATGAAACCTATCAGACAAACGAGTCAGATTTCAATGCAATCCTGACAACGATCAAGGCTGCAAATCCTGATGTCGTATTCATTCCTTCGTCCATCACCACGGCAACTTTGATTCTGCCTCAGATCAAGGCAAATGGAATCAATGCCCAGGTACTTGCCGGTGACACATGGGAAAATGCAACAATCATTTCAAAGGATTCCGTTGGCGTTGCGTTCTCAACATTCTTTGATGAAAATGACACCAGCAACCCTGTAGCTGCAAAATTTGTCACAGACTTCAAGGCATATCTGAATTCAGATCCTAAGAATATTACCTACAATGCCAATACTGATACCGTTGCAGCGGTTTCCGCTCTCGGGTATGATGCGTATATGGCTATTTACGCCGCGCTTCAGTCATTGGACGGAAGTGGTGCGGAATTAAATTCCATGGCGATCCGAGACGCCATTGCAAAGGTAAGCTTTGACGGCGTTACCGGAAAGATCTCCTTCGACGATAATGGCGATGCGATCAAGGATACCGCCTATATTAAGACGATTTCGGAAGAATCCGTTACAAGCAAGGAATTCAAGTTTATAAAAACTCAGACAGTAAAATAACAGCAACAGGCCTAAAAAGGCTTGACGCGGAAAAATTCTGTAAATAGCGATGCGGCGGGGGGTTTATCGACCTCCCACCGCTGTTTCTGCAGTTTGCAAAGATGTGTCAAGCTGCGAGATTGATATATCTTTACAAATTGATACCCTTTAATCTAATTTAATCTAGGAGGCAAATCTATAATGACCACAACAGCATTTTTACAATACTGTCTGGCAGGCATTTCAATCGGCGGGATATATGCCCTCATCGCAATCGGGTATACAATGGTATACGGGATTCTGCGACTGATCAACTTCGCTCACGGCGATATTTTTATGATGGCGGCTTACTTCATGATCTTTGCCATGGTTGATTTCATGATACCCTGGTATATCTCTGCTGGTATTGTGATCATAAGCACGATACTTCTCGGAGTTCTCATTGAAAAGTTTGCATATTCGCCGCTGAGGTCCTCGCCGAGAATGTCCATCATGATTTCGGCTATCGGCGTTTCTTTTCTGCTGCAGAATCTGGCGACGTATCTATTCTCGGCACTGCCGAAGCAGTATCCGTCAATTCCGATCCTGAACAAGACCTTGACTTTCGGAGAGGTGTCCACTTCGGTGGTAACTTTCATAACACCGATTATTACGATCGGAGCACTGATTATTCTTATGCTGATTATTAAGAAAACCAAGATCGGAATGGCAATGCGGGCTGTGTCCAAGGATTTTCAAACAGCTAAGCTGATGGGGATTGAGATCAACACCGTTATCAGCGTCACATTTATCATAGGATGTTTTTTGGCGGCTCTGGGCTCTATGCTTTATTTCACCCCGCGTCCGTCCGTATTTCCTCTTGCAGGCTCGCTTCCCGGGCTTAAGTGCTTCGTTGCGGCAGTTTTCGGTGGGATCGGAAGCATTCCTGGTGCCGTACTGGGCGGATTCCTGATCGGTATTAGTGAAACATTCATCAAAGCCGCAGGATACTCGGAATTCAGCGATGTCTTTACATTCGTTTTGCTGATTGCCGTGCTCATGTTCAGGCCAACGGGCTTGTTTGGCGAAACTTTAGCGGAGAAGGTGTAGATTATGAAGAAAAAGACAAAACTCATTTGTTCTATCATTGCTGGACTTGTAATCGCAGCTTTTATCTTCTATGTCGGCGAAGAAGTCTCCAGCTCGTCGATGCTGCGGACTGTACTGCAGCTCGGCACGATTTATGCGCTTGTTGCAGTTTCCATGAACCTGCTGAACGGTTTCACAGGACTGTTTTCTCTCGGCCAGGCAGGCTTTATGGCAATCGGAGCCTACTCCTATGCGGTACTGACTATACCGGTGGACAAAAAGGCCAATGTATATTACCTTTACGGAATCGCCGATTCGCTGGCAAATGTCGAGCTTCCGCTGTGGCTTGGTCTGATTGCGGGTGGCTTGCTCGCAGCGCTGCTCGCCGCTATCGTAGGCGCCCCAGTACTGCGTCTTAAGAGCGATTATTTTGCCATTGCCACCCTTGGCTTCTCGGAAATCGTCAGGATCCTTGTAGGAAGCTCGCCTTTTAACCGTATCACCAATGGATCGCTGGGGCTCAACAACATTCCCGGAAATCCTTCCTACTATACGCCTTTTATCGTTGCTGCCATCTGTATTGCGGTCATCGTGCTGCTTTTGACCAGCTCCTACGGGCGGGCCTTTAAAGCAATTAGGGAAGATGAAATTGCGGCGGAAGCAATGGGGATCAAGCTTTCAACCCATAAGCAGATGTCGTTTATTATCAGTTCGTTCTTTACAGGAATTGGCGGCGCTTTGCTGGCAATGTATCTTGGAGCGATCACTTCGACCACATTCCCGATCATGCTGACCTACAACATTCTTCTTATTATCGTAATCGGAGGAATGGGGAGTGTTACCGGAAGCATTATTGCGGCATTTCTGGTTACAGCGGCAAAGGAATGGTGGCTGCGTTTCCTCGATCAGCCCATGATGATCGGTGACTTTCAGGTTCCGCTTCTCCGTACCGGATTCAGAATGGTCGTTTTTTCGATCATCCTCATGCTGGTGGTTCTTTTCTGGAGAAGAGGGATCATGGGACAGAAGGAATTTTCCTGGGATGGCCTTGTGAATTTCTTTAAGAGAATCAAAAACAGATTATATGGGAATTCTACGAAAAAGGGAGGTGCTCTGAATGGATAATGCTAAGACGAGCGTCCTTCGCCTGGAAGACATTACAATGCAGTTTGGAGGAGTCGTTGCTGTAAACAATCTGAGCCTTGAAGTCCGGAAGGGTGAGATCATCGGATTGATCGGACCCAACGGTGCCGGCAAAACCACAGCTTTCAATGTTGTTACCGGCGTGTATGCGCCGACAAACGGAGCACTCTATCTGAATGATAATCTGATCATAACCAATCACCCTCGGGGGAAGATGAAAGAGCTTTACCAAGGGGAAAATAAGGGAAAATATACAAAATCGATGCTTCTGTCCCCTGACAGGATCACGAAAATGGGGGTTGCCAGAACCTTCCAGAACATCAGGCTTTTCAAAGACCTCACTGTTTTTGAAAACGTGTTGATTGCAAAACACATGAATATCAAGGCGAATATCTTTTCCGCCACCTTCCGGCTGAACCGAAAGGAAGAACAGCAGATGAGAGCGGAATCCATGGAGCTCCTGCGTATTCTCGACCTTGATAAAAACAAGGATGACATCGCATCCTCGCTGCCTTACGGGAAACAAAGACATCTTGAAATCGCCAGAGCATTGGCTACCAAGCCATCTTTGCTGCTTTTGGATGAACCCGCGGCAGGCATGAACCCGCAGGAATCCGATGAGCTGATGCATTTTATCGGCAAGATCCGGGACGATTTCAATCTTTCCATTTTGATGATCGAGCATCATATGCAGCTTGTTATGGGAATCTGCGAAAGGATCTATGTTTTGGATTACGGGATCAAGATTGCAGAAGGCAATCCGGCTGAGATCCAGAACAATCCGCGTGTAATAGAAGCTTATCTGGGGGTGGATGAATAATGCTGGAAATTAAAGATTTACATGTCCACTACGGTGGAATTCACGCCCTGAGAGGCATCAGCCTGAACATAG
>JARBUO010000025.1 GCA_029239605.1 Bacillota bacterium | reverse complement strand
TAAACATAAAGATATTTTAATCAATATCTGCAGCTGTTTGCTCTTATCGCTTTATTGGTATAATCCTGTTCTTTGGATTTGCTTTTTTACCCTTCGGCGTGACCTTGAGGTCCTTTGTGACGAAACGGTGGTCGGACTGACTGGCAGAAGAAAAGAGTATGCAGAAATCCTGCTGAAAACGGCAATGAGAAAAAACCAAGCCTTCTTTGCGGTCACCTCAATGCAAAATGGGGAAAAGGAGGTAAGCAGAAGGATCAGGCAGATCGCTTCTTTTCAAAAACCGAAGGCTTGGATTTCAGGATTGGCTATTATCGTCGTCCTGACAGCAGGGGTATTTTGCCTAACCGACGGATCGGGAGTGAAGACCCTTCGTATGGATGTGGGAGATGGATATCAGCTCAGCATCCCGGAGAGCTGGAGCGGGGCTGAAAAGGGGGATCGACTTTTCTATGATTCCCAGGGGATAAATTTCGGAGGAACAGCATTTCTCAATCTGAATGCTGATACGGGCAATAATCAAAAATCAGAATTTGAAAAATCCGTTCTTCCGCTGCCGAATCACGCTCAAGTGCTGGAGAGAAGGGTGCTGAAAAGGAAGGGGACTACCATGATCGTGATCAATCTTAATATGGATACTGAGACGGCGGCACAAACGGAATTACGCTATCAAACCGGCGACCGAATGCCCCCGGAACCAATGAATCAGAATCATATCTTTCTCCAGCCTGACCCTTCCTCTGAGCTGGTATTTAGTCTGTGGGCCAGCAGCGATACTGTGTCAGAGAAACAGTTGATCCGGATTGCGGAGACCTTTGAACGAAGTCCGGAACCGAGAGCGTATCAGCCGGAAGGCACCTATAGTGGTGATTGGGGAGAGACAGCGGAGAAGCTTCTGAAAGGGTATTTTCAAAATTATGTTCGTGCCAAGCTGCCGGTAACCACTGACATCAGCGGGTATCGGGTCGAAGGAATGAAACCGTATGAGGGAGGAGAAGGGACTTGGCGCCTGACCAATTTCAGCAGGTTTTATGAGGTGGTGCTGTACAGCGTAGATTATACCCTAAATCCCGCTTATCCCGGGTTGTACGACATTCAGGGCAGTGGGTTTGAGCTTGGAAAAGAAAAGACGCTGTCTGGGGCAGAACGAAAAACAATTGCATTCAAGAATCAGCTGGCTGTTTTTGTCCTCGATGGGCAGGGAATACCGCACTTCCTGGGCTTTGTGGATCAGGCTGCCAAAGATGATATGGGAGAGGTTATGGCCCTGCATTCTATGATAAAAAATGCTCTTCCAGATCAATCGGGCGAATTCTACAGCTTGAAGACGCCGTACATCGGCGATGCCACCAAGGTTGGGAGAATCATCCAAAAGCTTCCGCTGTATCAATACGCAAACGGAATGCAGCTGCACACAAAGGCGGAGCCCTATGGGCTCGCCGTTGCCTATAACCTGACGAACTTCGGAGGGATGTTATACGACGAGAGCGAAGCAAGGGCTCCGATCGACAGCCGAGGCTGGGATCCCAACCCCTACCTAAAGGCCCAGCTCTTTCAAAACAGCGCCGTACTGCTCTCTTTGATTGACAATTGCTCAACGGTGGAGCTGGTTATAAATGGAATGCTGGAATCGGGTGCTCCATACACATATCACTTCCTGTTGGATAGACAAGTTCTGGAACAGGAGCTGGGGATGAATCTCGAAAAACAAACAAGCAGCCTCGAAGAATATCAGGTATTCTTTGAGCGGCTTGATGAACAATATTTGAACGCGGTAAAGGCTGCGACCTGATTGAAGGAATCTCGTTAAGGGATGTCCGAAACGTACAGACAGGGGGCATGCCTGAAAGATAACACTTAGAACATGAATGTTAAGGAGATTGCGAGGATGAAAACAAGAAATAACTTGAATATCAGTGATTCAGAATGGAAGATTATGAAGATTCTCTGGAGAAAACCGGAGTTGACGCTGAAAGAAATCGCAGCAGGCCTTGGAGATACCGACTGGAGCTATACAACGATTCGTACGCTGGTGAACCGATTGGTTGAAAAAGGAGCGCTCCATGCTGATAAAAGCACAGGCAATTTTCGTTATGCGCCTGCGGTTTCGGAAAAGGAGTGTACTGAGAAGGAGGTTACCCGATTTTTAGCAAGAGTGTTTAACGGTTCTGCTTCCATGTTGGTTTCCGCCCTGACCCGCGATACTGGGTTGTCGGAGGAGGAGCAGGAAAAGCTCAGGAGCATTATTGATAAGATCGATTCCTGAACGGAAGCTTACCATTGTAACTACTTTCGGAAATAGTGTATAATAGGGGCATCCATTCCATGATGAGTAAAAAGGAGGATGTTTATGTCGGAAACCACCTTAAACCTTCTGAAAGAACTTGGTCAAGCTTTTACTATCGTACTGGCTGGATCAATTCTGATCAGTCTGGTCAGTCGAATCCTTCGCAGGACTTTGAAAAAGAGCAGGCTGGATGCGGCGCTGCATGTATTCCTAATCAATAGTGTGAGAATCCTCATGTGGGTGATTGTTGCCATCACGGCATTGAACAGCGCAGGGATTCCAGTGACAGCATTTGTTACAGCGCTGGGAGCTGCCGGTGTGGCGGTGGCATTGGCCTTAAA
Source organism: Bacillota bacterium (assembly GCA_029239605.1). GTDB lineage: Bacteria > Bacillota > Clostridia > Peptostreptococcales > Anaerovoracaceae > Anoxybacterium. The sequence goes on along the minus strand of JARBUO010000025.1, from coordinate 28,997 downwards.
GGACAGCCTTGGCAACTTTGCCGGCGGTATTCTGATCATTCTTACAAAACCCTTCAGTAAAGGGGATTATATTGAGGATTATCAGACTGCAGGACAGGTCGATAAAATTGATCTGCTGTATACCACACTAATTACCTTTGATAACAAGATTATTACAATTCCAAACGGTAAGCTGGCCAATTCTACCATCGTCAATTTTACAAGAAACAAAAGCAGACGGGTGGAATGCCGATTTTCTGCTGGTTATCAGGAGGATATCGGAAAGGTAAAGGAGCTGCTATTGGCCGTAGCCGAGTCCAATTCCTCGATTTACACTGATCCTGCTCCTATTGTAGGCGTGGCGGGACAAGGCGAGGGGAGAGTTCATTTTGATCTGAAGGTTTGGTGTGATACCAAGGATTACGCAGAGATAAGGTACTATCTGGAGGAACAGGTGAATCTGGCGTTCAATGAGGCGGATATCAACGTAACCTACCCACAGATGGAAGTGCGTTTGAAAAAATGAAAACGACAAAATCTAAAACGAATCAAACTCAAAATCAAGTGAAACGGTGTCGCTTTCATCGAACGAAAGAAATGGGGTAAGCTGATGACAAAAGTAAGCGTAGTTTTATATTATTGGATCCTGGTTGCTGCAGCACTGCTGTTTGCGAGAACGGCCGGCCTTGCTGACAACAACACCGCAATTATTAAAATTCTTATCGTTTTAACAATTCTTTATGTGGGTGTCGTTATGATCAGCCTTTCTCTGGGAAAAAACAGGGCAAAAGAGTATGGCAATGGCGGAAACCCGGCTAAAAGTAAACGGACCGGGAACGGTCAAGGTACTGCTTCTCACAAGAAACGGAAAAAATAGCGTTTGGTGATAATTGATAAAAGTCAGAAACAGCTTTAGGAATTAGGAAGCGTTTCTGACTTTTTAGCGAGTACTCTGTAGCTCTTAAAATTTGGCATCGTTAAAAAAGCCATATTCAACATAAAATCCTTGGATTTCTCCAAGGATTCCCGGCTAATTTGTGAGATTAGACTAGCTGTAAGCATTCATTAATAACTTCTTTTGTGAGTACAAACTCAACGTTCTTTTCGTCTTTCATTTACGACCCCTCTTTCCGTCTATTCTTTCTATTGCAAGAGTAATCATATTATTTTTTAAACTAATCGTTCCTATTTCTGCTTTTTCTTGAAAAATTCCAAGAATACCATCATAAATAATATCGGGCAGTTTTTCATCAGACAGCGGCTTTCGGTCTTCAATACCCAGTTTTGTATCTAAAATTTTATCAATACATACCAAGGTTTTTTGCTGGTCAAACCCAAGGCCAATAATTTCATTCAATAAACTAAGTGCAGTTCTCATCTTAACTTCCCCTTTTCTGATTTCCATTGGATTCATAATAAAAAAAACTCTTGCAATCTAATCACAAGAGTTAACAATATCTCAATCGTTTCATTACATGGCATAAGCCAATGGTTCTTTCTTTTGCAATAATAATATTCTACCATATCAAAAGTCGTTTTGCAAGCTTGTGTTTCGGATACACTATTATTTGGTATTTTTATCAATTAGTTAAGTTGAATCCTTATAAAAAATATTTTCTTAATTGCCTTGACGTATGAAACAAGCTGTGATAATATACTATAGATTTAAGCAAAATACGAAAGGACATCAAAATGATTGCATGGGAACGTCGATTAAAGAATAAGAAATGTGTATTACCGGATGCGGGATTCCTGTTCTATTCTGAAGCTGTCGTATTTCCCGTTTCTATTATGATTTATCAATAAGTCTTCCTTTTTGGAAGACTTTTTTTTATGCTTAAAACCATTTACATCATGTTGATTGCGGGGTTTATGAAGCCCCCGCTGCACATTCATTTTGTTTGCTGCATGAAGAAAAATCGCAGATGATTTTTCAGTAAGGAGGGATCACATTGTTAAAAGGAAAAAGCTTACTGGAGCCCATGGATTTTACGACGGAAGAGATGGAAGAACTGTTTTTACTTGCAGATAAGATCATTGAGGACCCGGAACAATATGGAAAATCCTGTGAAGGAAAATTGCTGGCCACATTGTTTTACGAGCCAAGCACCAGAACAAGATTCAGCTTTGAAGCAGCCATGCTCAGACTAGGAGGAAAGGTCATCGGTTTTTCGGAACCGAACTCAAGCTCCGTTGCAAAAGGTGAGAGTATTGCGGACACCATTAGAACTGTGGCATGCTATGCTGATCTGGCGGTTATGCGCCATCCCAAAGAAGGGGCGCCCAAAGTTGCGGCGGGCTGCACTGATATGCCTGTTGTCAATGCTGGAGACGGAGGTCATCAGCACCCCACGCAGACCCTTACAGATCTTTTGACCATTCGAAGAGAAAAAGGCGGGTTTGATAACCTGACTATCGGTCTCTGCGGAGATTTGAAATTTGGAAGGACGGTTCACTCTCTGATCAAAGCACTGTCCAGATATCAGAATATCTCCTTTGTTCTGATATCGCCGGAGGAGCTGAGAATACCGGAATATGTGCGAAAAGAAATTTTGATCAAGAATAATATTCCGTTTCAGGAGGTTAAAAATATGAAGGAAGCTCTGCCCAGTCTTGATGTGCTCTACATGACAAGGGTTCAAAGAGAACGATTCTTCAATGAGGATGACTATCTTCGGCTTAAGGACCGGTATATCTTAGATACTGCGAAGATGAAGCTTGCAAAAGAAAATATGATGGTGCTCCATCCTCTCCCCAGAGTCAATGAAATTTCAGCAGAAGTGGACAGTGATCCAAGAGCACTGTACTTCAAACAGGCGAAATACGGAATGTTTGTCAGGATGGCACTGATTATGGGACTGCTGGGTGTGGAAGAAAGGAGAAACTGACATGGTAGTAATCGACAGCATTAAGACAGGAATCGTCATTGATCACATTACGGCGGGCTTGGGTATGAAAATTCTGGAGTATCTGGACATTGATACGACAAAAAATACTGTTGCATTGATCATGAATGCAGTGAGCAATAAATATGGAAGAAAAGACGTGGTCAAGATTGAGAACGTTGTGGACATTGATTTGGCTGCCCTTGGAATCATTGATCCAAAGGTAACCGTCAATGTTATTGAGGATCATATAATTAAGAGAAAAATCCAAATTACTGTTCCGGAAAAAGTTGTGAACATCATTAAGTGTAATAATCCCCGCTGTGTTACATCGGTTGAAACGGGAGCACCTCAGATCTTCCATCTCATTGATAAGGATAACAGAGAATACCGATGCGATTATTGTGATGAAATCATCAGCATGAAAGGCGGATACAGCAATGAAATTATTCATAAACAATGGTTTGATCGTTGATCCCTCAAGGGAAACTCCATTTCTTGCAAATCTGGTGATTGAGAATGGTATGATCACTGGAATTGTTCCGGCAGAGCAGAATCCGGCTACATACCAATCTAAGACTGAGAAAGAACAAGGGGACCCCATTGCGGATAAACATGCAATCGAGACGAAGGGAAGAGCGGATACACATACAATCAATGCCATGGGAAACTGGGTGGTGCCGGGCCTTATCGATCTCCACGTTCATTTTCGGGAGCCGGGTTTCGAATATAAAGAGGATATCCTCAGTGGCTGCAGAAGTGCGGCTGCAGGTGGGTTTACAACAGTCTGCTGTATGCCCAACACCAAACCAGTCATTGACTCGCCGGAAGTTGTCCGATTCATTGGTAAGAAAGCAAGATCAGGCAACGGTGTGGATGTGCTCTGCGTCGGAGCAATTACAAAGGGACAGGAAGGCACAGAGCTTGCGGACTATGTAGGCATGCTGGCGGCAGATCGCGACGGTATGCTGGCGGCAAATGATAAGGGCATGACAAATGCTGAAGGAGATGCGTGTGATTCTCCGCTTTTAGAACGAGGCATCTGTGGGATCAGCGAAGACGGAAAAACCGTAGCCAGCCAATCTGTTATGCTGGAGGCCATGAGAAAGGCAAAGAAACTCGGCCTGACTGTATTTTCCCATGCAGAACCCGAGGCGGAAATCGTGCGGCGGGATCTGGCGCTGGCGGCAGAAACGGGATGCAGACTGCATTTCTGCCATATCAGCGAGAAAGAAAGCGTCGACCTGATTCGTAAGGCCAAAAAAGATGGAATCAAGGTGTCCGCGGAAACAGCGCCCCATTACTTTTCCCTCACACGGGAGGACGTTCAGGAAGATCCGAATAAAAAGATGAATCCTCCCCTTGGTTCCAAAGCAGATATGGCTGCAGTTATAGAAGCCCTAAAGGATGGGACAATAGATGCCATTGCAACGGATCACGCACCCCATCACAGCAGCGAAAAGAGTGTTCCCTATGATCTCGCTCCCAATGGAGTTGTGGGATTGGAAACCAGTTTTGCCATAAGTTATACAAACCTTGTTCACACCGGAATCCTGACACCTGCGGAACTCATTTCAAAAATGAGCCTGAATCCGGCGGTTATTCTGGGGATTGACAGGGGTCTGATTGAAATCGGAAAAGCAGCGGACCTCGCGATAATCGATGTGGATTCAGTATACGAGATTGGAACAGAACCGTTTCATTCCAAGAGCAGCAATTCGCCTTTTCTCGGTAAAAGGGTGTTCGGGCGGGTACGATATGCCATAAAAGGAGGAACGGTAATGCAGTTCCCATATGAGAACTAAGGCGATACAGCAATAATAACCAGCCGGACGTATGAGGCGCAGGAAGAGGCCATTCGGCTGGGGAATATCAGAGAGGTAGATGAAATAATGATAGATCGATTAATGGCACAGATTGAGCAGAAACAGAATCCTACTGTAATAGGCCTTGATCCCACCCTTGAAATGATTCCAAAGTTCATAACACAGGAGATGCTTGAAACATATGGCAAAACAGCAAAAGCAGTGGGAAAGATGCTTCTGAAATTCAACCAGGAGCTTCTTGATCAAACTGCTGATTTGGTTCCTGCTGTGAAACTTCAGATTGCAATGTATGAGCAGTATGGTCTGGATGGGATCGCCGCATATCTTGAAACAATTTCATATGCAAAGGAGATGGGGCTGCTTGTCATTGGAGATGTTAAACGAGGAGATATTGCGTCTACAGCTGCGGCTTATGCAGCCCATATCGGGGGAGTAGCGATCGATGGTGTCCGCATTGACCCGTGGAAAGAGGATGCGGTAACGCTGAATCCCTACATGGGGTTTGATGGAATTAAACCCTTTATCACTCCTTGCAAAGAACTGGATAAAGGGATTTTTATCCTCGTAAAAACCAGCAATCCCTCCGGCGGTGAACTGCAGGATTTGATTAGTGATGGAAAGCCGGTATACGAATATGCTGCAGAACTTGTGAGCCAGTGGGGAGAACTTGCAATGGGAGAGCAAGGATACAGCAAAGTAGCGGCAGTGGTGGGAGCAACCTACAAGGAACAGGGGGAAAGCCTCCGCGAGAAGATGCCTCACACCTTTTTCCTTGTTCCGGGTTACGGAGCACAGGGCGCATCGGCAAAGGATATCGGAGGATATTTCGACCGTCATGGCAAAGGCTGCATCATCAATTCGTCCAGAGGAATCATCGCGGCGTATCAAAAGGATAAGCGCTTTGAAGAGCGCCACTTTGCAGAAGCGGCCAGAGAGGCTGTTCTGCTGATGAAAAAAGATCTGGGAGGTGTCATATGACAGGGTTTGAACCAAGAATCCTTGAATCAAAAATTCTGGGAAATGATTGCATTGCCCGGGAAATCTACCGTTTGACCCTGAAGTATGACAATGCTGAGGTAAAAATAAAACCGGGTCAGTTTGTAAATCTTTACCTGAATGATAAAAGTATGATCCTTCCCAGACCAGTAAGTGTTTGCGAAGCCGGAAACGACAGGCTGACGCTTGTTTACAGGGTTGTGGGAAAAGGAACAGAGGCTCTTTCAGGTTATGCTCCGGGGGAAATGATTCGAGTCAGTACGCCTCTGGGAAATGGATATGATATCTCAGATGTTGTATCGACGGTAAAAGGTGCTTCAAAGAAGATTGTTCTGGCTGCCGGCGGGCTAGGTGTTCCCCCTATGATTGAACTTGCCAAGACTCTGCGAAACGAAATTGAAGGAAGAGCGGACAACAGCGCAACCCCGGATACCAGCGCCGCCTCGAATACCGGCGCAACCGCGTCTCTGCCTGACACCGATAAAAAACCTGAGATCGTCGCAGTGGTTGGCTTTCAGGATGAGGTTTTCCTGAAAGAGGAATTGGAGCGGTTCTGTCACCGGGTGCTGGTTGCCACCGACAGCGGGATCAGCGGATTTCATGGGAATGTTGTGGAGTTAATGAAAACATTTGAGCAGCCGGGAGATTATTATCTGGCCTGCGGTCCAAAGCTGATGCTAAAAGCGGTCTCGGAATATTGTCTGGAGAAAAATCTGCCGATTCAGGTATCTTTAGAGGAACGGATGGGCTGCGGATACGGTGCTTGTGTGGGTTGCACCTGTAAAATCAAAGAGGACCATGAGTCCGTTAAACTGAAAAAGGTCTGCAAAGATGGCCCAGTATTTCGAGGAAATGAGGTGGTTTGGGATGATTAGCCTTGGTAAAAATCAAAAAGTAGTCAATAGCGGCAATTCGGATTCTGATCTGGACCTGCGTGTTACCATTGCCGGTGTTACACTGGATAATCCTGTGACAACGGCTTCCGGTACCTTTTCTGCAAGAGAGAGCGGCGCGTTCTATGATATCAATGAACTGGGTGCAGTCATCACCAAAGGTGTGTCCCTTGAACCCTGGGACGGAAACCCAACACCGAGAATTGCAGAAGCCTACGGTGGCATGCTGAATGCTGTAGGTCTTCAAAATCCGGGAGTAGACGCATTTATCCGAGATGAGCTGCCCTATCTGAAGGGATTTGATACAAAGGTTATTGTTAATGTTGCAGGTAAAACGAAAGACGAGTACTGCCGTGCCGTAGAAAAACTATGTGAAACGGATGCGGACATGCTGGAAATCAATATTTCCTGTCCAAATATCAAAGAGGGCGGCATCAGCTTCGGGGCAGATACTTCAATGGCTGCTGAAATTACAAGAGCAGTGAAAAAAATTTCAAAGAAGCCGATCATTATGAAGCTGACCCCTAACGTGACGGACATAGCAGAAATTGCAAGAGCTGTGGAGGCAGAGGGTGCTGACGGGATTTCACTGATCAATACACTGCTGGGCATGAAGATTGATATCTATCAGAAAAAGCCGGTGCTCTGGAACCGTATGGGGGGGCTTTCCGGCCCTGTGGTGAAGCCGGTTGCAGTGCGAATGGTCTATCAGGTTCGCAGAGCGGTGAAAATTCCTGTCATCGGCTTGGGAGGAATTATGACGGGTGAGGATGCGGTGGAATTTTTTATGGCTGGTGCAGACGTGATCTCCATCGGTACAGCTGCACTGGTAGATCCGGAAGCACCTGTTAGAATCAAAAGAGAATTGATCCACTTCATGAAGAACAACGGATATCGAAGCCTGCAGGAAATCAAAGATGCACTGCTGTAAATAGCCTTAACGAGAAAGGGAGATAAATGAATTATAAGCAAGATTTCATAGAATTTATGGTTCACTCGGGAGTACTGACCTTCGGTGAATTTATTACAAAGAGCGGGCGCAAATCACCCTATTTTATCAATACCGGAAACTATAAAACAGGTAAGCAGCTTGGGATGCTGGGAAATTTTTATGCCCATTGCATATCGGATCACATGGAGCGGGGCAGCATAAAAAAGGAAATCACCGCGTTATTCGGACCAGCATATAAGGGGATACCGATCTCTGTGGCAACGACCATCGCTTTAGCAGGAACATATGGGGTTGATCTGAATTACTGTACCAACCGCAAGGAAGCAAAGGACCACGGAGAGGGCGGCTCTTTGATGGGCTATCAGCTTCAGCCGGGAGACTCCGTACTCATTGTGGAGGATGTCATAACAGCAGGGACCGCAATGAGAGAATGCCTGCCAGTTCTAAACCATTATGGTGTCAGCGTTGAGGGGCTTATTGTTTCTGTTGATAGAATGGAACGGGGTTCCGGGGATAAAACAGCAATTCAGGAACTGAAAGCGGAATATGGAATCGATACCTATCCTATCATAACCGTCCTGGACATTTTGGAACATTTGCACCGGAAGGAAATTGACGGCACGATATTGATCGACGATGCAGTAAAAGAAAAGATCGAGGCCTATTTGGACACTTATTGCGCCAAATAAGAATAAAACGGCTCCCTTTGGAAAAAAATAGACTGAAAAGAATTGCAAGACAGAGGGAGATTGGGAATGGAAAATAATAAGTACAACGATTACATCAGCTACTTTAGAAAGGTTTTGCCTTTGGGGCAGTGTTTTGATCTTATAGAGAGAAATCTTGTCATAGGAGGAAAAGAGGCATACCTCTATTTTATCGACGGATTTATGAGTTCGGATGTGCTGGAGCGTGTAATTTCAGGTCTTTTGCTCGTCAGTAAACATGATATGGGACAGTGCAGCAGTGCTGAGGATTTTATCAAGCATCATCTGTCTCACGGTCCTGCTTCTACGGAAAAAAATACAGATACCATGATGAAGTCCATGTTATCAGGGCTTACCGTCATGTTGATAGACGGCTTCGCCGATGCCATCATCATGGATCTCAGAACGTACCCTGCACGCAGTGTGGAAGAGCCTGAAAAAGAAAAGTCCCTTAGAGGACCCAAAGATGGCTTTGTTGAAGTCCTGCTGAAAAATATAGCAATGATCAGAAGACGAATCAGAGATCCCAGATTGATTTTTGAAAAATACACCGTCGGCTCCATTTCCAAGACAGACGTTTGTATTGGATATATGAAGGGTATTGTGAGAGAGGAAACCCTTGAAACAATTCGGCAAAAGATTACCGATATAAAGCGTGATACCCTCACAGTGGGAGATCAGAGTTTGGTGGAAGCCCTTGGAAAATCGCAGTGGTTAAGCCCTTTTCCAAAAGTTCGATATAGTCAGAGGCCTGATGTGATTTCTGCACATCTGACAGAAGGCAAGCTCGTAATTCTAGTGGACAACAGCCCTACTGCCATTCTTGTACCTACTGGAATTTTCGACTTTTTCCAGGATACAGATGATTATTATTTCCCGCTGATCACAGGAAATTATTTCCGTTTACTACGAATTCTTAATATGATTTCCGTAATTTTTCTAACGCCTGTTTATCTGCTTTTGGCTGAAGGCTTTCTGCCAGTTCATCCAAGGCTTGAATTCTTTATTCCTGATGAGGGATATGCAATACCGCTCTTTGTCCAGTTTATCCTGCTGGAATTTGCAATAGACGCACTAAAGCTGGCGTCGTTGAATACGCCAAGTTCTCTGGGAATGTCTCTGTCTGTAATCGGAGCCTTGATTATGGGGCAGTTTGCTGTTGATTCAGGTTGGTTTATACCTCAGACCATTTTATGTATGGCTGTACTGGCACTGGCCAGCTTTACACAACCGAGCATCGAACTCGGATACGCTACTAAGTATATGCGAGTACTGCTCCTGATCGGTGTTGCCATCGGAGGCTTGTGGGGTGCGCTCATCGCGTTGCTGATCAATATTATCATTCTTATCAGGACAAAGAATATTGTAGGCACTTCCTATCTGTACCCGCTGATTCCGCTGAATAAGGAAGTCCTGAAGCGCTTGGTATTCAGAACAAAGGCATGAATGAAATTATGCAGTAACAGATGCGTTGGAGCGGTAATAAAATTTAACAAATTTGATGTTATAGAAATCACAGGCAATAATATCCTGCGTTTCGATATCAAGCAGCAAAATGTAATTGATTCCCAATCCGATGAGTCTGCCGGATCGCATGACCCGATTGGATGTACCGATTAAAAACTCGACTTCCACATATTTCCCGATCTGCGTTCTGAGAAACCCGTTCAGATACTGCAAACTTTCATAGTCCAGTACCTGCCTGCTTTCAGGAGGAAGCAGCGGATTGCTGGGTACCTGAATCGTAGGTCTTCCCTCCAGAGGAGGCAGCGTAGCGGGCGGCAGGTTGGGATAAATGGGTTCTGGTGTACCGGATGTGGGAGGAGACGGTATTTCAGAAGCGGAAGGTGTCAGTGAACCGGAAATTGCCGGAGCCGATAAGACCGCCAATTGATCTTCCTGGATTTTTTGTATTCTGGACTTTATCAGATTACAATCAAACATAGGGTTCCTTTCCTTTCTTATCAAGTATTTGCATAATATTGAGTGGGGATATAAAAACAATGATCCCCGACTCTTGTATGAATAACACCTACATTGGTTGGAAAATACGGGGGGCATTGAGGGCTGTACGGATTAAAAAAGAAAAGGGAATTATCGACTCCGCTCAGTCTGTTGCCTGCCAGTGCCCAGTCTACAATGGCAAAGTGCTCGTCGGTGGGGTTCATGTTATTCACATTCTGCGGATTATACACCCCTCCGATGGAAGTTTGCATGCATACAAACTGCCGCGCCTGCTCTAAAATATTGCGGACATTGCCTCCCTCGCTTACCCGAGCGAATTCTCCGAAAGGAATATTTACTCTGTTCATGATGACGGTTGCTACTGCACGCATTCCATCCTCACCTTCGCCGCCGGCCTCGCATTGGATTAACCTGGCAAAGAGCTCGCGCGTATCAAAGGAATCAAACGCCATGTAAGTCACCTCAATAAAGTTTTATTTTAGTATATGCGTTCTCTTCGGAATGTGATATTTCTGCTCGGAAATCTGTAAAAGCTATTTTTTAAAAAGGAAATATCATCCTGATCTTACAGAAAGGGAAAGGGATAAAAATCTTTATTGGTAATAAAATACCCGCACTTCCTGTTTTTGGGATGTGCGGGTGTCTTATGTATGTTTCATTATCCTCGCTATGATAGAATACTCTCTGAAGAAAGCTATTCTTATAGGGTGAATTCCACTTTCAGGTTTCCATTAATCTTGATCATGTCTCCGTCGGCAAGTCTTAGATTGCTGTATGACGGGCGGTCCGCATAATAGGAACCGGGTGCTCCAAGAATCTCGTTAAGGCCAGTCCGGCCAAGAGAAGCCACATCCCCGATAAAATTTCCGCCGCCTGATACTGCAGTGCAATTATATTTTCCTGCAGGAATATCCTCACCAACAATATATTGACCCGCTGCCAGGGTAAATGGCGCTGTTGGCAGTGCGGCCGGTTTCTTTCCTATATAAATAGATTTGGTTGCGCCGTCCCATGAGACCTCCTGCCCCAACGCTTCCGCTGCTGCCCGAACCGGCAAGTAAGCAGTTCCGTTGTAAATAAAAGGTTCAACAATTGTGCCATTTGCATCCTTTGGCGTTATGATTCTTTGATCCACATAGAGCTTGATATTATTGTAGCTGGCTTTAATGCTTTTCGTTTCAGAAACAGCATAGACTGTAAGCGACATGGATAATACCAACATCATTACTGTGATACCTGCGATAAACCCCTGAATTTTATCTCTTTTCATCGTACCCACTCCTTTGAATTCATCCATTGTCGGTCGTTTGTTTCAGACAATGGCATTCTCGATATTTTTCATCATAATATCATATTTTTCAGCAAATTAAAATATAAAAAATACAGAATATGTAAGAGCAAATATTGATTAATCCATCGACCAGTGCCTTTGAGCATGTACTCATTGTCCCTTTGCTTATAGCGAAATGATTACAGCAAATAAAAAAGCAGGGTGTCTTTCCCTGCTATACTTTTACATCCAGCTTATGACCAAAGGATGGAACGGATTCCTGAATACTTTTAATCAGTGATACCGCGGCGGACTCTTGAACGTCAAGGACTTTTTTGGCTACTGCCATTCCGGCGGATTCCTGAACCCGGCTCTGATGAAAATAAATACTGGCTGCAGCAATTGATGAAATCTCCATAGCAATCCTCCTTTGATTACAGTATATCGCATCGGAGGAAAAAAGCAAACAGTATTGAAAAATGACTTAATAAATGAAGAGAAAGCACACAGGTGTGACCTATCAGATCACACCTGTATTATAATAATGGAGAGGAAAAACAAGCTTTCAGTAACAGCCTCAGATAACAGTGTTGCTGCCAGTGGGAAACCCTAGTTCAGGTAGCCTTTCAACAGGCTGGACAGTGCGTTTCCGCTGCTGCTATGACTTCGCAGAACCGAAATATTGGATTTTTCTGCTTCCTGCACAGCAATTTCCACCATTTTGTGGGAGACGGTTCCTGTAAATAGTACAATTAGGTCAGGAGAACCAATCATTTTCCGCAGGTTCCTTACAGGGTCTACAAATACCTTTGCTTTGCAGTTATGTATCTTGCATACATCCTTATACTTACTGATCATTTTCTCGTTACCACCTATAATTATTATGCTCATAATCGGCGCCTCCTTTTTACATACTAAACATATAGGAATTATATGCTTTATTTTGAGAATAATACCTTAATTCTGAATGCTTGTCAATAGAAAAGAGAAAAATACTGCAAGCGTTTTTTTTATAGCCTTTGAATCTGGAATCAAAATTGAGATTTTCACATTATGATTCGATCATCACAGCATGATTAAAACGCTCGTGTGATCCAGAAAACCCTTCAACGCGCTCGTGATTCAAAGATTGCCAACATGAGCAAGCAATCGTATCATAAGGTTCTCAAGAATATCCCTAAACTACCCCATAATATACTGTATACATGACAAATTCTTAACAAATATAACATGGTTTTGTGGTATACTTTCTAAGTATGCGTGATGGCTAAAGTGGCGGTGCAACTTGTCAAGTAATGCTGACTATGATAAAATAAGAATGGAAAAATAGCAGCTAAAACGATAAAAGTCAAATATTTTGACTCCCGGTAAGGGAGCAGAGAAAAGGAAATACCATGTCATTTACTCACCTTCACGTACATACGGAATACAGTCTCCTGGACGGAGCAGCGAGGATCAAGGATCTGATTGCCGGAGCGAAAGAGCTCGGGATGAATGCAGTGGCCATTACGGATCACGGTGCGATGTTCGGTGTGATAGATTTTTATAAGGAAGCAAAAAAGCATGGCATCAAGCCCATCATTGGATGCGAGGTTTACACAGCAGCCAGAAGCATGAGGGATAAAGATGCCGACAAGGATAAACGTCAGGGTCATCTGGTATTGCTGGCGAAGGACGAAACCGGATACCGCAACCTTATGAAGATTGTTTCCGCAGGGTATACAGAGGGCTTTTATTATAAACCGAGGATCGACCATGAGCTTCTGAAAACCTACAGCGAAGGGATCATTGCACTGAGCGCCTGCCTTGCGGGAGAGGTGCAGTGGAAACTCATGAACGGTGATTATGAGGGAGCTAAAAAAGAAGCATTGGCTTTGCTCGAAATCTTCGGAGAGGACAATTTCTATCTGGAGCTTCAGGACCAGGGTCTGGAAGAACAGCTTCGGATCCTGCCGGATATGAAACGCCTCAGGGAAGAAACGGGCATCCCCTTCGTAGCCACCAATGATGTGCATTATGTCAAACGAGAGGATGCGATTCCTCACGATGTCCTGCTTTGCATTCAAACGGCCAAAACCGTAGATGACGAAAACAGGATGCGGTTCCCCAATGATCAGTTCTACCTCAAATCGCAGCAGGAAATGGAGCATATCTTTGCCGATTTACCAGAAGCTATCGAAAACACAGAAAAGATAGCGGAACGCTGCAACCTGGAATTTCAATTCGGGCAGATTCATCTTCCTGAATTCAGTGCACCGGATGGAAAATCCAATGAAGTTTATCTTCGGGAACTTTGCATGGAGGGTATGAACTACCGGTACGGAGAACGAAATCCGGAACTGGAAGAGCGCTTGAAATACGAACTTGATACAATTGTAGCCATGGGTTACGTAGAGTATTTTCTTATCGTATGGGATTTTATTAATTATGCTAAGAATCACGGCATCATGGTGGGTCCGGGAAGAGGCTCCGCTGCGGGAAGTATTGTTGCATATGCCTTGAAAATTACAGATATCGACCCCATTAAATATGAGCTGATCTTTGAGCGGTTCCTGAACCCGGAGCGAGTCAGCATGCCTGATATTGATATCGATTTTTGTTATGAGCGCCGTGGTGAAGTGATCAACTACGTTATAGAAAAATATGGCGCTGACAAGGTGGCACAGATTATTACCTTCGGTACCATGAAAGCCAAGGCAGCGGTACGCGATGTGGGTCGGGCTATGAATATGAGCTACGGTGAGGTGGATGTCATTGCCAAGGCTATCCCCTTTGACCTGAAGATGACCATCGACAAAGCAATGGACATGAATCCTGACCTGCGGACATCCTATGAGGAGGATCGGCGTGTCAAAGAGCTTCTTGATACAGCAAAAGCATTGGAAGGAATGCCGCGGCATGCTTCGACCCATGCGGCAGGGGTCGTAATTTCCAAGAAGAGCATTCATGAATATGTACCATTATATCTTGCGGATAAAGGAATCAGTACGCAGTTTACCATGGGAACCATCGAGGAACTTGGTCTGCTGAAGATGGACTTCCTCGGCCTCAGAAATCTGACAGTGATCCGGGATGCCCTGGAGCTGATTCGGGAAAATCATGACGTTATCATCGATCTGTCGAGAATGACCTATGATGATAAAAAAGTGTATGATCTGTTCAGCAACGGCAATACCCAGGGTGTGTTTCAGTTTGAAAGTTCGGGAATTACGCAGGTTCTAAAAAACTTGAAACCAGACTGCTTCGAGGATATCGTAGCTGCAAACGCCCTTTACCGTCCGGGACCGATGTCGTTTATCCCAACTTACATCGAAAACAAGAAGAATCCGGACAAAATCGAATATATTGATAAAAGTCTTGAGCCGATCCTGTCGGTTACATACGGCTGTCTTGTCTATCAAGAACAGGTTATGAAGATTGTACGTGATCTGGCTGGGTATACATATGGAAGAAGTGATCTGGTCCGAAGAGCTATGAGCAAAAAAAAGATGGATATCATGCTCCAGGAACAGGAATACTTTGTATATGGTAAAGATGACAAAAATGGCAATGTGGAGATTAGAGGCTGCGTGAGAAACGGTATTCCGGAGAAAGCTGCGAAGGAAATCTACAATCAGATGATCAGCTTTGCGGAATATGCTTTTAATAAGTCTCATGCGGCAGCATATGCAGTACTGGCATATCAGACAGCTTATTTAAAAACTTATTATCCCGTCGAATTTATGGCTGCACTTATGACAAGCGTCATCGGAGATTCGGCCCAGATAGCAAAATATATCCGAAATTGCGGAGAAATGAAGATTGAAGTACTGCCGCCGGATATCAATGAAAGCAGTAAAAAGTTTACTGTAAAGGACGGCAAGATAAGGTTTGGTTTGCTAGGAGTCAAGAATGTCGGCGAGGGTGTTATTGACGCCATTGTCAGGATGAGAGAGGAAAAAGGACTCCCCAGAGACATTTTTCAGCTTATAGACAATATCGACATTCACGAAATCAATAAAAAGGCGCTTGAAAGCCTGATCAAAGCCGGTGCCCTGGATTGCCTGAATGAAAACAGGGCGCAGCATCTTTCTGTTTATGAAGGCTTAATTGAATCAGCCCAAAATAACTCAAGAAAGAATATAGAAGGCCAGCTCTCCTTATTCCAGATCAATGCTGACAGTATGCAAAGTTCAGGAACAACGGGGCGGCTGCCGGATGTGGCTAATTTTTCAAAAGATCTTCTCATGGCCATGGAGAAGGAAATGCTGGGTGTATATTTGACAGGCCATCCACTTTCGGACTATGCAGAGCAGATTGAAAAAATTGCAACAGTGACCTCTGAGGACTTGCTTCATGCAGAAGGCAATACTGACATACAGGATGGCATGACAGCAACCATGGCAGGGATGATCAGCACAAAAAAAACCCTGATTACGAAAAAGAATAAGATGATGGCCTTTCTTCAGATGGAAGACCTCTTCGGAACTACCGAGGTCGTCGTCTTTCCCAACGTATATGAGGCATCGCTGCATCTTCTCAAGAATGACAGCGTGATTGTTGTCCGAGGTACTGTAAATTTTAAAGAAGATGAAGAGCCAAAGCTTCTTGCAGATAAAATTTTCGCAATTCAGGATTTTAGCGGAGGTACCGTGTCCCAGACAGTAAGGATTTCCATTCCTCGCAGTCTTGAAGAATCAGCCGCTCTGGCGAGAATCAGAGAGATTATCATGGAGCACAAAGGTGATACGCCGGTGGTAATCGCTTCAGAAGCTACCGGTAAGAAGTATAAGACCAAATCGGATTTGTGGGTCAAACCCGATGAGGTGTTCAAAAGAAAGCTGGCGGATCTGGTAGGTATGAAAAACATACAATAAGCGGAAAGGATTCTATTTGCAGAATGCCCGCGGGCGCCGCCGGAGGAAATTATAATGAGTAATAATTTATCACTCGATAGGAGGTAGTTGTCGTGAAGAGAATTGCAGTACTGACAAGCGGAGGAGACGCTCCGGGAATGAATGCCGCCATTCGTGCGGTCGTAAGAGGAGCTCTTTATCATAAACTCGAGGTTTACGGGATCGAGCGCGGTTATGAAGGACTGATCAACGGCGAAATTAAAGAGCTGACCGTAAGCTCTGTATCAGATATTCTTCAACGAGGCGGAACCTGGCTTAAAACAGCCAGGAGCAAGCGATTTATGACGCCGGAGGGTTTCCGCCGAGCGCTTGATATGCTGCAAAACTTTGAGATTGAAGGCGTAGTGGTAATCGGAGGCGACGGTTCTTTCCGCGGCGGCCTTGAGCTCACAAAGGCAGGGATTACTGTGATAGGACTTCCGGGAACCATTGACAATGATCTTGCTTACACCGATTTTACCATCGGATTTGATACTTCTGTGAATACGGTATTGTCTGCCCTCGGAAATATCAGAGATACTTCTTCCTCCCATGAGAGGAGTACCGTAATAGAAGTAATGGGCAGGCACTGCGGTGACATCGCGCTTTATGCGGGTGTGACCGGAGGTGCTGAAAGCATTCTGATTCCGGAAGAACCGGTTGATATGAACAAAATCTGCCGTACCCTGATTCAGGGGAAAAACAGAGGAAAGATGCACAGTGTGATCCTCAGAGCCGAAGGTGTTGAAATGAGCACACAGGAATTGGCGAAAACCATTGAGGAGAGAACCGGCATGGAAACCAAGGTAGTTGTTCTGGGATATATCCAGAGAGGCGGATCGCCTACCGCCCGGGATAGAATGCTGGCAACAAGAATGGGATATAAAGCAGTAGAACTGCTGCTGGAGGAAGGGATGACCAGCAAAGCGGTGGGGGTCAAGGGAGACGAGATCATCTATTATGATCTTGAAGAAGCTCTGAATATGAAGGGCTGCCATGACAAATCACTGATGGAGCTGGCTGAAATTATGTCGATATAGAGAAAACAATGATGGATTCCAAGCGCATCTTCTGATTCACAGAATCACAGCGCACCTTCCGTTCCATCAGTGTTTTCAAGATTTGGAGAAACGAAACATGAAGAAAACGAAAATAATCTGTACCATCGGTCCAGCTTGTCAGGATCGTGAAACATTAAAAAATATGATGGTGTCCGGTATGAATGCCGCCCGTATGAATTTTTCTCATGGCGATCATGCGGAACAAAAGGGAAAAATGGATCTGGTAAAAGAGCTTCGTGAGGAGCTTGGCCTTCCCATTTCCATCATTCTGGATACCAAAGGCCCTGAAATCAGAACGGGGCAATTCACCGAAAAGGAAGTTTATCTCAGTGAAGGACAACAGTTCATTCTCTCAATGGATGACGTAGCTGGGACAAAGGAAATCTGCTCCGTATCCTATAAAGGACTGATTGACGATGTGAAGCCCGGAGACCGGATTCTTCTGGATGACGGCCTCATTGGATTGACGGTGGATGAATTAAAGGAAAAAAATATCATCTGCACCGTTGATAACAGCGGAGAAATTAAAAACAACAAGAGTATCAACGTTCCTGGCGTTACCGTAAAGCTCCCTGCAATAACGGAAAAAGACAAGCAGGATATCGTATTTGGTATCGAGCAGCAGGTAGATTTCATTGCTGCCTCCTTTGTGCGAAAGGGTGCCGATGTGGAAGAAATGAGAGCATTTCTGAAGGAACACGGCGGGGAACATATCAAAATCATTTCAAAGATTGAGAATAAAGAGGGTGTTGACAACATCCATGATATTATTGCTGCATCCGATGCCGTCATGGTTGCCAGGGGGGATCTGGGCGTTGAAATTCCTGCTGAGCAGGTGCCAATCATCCAGAAGAAAATTATCAAACTCTGCAATCTTTTAGGCAAGCCGGTTATCACTGCAACACAGATGATGGATTCTATGATCAGGAACCCAAGGCCAACGCGTGCCGAAGTTGCTGACGTGGCCAACGCAGTATTTGACGGCACTGATGTTATCATGCTGTCAGGAGAAACTGCATCGGGAAAATATCCGGTAGAAGCAGTGAAATCCATGGTGGATATCGCTTCTGCAGCAGAAGCTACTCTGAATTATGATAATATTCTCAGAGAACGATATCGGGCAAAGGACGACTGCCTCACGGATGCCATCGGTTATTCCAGTGTATCAAGCGCAAACGGACTGAAGGCCACGGCCATTTTAACGCCGACTGCGGTGGGTTCCACTGCACAGGTTGTTTCTAAGTTCAGACCGAAAGCACCGATTATTGCTTTTACCTCCACCGATCAGGTGGCCAGACATCTGTCTCTCGTTTGGGGGGTAATTCCCCTGGTTGCATCACCGGTGAAAACCGTGAAAGATGAGTTCATTGAAGCCATTGATGCCTCACTTGAGAAAGGCTTTATCGAAGAAGGAGATCTGGTGGTAATCACCGCAGGCGTTCCTGTTGGCGTTGCCGGTATGACAAATATGATGAGACTCCATATCGTAGGAAGCACGATTTAACGCCTTCCATCAAGAGATCTTTGATTTAGTTTTAACGATAAAACAAAAAAGGTGCATGCCGATTGGCAGCGCCTTTTTTCATTTTGTAATGCTTTCTCAGTATCTTCAAACACTTTTTGAATCTCCTTCTGCAGAAAGCTGCTCCGGAAAGAACAGAAATAGATAATTTTTTATCATTCTCAACAAATTTTTCTTGATCGGCCATTCTATAGTAGATAAAATGATTAAGATTATATTATTCAGAGGAGATATCACTATGATAATGGATGAATACAGAAGTAAATGTGTTTCGGCCGACGAGGCGGTCAAATCAATCAAAGACGGAGACTGGGTTGAATTTGGATGGGGAGCCAGTTATGCAGGCCTGCTGGCTGAGGCAATTGATAAAAGGCGGGAAGAGCTTCGCGATGTAAATTTCCGGGGCGGCGTTATTCTAAAGCCGCTGCCATTCATTGAAAACGACCCGGAGGGAGACCACTTCACCTGGAACAGCATGCACCTCAGCGGCTACGAAAGAAAGCTTGCTGCCAGAGGCCTGGCCTACTACATTCCCATTAAGTACTCCGAAGTGCCAAGATACATACGAGAAAATTGCCGCACGGACGTAGTTGCCATACAAGTAGCGCCAATGGACAATTACGGCTATTTTAATTTTGGTGTATCCATCTCGCATTATGCAGCAGCCATTGATATGGCGAGAACAGTCATTGTTGAGGTCAATGAGGATATGCCCAAGGTTCACGGTGGATATGAGCACACGGTACATCTATCTCAAGTGGATTATATCGTAGAAGGGGGCCGTCGCGGGCTGCCCATTCTCCCTTCCGCAGCACCGTCGGAAATTGACAAAAAGATTGCAGACCACGTACTGTCAGAGTTGATGGATGGCGCCTGCATTCAGCTTGGGATCGGCGGTATGCCCAATGCGCTGGGAAAAATGATTGCGGATTCAGATCTGAAGGATCTGGGGATTCATACTGAAATGCTGGTAGACGGCTTTGTTGATATGGTGGAGGCAGGGAGAGTCACCGGACTGAAGAAGAATATTGACAAAGGAAGGATGGCTTATTCTTTTGCTGCCGGATCACAGAAACTCTACGATTTCATGCACGATAATCCGTCCATTGCAGCGTACCCTGTGGATTATACAAACCATCCCTTTATCGCTGCGCAGATCGACGGTTTGATTTCCATTAACAGTGCGGTAGAAATCGATTTGTCAGGTCAGGTATGCTCGGAAACAGCAGGTCCAAAGATCATCAGCGGATCGGGCGGACAGCTTGATTTTGTTGAAGGCGCCTACAATTCAAAGGGTGGAAAGAGCTTTATCTGTCTTCCATCCACCTATACGGATAAAGAGGGTATGCTTCATTCCAGAATCAAGGGAATGATGACACTTGGCTCTGTCATAACCGATACCAGGGCAGGTGTGCAATACGTTGTAACGGAATATGGAAAGGTCAACCTCAAGGGGATGTCATCATGGCAGCGTGCAGAAGCTCTGATTTCCATTGCCCATCCAGATTTCAGAGACGAGCTCATCGCAGAAGCGAAAGAATTGAAAATATGGAGAAAGAAAAACAAGTAGGGCGATAAGCAGCAAACAATGAAATCGTTCCTCTATAAAAAAGCTTTCATCGGGAACCCTCGGTGAAAGCTTTTCTTGTCTGATATTCATTTTCTTGTCCGATACTCATTTATATGCAGCGAGCAGCTGCACATACGTGAATGCGTATGTGGGTGACTCAGGAAGGAATCACCAGGAGTTCGGCCTTACCGGAAACCCGTTCTCTCAGTTTCTCAACCATGTTCGACCTTGTTTGAGCCTCGCCCGATTCTCCTAAAATCACGTGGGTGATATTATTCTTTTTGATCAGATCATCAAGGGTTTCCAAAACATCATTGGAACGGACCACCGTAAGATTGGCCCCGTATTCCAATGCTTTCTCGTAGAGATACTCCAGCGCTTCCCCTTCTTTGGAGTTCCCTAAAAATTTGATCTGATAATGGGCTACATGTATAATAAAAAGTTCGCCTTTCTGATCACCGAGAAAGTCATGTCCATACTGGATCAAGCGATCACAGGTCTTCTGCTGTGTAACGCAGACCATTACATTTTTCATTTTATCTCCATCCCCTATAAATACTTACAGCAAACATTGCAGCCTGCTCGGAAGGCCAAATCAGGCCGCATCCTACGCCTTTTATTATACACTAGCGCAGGTCTGTTTGCTAGTGTAAAATATAAGTTGGAGGTTGCTTAAATGGACAGAACCATACTGCATTGTGATATGAACGGATTCTATGCGTCAGTGGAACTTCTGGCGCTTCCGGAGCTGAAAGGAAAGCCTGTGGCAGTCTGCGGCAATCCGGATAATCGGCATGGCATTATCCTTGCTAAAAATGAAGAAGCCAAGGCTTGCGGCGTCGTAACTGCCGAGACGGCTTGGCAGGCAAGAAAGAAATGTCCAGGCTTAATTCTTGTACCGCCCCATCATGATCAATATCGTAATTATTCTAAGAAAATCAATGCAATCTATGCCAGATTCACAGACAGAGTGGAGCCTTTCAGCATTGATGAATCCTGGCTGGATGTTTCCGGTAGTCTGAAGCTTTTTGGATCAGGCAAAGAAATCGGAGATACCATTCGGGAAACAGTAAAGAAGGAACTGGGTCTGACCCTTTCTGTTGGTGTTTCCTTTAACAAGGTTCTTGCCAAAATGGGCAGTGAATATAAAAAGCCCGATGCAACCACGGTGATCACCAGAAATAATTTTAAGGAGATTCTTTGGCCTCTTCCTGTTCGTGAGCTTTTCTTTGTGGGAGGCGTCACTGCGGAAAAGCTTGAGAAGGCAGGGATTAAAACCATCGGAGACCTTGCCTTATATAACAGAAGTCTGATCTGCAGCATGCTGGGAAAACAGGGAGCAGTGATTCATGATTATGCCAACGGCATTGATGACAATCCTGTATGTCTTTCCTGCGAGCGTCAGAAGATCAAATCGGTAGGAAACGGAATGACGTTCCGAAGGGATTTGGTGGGACTGGATGATATTAAAACCGCAATTCTTGCCTTGGCCGATACCGTTGCGGGACGGCTGAGGAGCTATGAACTGAAGTGCCAGGGCGTAAAGGTGGATATTAAGGATCCAATGTTTAAAACCATTTCCAGGCAGAAGCAGCTTGATTCGGCAACCAATCTTGCAGATGAGATTGGGGAGGCCTCCATCGAACTGATCTGTAAATACTGGAGGATGAAGGATCCCATCAGAATGCTGACGGTTACGGGGATCGGATTGGTTGATGAAGGAGAGGCAGAGCAGCTCAGCCTTTTCGCCGCAGAGCAAAAAGATCGGGAAAAGTCCGAAACCATCGAGCGAACCCTGGATGCCATCAGAAAAAAATACGGAGGAAGTGCAATTACCTTCGGAGGAATCTTGAAAAATGACATCGGAATCGAGCTTCACGAGGAGACGGAGAATTGATTACGGTTGACGCTTAAGCCTTAAAATAATATAATGGACCAGGGGTTTTCGGCACTGCCGCTTAATATATGCGGGCTGCTCCCGTATGTTTACACAAAATTTGTTCTGCAAATGATAAAAAAACCGCACCAAGGAGGTCTATCATGAGAGTTTTTAAAATTGCAGCCGGTGTGATTCTTGTCATAACAGGGATATTCTGTTTCGCCGCACCGGGGGCAACCTTTGTATCGATCGCTTTTATCCTTGGCTGTGCAATGCTGCTTTCAGGAATCAGCGGAGTTACGGCATACATAGGAATTGGCAGCAAGAGAGAGGTTCCCTATCTGTTGCTTGCGGAAGGAATAACCTCCATACTGCTTGGAATTTTGGTTCTGGCCAATCAAATCGTTGCTGAAGCTGCAATCCCGGTGTTTTTCGGACTGTGGGTAATGTTCTCCGGCGTTCTGCGTGTGGCAGACGGAATATCCAGAATGAAATACGATTTGAGGCAATGGAGCTGGCTTGTGGCACTGGGGGCCCTTGGAACAATCACAGGCATGTATTCGTTTTTCAATACCGTATTGTTCGGCTTCTCTCCGGTCATGTTAACCGGAATAATCTTTGTTATGCAAGGGATTCATGTTTTGACAGCTGGGGTTAGCCTCACCTTTCATCATAGAAAGGCTGTCAAAGCATCGAAATAATGTCCATTGATACAATCTGAGCCTGTTTGAAAAAGATCGTCAGCATCAATTGCTGAGATCTTTTCTTTTTTTTACATCTACATAATTTCTACAAATCTATTTTATATAATTCATTTATGAAATGAAAAGAGGTGGTTGTTTACCTTATGGGATATGAGATGAAACGAAAGAAGATAAGAATTGGCGGAATGACGTGCATTAGCTGTCAGAATAAGATTGAACGAAAACTTAAGAATACACTGGGCGTTGAAAGTGCTTCGGTGGACTATACCAGGGGGACTGCGGATATTGCTTTTAATCCTGAAGTTGTTACGCTCAAAGAGCTGTCAGAAGCCATAGAACGACTGGATTATGAGGTACTTACGGATCAGAAAATACCTGCGGAGAATAAGGCGCGTCAGAAGCTACCTGCGGAGAACAAGACACGGATGATTGGCTTATTGATCTTGATCTTGTCCTTATTTATGTTGCTGCAGCAATTTGGTCTGACGAATTTTTTTAACTCCTTTCCTTTGGCCGAAGAAGGAATGGGATACGGGATGCTCTTCCTTATCGGGTTACTGACATCTGTTCATTGCATTGCAATGTGCGGAGGAATCAACCTCTCTCAGTGCATTCCTCAAACAGAACGGTCAGATGCAGGGGCATTGCGCTCCCTGCGTCCAAGTTTTCAATATAATCTGGGCCGGGTCGTTTCCTACACAGTAATCGGTGGTCTTGTGGGCACCCTTGGCGCGGTCATCAGCTTTTCCGGTGCATTTAAGGGCGTTGTTCAGCTTGTCGCCGGAGTGTTTATGGTAATCATGGGAATTAACATGTTGGGGGTGTTTCCGTCTCTACGAAAATTGACTCCCCATATGCCTCGTATCTTTGCCGGAAAAATCTACGAAGAAAAGGGGAGAAGCAAGAGTCCTCTGTACGTGGGTCTGCTCAACGGACTTATGCCTTGCGGACCGCTGCAGGCCATGCAGCTGTATGCTCTTTCTACAGGCAGCATGACACAAGGCGCTTTATCCATGCTTTTCTTTAGCTTGGGTACAGTACCCCTGATGTTTGGGCTTGGTGCGTTAAGTTCCGTTTTAAGCAAAAAATTCACCCGCAAAGTCATGACTGTCGGAGCGGTATTGGTTGTGGTTCTTGGATTATCAATGTTTTCAAATGGCTTGAGCCTTTCTGGTTTTGCCTTTGCAAATTCATCCTCCGGTATTGGAGCCGGCTCGGACGTTGTGGTGGAAAACGGTGTTCAGCAAGTGCGGTCCACTTTGTCGTCTGGAGGTTATCCTGCCATTACCGTACAATCGGGAATCCCAGTCAGATGGACCGTTGAGGCGCCGGAAGGCAGCATTAATGGGTGTAACAATAGAATGGTTATCCCTGAATATGACATTGAATATCAGTTTCAGCCGGGGGAAAACATCATAGAATTTACGCCGGATAAAACCGGAATCTTTTCTTATAGCTGTTGGATGGGCATGATCCGCAGTACCATCACCGTGGTGGAAAACGGATCTGCAAACGGCAGTGATGGGTCCTCGTCTTCAGGCAGCGGTAATGCTGGAGCAGCTGGCGATACCAATGGAGCAGCACCTTCCGATCAAGGATTCTTTGACTACGGTAAGACGCTGGAACCCATTCCCGCTAATGCGGAGATTCCTGCTGACGATTTGGCTGTGGCTGAATTGAAGGGTGGGTATCAGACCGTCTCTGTTGAATTGGGAGACCAAGGATTTTCCCCTGCAATTATTGTGGTTCAGGCAGGAACCAGCGTCCAGTGGGTGATCGACAACGGCTCTGCTCCCGGTATCAATGCCGACCTGATGATTCCGGCATATTCCACGAAGCTGACGTTGGCACAGGGAAAAAATACACTAAACTTCGTACCACTGGAAAGCTTTGATTTTTCCAGCGGCGATCATATTCGCTATGGGTATATCAAAGTGGTTGATGATCTTTCAGCCATAGATGCGGAGTCGATCAAAGAGGAAGTCCGAGACTACGAGACACTGATCTGGCCGCCTGAACTTTTTAATACCGGGGAAGCTGCAGGAGCTGGAGGTGCCAGTTGTCATTAAAGCGGCCAGGTAAATGAACTCATTTTGATTGCCTGATTCAATGAGAAAAGATTCATTCAATCGATCAATCTTAAAGAAAGGGAGGATTAGAACATGCAATTTTTATTAAGCCACTGGCATTGTATTTTGCCCATTGCAGGTATTGCCGCAGCTATTTTCTTCATGGGCAGTAAATCATCGAAAGAAGAACGAGATAGAGCAGCATAGAAAACAAACAGCACATTCTAAATATCAGAAAGAGAGTCTATTAGCAGGTTCCTGTGCGCCGGAGTTTGCTGAAAAGGGCTCTCTTTTGTTATGTAGAAATTCTGATGAAAGACATTCTCACTTTCCCAAAGAAATAAAAAATTGTCTGATTGGTTCATTTTCACCTAATTGGAGCGGAAAAGAATTCTTCTCGCTGCTATAATATTAGGTATAGCATGCGTTGAAACGCATTTTTTTAAGCGTTATGGTTAGTTTGTGCTAACTGACTTGAAACGCAAGGTACCTGCTCTCTGCTTGAAAGCGGCTCAGGTACATCATAATACCAATCTATTTTCAGGAAGAAGGTGAATCTTTTGAAACAAAACAATGATAAGCCGGAAGTGCGCAAAACCGGTATGCCAAGGCTGCTTGAACTAGCAGCAATGAAGAAGGGCCTTGTGATTTCCTCAGTAATTCTTTCTTCACTGGCGGGTGTTGCTTCCTTCATCCCCCATGTGGTCATCTATTATGTGGTTCGGGAAATTATGAATGTGTATCCCGACTTTGGAACTCTGGATATCCATCGGATTAACCTCTTGGGACTTGCGGCGTTCGGTGGGATCGTGCTGAACATTCTGCTGTATTTTCTGGCACTCATGTGCTCCCATCTTGCGGCATTCGGAACGCTTTATGAGCTCAAGGTAAGCTTTGCATCGCATCTTGCCAGAGTGCCGCTTGGTTTCCATGTTCTGATCGGAAGCGGTAAGCTGCGCAAGATTATGGATGAAAACATTGAAAAGATCGAGGGCTTCATTGCCCATCAGCTGCCGGATATCGTTGCTTCTATGGTAGCTCCTGTAGCAATGTTTGCCATTCTGTTTTCCATCGACTGGCGCTTTGGGCTTGCGGCAGCTTTTGGAATCGTCATAGCCTTTATCATTCAGGTCAAAGGCTATGGAAGAGAGGGTTCGAAAAAAATGATGGAGCTGTATATGAATTCCCTGGAGGATATGAACAATGCGTCGGTGGAATACATACGGGGCATCACTGTAGTGAAAGCTTTCCGTCAGACGGTTTATTCCTTTCGGAGGATGCACACTGCAATCAATGAGTATACAAAAATGGTCATTCCCTTTACCTTGAGCTGGGAGAATACCATGTCAGCGTTTACAACAATTATCAATAACATTTATTTATTTTTGGTTCCCGTAGGAATCTGGGTAGGCAGCAGAACAACTGATTATTCGGAGTTCGCGGTCAACTTTATCTTTTATCTGATCTTTGTTCCTTCTATTTCCACGGTGATGATGAAACTCATGTACGTCACCAGCGGTGCGAGACAGATTGTTGGGGGCGTGGAGCGGATGGATGATATTTTAAACGAAGCCGTACTTCCTCAGCCGGAATTTCAGGGAGCGGTCTCCTCTCATGAGATTGTATTTGACACGGTATCCTTCGCTTATCAGGGGCAGGAAACAGAGGCGCTGTCCTGCGTTTCTTTTACCGCAAATGAAAATGAGATCACAGCCATTGTCGGACCCTCTGGAGGCGGCAAGAGCACCATCGCCCATCTGATCCCCCGTTTTTTTGATGTGACAGAGGGCAGCATTCAGATCGGAGGGGTCGATGTCAGAGATATGAGAAGCGAGTACCTGATGGAAAAGGTCAGCTTTGTATTTCAGGATGTGTTTCTCTTTAAGCAGAGCATCATGGAAAATATCCGCATTGGCAATCAGAATGCCACGGATGAGCAGGTGATGTCTGCCGCAAGAGCTGCCCAGTGCCATGAATTTATTATGAAGCTGCCAAGTGGTTACGACACGGTGATCGGAACGAAAGGCGTTCATCTTTCCGGGGGAGAGCAGCAGCGGATAGCAATTGCAAGAGCCATCGTAAAGGATGCGCCCATCATTGTCCTGGATGAGGCAACGGCCTTTTCTGATCCGGAGAATGAATATCTGATCCAGCGCGCCTTTGAAAAGCTAATGCATGGAAAAACCGTAATCATGATCGCCCACAGACTGTCCACCATCCGCAGTGCCAATAAGATTGTGGTCCTGGATAAGGGGAGACTTATTGAGGAAGGAACCCATGATCAGCTCATTGCCAAAGAAGGAAAGTACTACGACATGTGGCAGAGGTATACCCAAACTCTGACCTGGAAAATCAATCGAAAGGGGGCTGCGGTCCATGTTTAATTTAAAAGAAACGCTGATGCTTACCGATAAGGGCTATTCCGATCTGAAGAAGGCCATTGCCGCCTGCACGCTGACCAACTTTTCACTGATGCTCCCGTTTATCGTTACCATTCAGCTCTTTGCAGAATTGATCAAACCGCTGATGGGTCAGGATTTATCCTGGAATACGATGTGGGCATTGCTTGGTCTTGGTATCGTTGCGGCCATTCTGGTATTTCTGGCCAGCAAAAATGATTATAAGAAAACCTATGTTACCTCCTATATGGAAGCAGAACAAACGCGAGTCAGTGTGGCAGAGCGGATACGAAAGCTGCCAATGAGCTTTTTTAACTCCAAGGATCTGACGGAACTGACCACCAACATCATGGCGGATTGCTCGACTACGGAACACGTTCTGAGCCATATCATCCCTCAGCTGATTTCCAACGCCATCTCCATTACTTTGATTTGTGCCATGATGGCAGCCTTTGACTGGAGAATGGCAATTGCGGTGTTCTGCTCCGTTCCTGTTGCACTTCTCGTGATTCTTGGAAGCAAGCACATTCAGCGGCGTCTCAGCGAAAAGCAGGTGGAGTCCAAGCTGAGTGCTTCCGGTCAGGTGCAGGAATATCTGGAAGGTATTAAGGTAATTAAGGCATGCGGCCTGGACGGTTCCAAGTTTGAAAAGCTCGATCAGGCACTGCTCCTGATGAACAAGTTGTCCATGAAAATGGAAGTCGGGACAGGAATTTTTGTCACAGGGGCACAGATGCTGCTTCAGGCAGGCATCGGACTTACCGTATTCGTGGGTGCAAACCTTTTGACAAGGGGCAGCATCGAACTCATTCCGCTGCTTATGTTTCTGGTCATTGTCGTTCGGATCTACGGACCGATCATGGTTGAGTTTACTTTGCTGCCGGAGTTGTTTTACCATCGCATTTCCACGAAGCGGATGCGAACGCTTATGGATGCTCCCATTATGGAAGGAGACGCGGAAATAAAACTCACTCAGTGGAACATTGATTTTGAGGGAGTCTCCTTCAGTTATAACACAATGAATCATAAGGAGGATGCGGTAATCAAGGATCTGACAGTATCGTTTCCATCAGATGCCATCACAGCACTGGTGGGCCCTTCGGGCTGCGGAAAAAGTACCGTATCCAGGCTCATCGCAAGGTTTTGGGACGCAAACAAAGGAAGTGTTAAGGTTGGAGGTGTAGACGTTAAGACTCTTGATCCGGAACATTTGATGAGCTACATGTCCTTTGTATTTCAGGATGTGGTCCTTTTTAATGACACGGTATACAACAACATCAGAATTGGAAATATGGATGCGAGTGAAGAGGAAGTGATTGCAGCTGCCAAGGCAGCATGTTGCGACGATTTTATCAATGAACTGCCTGATGGGTACCGAACTATGCTGGGAGAAAATGGGAGCACATTGTCCGGCGGCGAGCGTCAGCGGCTTTCTATTGCCAGAGC
>JARBUO010000248.1 GCA_029239605.1 Bacillota bacterium | reverse complement strand
TTGCTTCTGCGCTGCCTCCAGGGGCTGCTGGTTCAAGATAGGCAACGTAAGGAATGCCGTTTGAGATTGACAGTTCGGTAGGAGCGGTAGCCGGATCAGTTACAGGGTCATTGATATCAATTCCCACTTGACTCCAGGAAGTTCCAGCTCCCGCATATACCGGTGCGCTGACTCCCAGTGGAAGGAGCAATGCAAGTGTTAATAAGATGCATATAAGTTTTTTGATTTTTGGATGATTTCGCAATAATTTTGGATTTCGCATTCATTCTTTCCTTTCTTCGTTAACTGTGGCGACAAATTTCGACTCTATTCTACATGTTTCCGATAAACAAAAAATAAACAGACTCCGGTGGTGTGACCAGAGTCTGCAGTCGTAAATCGTAAAAAATATTTTATTTGGTATAAGCAATGCCCTTATTCCATAAGCTTTCGCAGCTTATCCTGAGGTTTTTCCCCAAGCTCGTTAAATAACAGATTCTCAAGCCTGTGGTATAAGCGTTGTGCTTCTTTTTTTCTACCAGTCAATAAGCACAGTTTAATCATACTGCCGCAGGCATCTTCATTGAGCGGATCAAGTTCAAGAATTTTTTTATAAAGTCGTTCCGCAGTTTCATAATTCAGAGTGTTTCTGCAGTAATCTGCTGCACGAAGAAGAGCAGTTACTAAACTGCTTTCGAGGCCTCTTGACTTTTGAAAGGACCATTCATATGATTTGCCTTGAAATAGCTCGCCTCGGTAAAGGTCCAGCAAGAGGTCTGCAGTACAGACCAGGCCTTCGTTGCTTGCCCTGCTGCTTTGCAGCCGCTCAAATTCGTAAAGATCACAGGAAATCAAATTTGCATTGATGCGGATTTCCTTATGCGTTGTTGTAATACATTGTTCCAGTCCGTACTGGCTGAGGGCCTTTCGGATATAATACACGGTTGTATTAATATTTTTTAGCGCTTTGTCCGGATCCAACCCATCCCACAGAGTATTAATGATTTCATCTCGGCTGACCTTTCTCTTGAAGATCAGTAAAGCAAAAAGTTCTTCTGTTTTTGGAGATCGCCAGCTGATGGTACTGGAAACAGGGCTGCTCGGTGAAACCTGGAAACCGCCCAGGCATGAAACCTTTAGATACTTTGCGCTCTGGCGATCGTCACAGGCACGCTGGAGCCGCCGTATGGTCTTTTCAAGGCGGTCCCTGCTGATGGGCTTCATAAGATAATCCACAGCCTCCAGTTCAAATGCAGTAACAGCGTACTCATCATAGCCGGTTACGAATACCACATTAATGGCGCTGTCCACTTCCTGAATTTTGTTCGCAAGGGTGAGCCCATCTGTTTCCGGAATGCAGATATCAAGAAATACTGCGTCCACCTTTGTATGTTTAATGTAGTTCAGTGCATCGGCAGCAGTATAGAAAAGCCCGCAGATTTCAACATCTGATAAACCTTTTAGCATGTCACCCAGCCGTTTCAGGGAAAGCTCTTCATCATCTACAAGAATGATTTTCATTTTACATTGCCTCCGATATTTCTCTTTTCATTACAGGGCAGCTGAAACGATATTTTCGTTCCTTTCCCTTTTTCACTCCATATTACCAGTTCGATTCCGTAGATCAGTTTCAGCCTTTGGTTGTGGATGGAAATGATGACAGTTCCTCCGCTTACACAGGCCATCAGGCCGTGCCTTACGGCATTTTCCACCAAAGGCTGGAGAATCAGCGGCGGAATCGAGATATTGATGCTCTCATCAATATGATATTGTACGCACAGGCGATTCCCGAAGCGAACTTTTTCGATATTCAGGTATGCCTCCAGCAGTTCTGTTTCTTTTTTTACAGTAGTCAAAGAATCAAGTGTTTTAAAATCGAAACTTCCCCGCAAATATTGAGAGAGCTGTATAATAACATCTTCCGCCTTTTCTGGAGACTCTCTGCATAACGCGGCGATGGAATTCAGAGCATTAAAGAGGAAATGGGGCTTGATTTGAGAACGCAAAAAAGCAATTTCAGCATCTCTGGTGCGATTCATGGAGACTTTCAGGTTTGACAGTGCTTCATAATAGTGCATCGACAGCAGGAAGATCATCATAACAGCGAAAATGATAATATAAATTTGACTCAGGGTCGGGTCCTCAACAAGGGACACCGCAAAGAGAATACAATCAACCGAATAGAGATTAATTGCCAGGATTGCATTAAAGAGAAGTAAATAATCAAGAGAATCAGCGCTCTTGCTTCGAATAAATAAGATCATTGTTCTTATAAATAGGGCAGTTAGTATTATGGTATTTAAAACCATGATAAACGGATGCAGTTTGTAATACAGGTAGATCGGCAGCAGGAGGACCGCAAGCAGATAGCAGCTGTAAATAACAGAAACACCCCTGACAATGGCCGGAGATACGATTCCTTTCTTGGTATAATAAAGGATCGCAGTTACGGAAATCAGACTGGCTGACAGGAAGAAATCTTTCATTTTGAAAATGAGCTCAAAGGGAATCTCCGGCAGAAACATCACCAAAGGCCGCTGGTCGGTGAGACCGTTGCCGATGGCGAAAATAAGACAGAAAACAGAAAATGCCAGGAGCGAGGAAGCCCTTCTTTTGCAAATTTTAGCAGTGATAAAAAATATGAAATAGAGCAGGGAAATGGTGAGCAGAGTAATAAATACGCTAAAGCCAAGCAGTTGGCTTTTCTGCTCCTGATCAAGCATGGCAGATTGTTCCCCCAGCTGAAAAGAGGTGGGAATGCCCGAATTGATATACTCGTAATTTGCAGCCTGTACGATAATTTCAACTTCATCGCCGCTGCAGTGATAGAAGCCGAGTTCTGGATTATTACCAGACTTATAGCTGGACGCTTCTTCTGACGGAACCCCGTCTGAAAGCAATTCAGCACCATTGACATAAACCTTGCTGGAAAATCGAACATTAACTTTTTTTAACCCGAGCACGCCATGGTGGGGTATATTTTTTAAAACCAGCCGATATGTAGCGTAGCCGAAGACAGGAAGCTTCTTCCCATCAAATTCCTTGCCGCTCCAAAGGGAAGGGACTTTAAGATATCCTGTCAGATCAGGG
>JARBUO010000154.1 GCA_029239605.1 Bacillota bacterium | reverse complement strand
TCCGAAACAGAGGGGAGGCTGACATGATGGAAGATATCCTGAAGGAATTGAACAGCAAAGAATATATTCATTCTTTGGGTGATGCGTATGAGATCAGATTCTGCAGGACGAACGAAGCGCCGGATCTTCAGCGCTTTATAGACGACCACTGGAAGAAGGGCCATATCTTTGCTCATTCCAAAGAGCTTCTCGACTGGCAGCATTACGACAAAGAGAATGACTGTTACAACTTTATGATCTCCAAGCATCGAAAAAGCGGTGAGATCCATTCCATTCTGGGTTTTGTGTTTACGTCTCAATTTGATCCCCACATCGAAAAAACGCAACTATGGCCTTGCATTTGGAAAGTCCGGGATGATGTGCACGTTAAGGGCCTGGGTATTTCGTTGTACTATTACCTGAAGGAAGCCATTCCAATTGAAACCATCTCCATTCTTGGCATCAGTGATATCGCTCTGAACATCTATAAGAGCTGGGGGTTTCAGACTTGCCTGATGGATCATTTTTTCATTTTGAATGATCATCTATCAAGCTGTCAGATGATTCAGAGAGAAGAATCGTCCTCTTCAGGCCCATCAATTAAGACGCAGCGTTCAGCCGATATGATTAATAAGCCTTGGCCTTTGACAGAAGAAGTGGCGGGAGACTGGTCATTGACAGAAACGACGCCCGTTTTCTTGGACGGTGACTGCCGTTTGGAAGAACTGGATGAGGAGCACTTCGCAACGGCTGCCGAAAATCTGACGCTTCCAAGGTATAAAAGCATCCAATACTATCTCAACCGATTTTTCAGGCACCCGGTTTATCAATATGACATTTACGGCGTATTTTCCGAAAATTCCATCCGGTGTATCCTGGTCACAAGAATCTGCCGCAGCGGAAAAGCAAGCTGCATTCGCATCGTTGATTATATCGGTCCGGAAGAAGGAATTCTCGGCACCTACCGCCCCTTAAAAGATCTTGTGCATAATAAAAATGCTGAGTATCTGGACTTTGTGACGGCAGGCAGAAACGAATCGCTTCTTTTGAACGCAGGCTTTCAGAAGAAGCTGGGAGGAATGATCCTTCCTCATTATTTTGAGCCATTTCTGCTGAAGAACGTTGAATTATCCTACGCGTTTAAGACGGTCTCACCGGATGCAGCCAAGATATTTTACAAGGCTGATGCAGATCAGGATCGGCCGAATCTTTTTGCATAGGAACGATCCCTGAAAAAGCTCTGGTGAAACAAGAAAACCGGCGCCATCTGTTTTCATAAACTTTGGCACCGGTCTTATTTTTTAGATTTGGATTTGATCTCCAGCCTACGCTGATGATGAACCACGGATTTCTTATCGCTTGTTCAATCTGCCGATATCATTCCTGTACTGGGCACCTTCAAAGAAGATCCGTTCCACATTGCAATAAGCCTTCTGCCGGGCCTCTTCATGGCTGCTGCCTAATGCAGTGACACCCAAAACTCTCCCACCGTCTGTTAAAATCACAGAAGGTGCATCCGCACTGGTGCCTTCTGCATCCGAATTCTTGTTCAAGCTTTCCGCGTCGGGGCGCATCTCACTTCTTCGCTTTGTCCCGCTGTGAAACACCAGCACATCCTTATCAATCGAATCCAATCCTTTGATTTCTTTCGCTCTTTCATAGTCTCCCGGATATCCGCCCGATGCCATGACGACGCAAACCGCCTTCTGATCGCTCCAGAGAATGGTCTGCTCCGACAAACGATCTTCTGTCACCGCGACCATAATATCCAATAAATCTGACTTCATCCTGGGGAGAACCGACTGGGTTTCCGGATCTCCGAAGCGATTGTTAAACTCGATGACCTTAGGCCCTTCCTCAGTAATCATGAGCCCGATAAAGAGGACACCCTTGAAATCAAGTCCGTCCTCCTGAAACCCTTTTAATGTGGGCTCCAAGATCCTTTCCCGGATCTGTATTTCCAGTTTTTCATCGAAGATCAGGCTGGGAGAATAGGTACCCATTCCGCCTGTATTCGGTCCTTGATCCCCATCAAAAATCCGCTTATAATCCTGGGCGGATTCCATTGGCACAATGGTTTTGCTGTCCACAAAACACAGTACAGAGGCTTCAATTCCCGCCAGATACTCCTCAACAACAACCTTGTCTCCGGCTGAACCGAAGACCTTGTCTCCCATAATCTGCTCAATTGCAGTCAAAGCGGTTTCCCTGTCCTCTGCAATGACAACACCCTTGCCTGCAGCCAGACCGTCTGCCTTGATGACCATGGGATAGCCAAAAATCCCCACCGCCTTCTTGAGTTCCTCTAAATCAGAGAACTCCCGATACCCTGCCGTGGGAATGCTGTGCCTGGCGAGAAATGCCTTTGTAAATGCTTTGCTGCCCTCCAGCTGAGCGCACTTCCGATTCGGCCCAAAAGCTGCCAGCCCTCTTTCCGACAGCGCATCCACAATCCCCAGAGAAAGCGGCACTTCCGGCCCTATGACCGTCAAATCAATCTGATGCTCCTCTGCGAAGGAGCAAATACCATCGATATCTTCTGCTCTGACAGGGATGCACTCTGCAACTTCAGCAATCCCCGCATTTCCGGGAGCGCAATAAAGCCTGTCTACCCTGCTGCTCTGTGACAGTTTCCAAGCGATGGCATGCTCACGTCCGCCGCCGCCTACGATTAAAACTTTCATTTGAACTCCTACTTCCCTGCAGCTTTGGCGTATGATCCTCCGGCAAAACCCGAAGGATCATACCAAAACTGCGATTATCTTCTATATAGCATCTGATTACAAAGTAAACCACGGTTTGCAGAGGCAAATTTTACAATTGACCTTGTAGCCGATGCAGATTAGACTCTGTAATCGATGCGGTATGATGCAATTAATGTTTGAAATGTCTTACGCCTGTAAAGACCATTGCAATGCCAAGTTCATTTGCTTTTCTGATGCAATCCTCGTCATGGACCGAACCGCCAGGCTGAATGACAGCGCTAATACCCGCTTTTGCTGCAGCCACAACGTTATCATCAAAGGGGAAGAATGCATCGGAAGCCAGAATTGCTCCTTCTGTGCTTTCCGTCGCCTGTCTGATGGCGTTTTCAATGGCCCAGACCCGGTTGGTTTGCCCCGGCCCGATGCCGATGGTCTTTCCGTCTTTTGCCAGTACGATTCCGTTTGATTTAATATGCTTTGCCACTTTCATGGCAAACTTCATATCCTCCATCTCCCGCTCGGTGGGAATCCGGTCGGTAACGATCCTGATCTCCGCTTCATCATAAAGGTTATGGTCTGCCTCCTGAATCAAAAGTCCGCCGCTGACCTTCTTGATATCCATGGTATCCTTCGGTGCCTTTGCAAGAATATTTTCCAGCTTCAGCAGCCTGATATTCTTTTTCTGCGTCAGGATATCCAGTGCTTCCTTTGTAAAGTCGGGAGCGATGACGATTTCCACGAAGATTTTATTGATTTCCGCAGCTGTCATCTCATCAACAGGCCTGTTAACAGCAATGATTCCGCCATAGATCGAAATGGGGTCCGCTTTGTACGCTTTCACATACGCATCAAAGGCATCGTATCCAACACCGACTCCGCAGGGATTGGCATGCTTTACCGCAACAACGGCAGGCTCCTGAAACTCTTTTAAGGTTTCCAATGCACCATTGGTATCGTTGATATTATTAAAGGAAAGCTCTTTTCCATGAAGCTGAACCGCATTGACCAAGGCACCCTCCCACGGTTTGATTTCCTTATAGTAGTATGCTTTCTGATGCGGATTTTCACCGTATCTGAGTTCCTGCGCCTTCTCAAAGGTTAGGGTGAGATTGTCAGGAAGCTCCCCGTCAATCTGCTTTCTGAGGTAATCAGAAATCATAGCATCATAAGCGGCAGTGTGCTGAAACACCTTCAGTGCCAGTCTGTATTTTGTGTCATAGGATACTGTTTTCGTTTCTTCCAACTCCCGGATCACCTGCCCATAGTCTCCGGGATCACAGATCACAACCACATCCTTATGATTTTTAGCCGCTGAGCGGAGCATGGTGGGGCCTCCGATATCAATATTTTCAATGGCGTCTTCTAGTGTAGCTCCGGGTTTCAGTATGGTCTCTTTAAAGGGATAGAGATTGATGGCAACGATGTCAATGGTCTCTATGTTCAGGTCTTCTAATTGCTTCATATGTTCTGGTTTTTCCCTCATAGCCAGAATCCCCCCATGAACAGCCGGATGAAGTGTTTTTACTCTGCCATCCAGACATTCGGGAAACCCTGTCACCTGGGAAATCCCCATTACCTCGACTCCGTTGTCTCTGAGCCTTGTTGCGGTACCGCCTGTGGATATGATTTTTACGCCAAGCCGTTCCAGCTCCTGGGCAAATTCCACGATTCCCGTCTTATCTGATACGCTGATCAATGCTCTCATTTCTGTTCCTCCCTTATTCTTTGATTCCGTTTGCATTTTCGTCTACACATTCTTGCAATTTGGACACTAAAGTTTTACTGCTATTTTGCTTTAAGATACTCCTCACAAAACAGCTTGATCGCCTGGGGCAGAATTTTATGCTCTACCGTCAGGACTCTTGCTGCCAAGGAATCCTCCGTATCTCCCGGCTCTACCGGCACTGCTTCCTGAAGGATGATCCGTCCCGTATCAATCCCCTCATCCACATAGTGAACCGTAGCACCACTTTTTAAGTCACCTGACTCCAATACCGAGCGATGGACCCGTTTTCCGTAGTACCCTTTGCCGCAGTGTCTGGGGATGAGCGATGGATGGATATTGATGATTCGGTCGCCATAGGCCGAGATCAGCTCTGGGCTCAAGATGCTCATATATCCGGCCAGAACAATCAAATCCGTCCCGGCTTCCTTCAGAAGTCTCAGGATCTCTTCATTTCTTTTTTCTGCTTCCGGCCACTGCTGCCTCGTCACTGCAATTCCGGGAATCCCTTCGTTCTTAGCCCGCTCCAGGGCATAAGCATCCGCGCTGCTGGAGATCACCTGAACGATAGCCGCCCTGTCAAGAAATCCGCTTTTGATATGATCGATCACTGACTGAAGATTGCTTCCCCCGCCGGATACCAGTACGGAGATCTTCACAGTGCGATTTTCTAAGGTAGTGAACTGGTTGGTTGGCTGATTAGACTGTTCCATGTTATTCTCCGCTCTATCGTTGTCTGGATTTCTCATCCACTTGATTCACATCCGATTTGATACTGCTGTATTTCTCCCTTGTTGCATCTACGTCTGCTGCCATTCGTTTCCGGCGATCTTAAAGCCCGACGATTTCCACGCCCTGCCCCTTTACGATGGTTCCGATGACGCTTGCAGTCTCTCCCGCCTGTTCCAGCGCAGAAAGAGCCAGATCCTTGTGTTCCTCGTCAACGATCATCATCAGGCCGATTCCCATATTAAAGGTAGAGAACATCTCCTTCAATTCAACATTTCCTTGTTCCGAAATATACCGAAAGACAGCGGGAAGCGCCCAGCTTCCAAGTTCAATTCTAACGCCCAGCCCTTCTGGGATAATTCTCGGAATATTTTCATAGAACCCGCCGCCGGTAATATGCACAACACCATTTGCCGGCAGTTTTCCGAAAACCGCATCGCAGGCAGAGGCGTATATCTTCGTCGGCGTGATCAACGCTTCACCAAGGGTGTTTCCAAGCTCTTCCACATAATCGTCTGTTTTCATACCAAGCTTATCGAAGAAAAGCTTTCTGACCAAAGAATAACCGTTGCTGTGAATTCCGCTGGAGGCAATCCCTATTACCACGTTTCCTTCTTTGATCTTTGATCCATCGATGATTTTCTTCCGGTCAACGATGCCCACTGCAAAGCCTGCCATATCGTATTCGCCTTCGGTGTAGAAATCCGGCATCTCTGCCGTCTCTCCGCCCACAAGGGCACAGCCAGCCAGAACACAGCCGTCAGCAATTCCTTTGACAATATCGGCAATCTTTTCGGCCTTGACTTTGCCCGTTGCGATGTAGTCAAGAAAAAACAGAGGCTTTGCTCCCTGGCAGAGCACGTCGTTAACGCACATTGCCACGCAGTCCTGACCTACAGTATCGTGCTTATCCATGAGAAATGCAAGTTTAAGCTTTGTGCCAACACCATCGGTACCCGATACGAGAACCGGTTCTTCCATGTCCTTTACGTCCAGACGGAACAAACTTCCGAAGCTGCCAAGGCCGGTAAGAACATTCTCATTGAAGGTCTTTTTTACGTGACCCTTCATCAGGGAGACGGCTCGTTCCCCTTCTTTTGTATCAACGCCTGCGTCTTTATATGTCAGCTTTTCAACCGCCATCTTATTCCTCACTTTCTTTATCGGCTAACGTTCCGTTTTCTTTTGCTTCTTCATCGGAAAGCGCCATGGGATAGTCCCCGTTGAAACATGCGAAGCAGACCTTATCCTCCCCCAAATGAATGGAATCCATCAGGCCCTCAACGCTTAGATACCCCAAACTGTCCGCGCCGATCATCTTCCGTATCTCTTCCTGACTATGGGTTGCCGCAACCAGCTGATCCTCCTCGGGGGTGTCGATGCCAAAATGACAGGAGTGAATTACCGGAGGCGAACTCACCCGCATATGAACTTCCAGTGCTCCTGCATCCTTCAGCATCTTTACGATCTTTCCGCTGGTGGTTCCTCTGACGATGGAATCGTCCACCATGATGATCCGCTTTCCTTTTACATTATCCCTGAGAACATTGAGCTTCAGTCTGACGCTCAGTTCTCTCATTCTCTGATCCGGCTGGATGAACGTCCTTCCCACATACCGGTTCTTAATCAGGCCTTCACCGTAGGGAATTCCCGATTCCTCAGCGTACCCGATGGCCGCCACAGTTCCCGAGTCGGGCACCGAGATGACCATATCCGCTTCAACGGGGTGCTCCTTTGCGAGGGTTCTTCCCGCCTGCGTTCTAGCCATATAGACACTTCTGCCATCGATATCGCTGTCCGGTCTGGCCAGATAGACATATTCAAAGGCACAGATCGCTCTGCGCTTCCCTTTGCTGAACCGCATGGATTTCAGCTCTCTGTCTTCAATGACAACAATCTCTCCCGGTTCCACATCCCGGATAAACTTGGCTCCCAATAGCGGGAAGATGCAGCTTTCCGAAGACAGCACGTAGCCCTCTGTGGTTCTTCCGATGCAAAGAGGCCGGATGCCGTTGGGATCACGGACGCCGATGAGCTTGTTTCCGCTGGTGATGACCAGTGCATAGGCGCCTTCCACAATCTCAAGGGTTTTCACAATGGCTTCTTCAATGGTATTGTCCCTGATATATCTTGCAATGAGTGCTGCGATGACTTCAGAATCGATGGAGGTCTGAAAGATGACGCCCCGATCCTGCATTTCTTCTCTCAGCAGCCCTGCATTGACTAAATTTCCATTATGGGCAAGAGCAAGACTTCCACCCTTGTGATAGACCACCAGAGGCATGGCATTCACTGCATGGCTTTCTCCAAAGGTAGAATATCTAACGTGGCCGATGGAGATATCTCCCTGAAGTCTTGCGATGATCTCATCATTGAAGACCTCCTGAACAAGTCCCATCTCTTTATAATATTGAATTTTCCCGTCTTTATTAGATGCGATTCCGGCGCTCTCCTGCCCTCTGTGCTGCAGAGAATGCAGCCCGAAGTATACCGATCTGGCGATGTCTTCTTTACCCGGGGCATAAACGCCTACCACGCCGCATTCGTCGAATACTTTATCTTCTTCCAGCTCCCGGAGCGCACTGTTGATATCATAATCTTTGAGCATTTCTTTCTCCTGTATCAAGAGGGATTTCACCTCTGTTCCAATTCCTGACTGCGTTTTCTAAATAATTAGACGGAAAACGCTGTATCAGGTCATTATTGTTTGATCCTCGCCAGTACTTCCTGATAAGTCTCTTCCACATTGCCCATGTCTCTTCTGAATCTGTCTTTATCCATTTTCTCATTGGTGTTCACATCCCAGAGTCTGCAGGTATCAGGAGAGATTTCGTCGGCCAGAAGAATTTCACCGTCTGCAACACC
>JARBUO010000024.1 GCA_029239605.1 Bacillota bacterium | reverse complement strand
CAAAGAGGCGGAGGCAAAGCGCTCTTCGACAAATATCTGGCTTCAAAAAGCTGGTCTTCCAGCAATTTCTATCAGAGCGACAGTCAGGTGGCAGAGGTTCATTCTGAACTGGAAAAGCTGCTGAAGACCTCAGACTATAACGTTACCGTTGAAGATATTATCAACAACATGACCGGCTGTAGATATTTCAAAAGCCTGGAAGGGGGAAGCGGCATCATTGGAAAAATAAACCTTTCCAACTATTCGGCACCGTTTTTCAGGACCTTTGAAATCCGATTTGATATTGATGTAAAGCTGAACAACGCAACCCTGAGCGGCTTACAGAATACCATGACCATCAGTATGCCGTATCAGCCTCAGGACGGAAAGCTTACCTACTCCATAACCCTATACTATCTTGATGAGGACGGAAAGCTTCATAAGATCCCTAGCATTTATGATAAAACTACAGGAACCATTCAATTTTCAGCGGGTCTGAGTGGTTATTACACAGAAGCCCTCAGCATGGATGCTGAAAAGGCGTATTCTCTGTTTTCTGATGTGCCTGCGTCTTCCTGGTACTTTGATTATGTAATGTATGTAAATGAAAAAGGATTGATGAAAGGCAATGCAAACGGCACCTTTGAACCCAATGCACCGATGAACCGGGCTATGCTTGCACAGATTCTTTACAATATGGCCGGATCGCCGAAAGTGGGTTCCGCAGACACAAAAATGGACTCTGCAGGTACAACAAAGCTTGATTCCGATTCCTCATCCCAGTCTGCTCAAACTGCAGCACCCTGGTATGCAAATGCAGCCAATTGGGCCATGAAGAATGCAATCATCGCTGACTACGGAATGGAAACCTTCGGGCCTTCGGAACCGGTAACAAGAGAACAGCTGGCAAATATCCTCTGGCGTTATGCAAAGTATAAGGGGCTGGAAAGCGGGACAGGAACAAATCCCGGAGTGCAGCAATACGCAGACGTATTTGCCATCACAGCAGAGCTTCGGGACGGACTTAACTGGGCCTGCAGCAATGGTATCCTTCAGGGAAAAGGTGATGGCTCACGGCTGATGCCTCAGGCTGGTGCAACCAGAGCGGAGGTGGCAGTGGTGCTGAAGCGCCTTATGGAGCTGTAAACTCGTTTCTTCTGGGATTCTTCGATTCATTAAGAATCATACTTTACGGCAGAACTGCTGAAGCTTAATGCAGCGGCAGCTGTTGGAACTCCTGATTTCCAGGGGGTTCCGGCGGCTGCCGTTTCTTGTTATCAGCACGATCCATAAGGCTTAAGTAAACCGCCTGGAATTGGCCTGATAGAAGAATCGATGAAGCGCAAGCAACTTTATGAAAAAAGAGGTTGACGATACAGAATCATAATGTTAAAATTGTATCAGAATTAATGGGAACGTTCCCAAAATGACAAGGAGTAACCGTGCTATGGCTACGATAAATGAAATTGCCGCCAAGCTGGGCATATCAAAATCTACAGTTTCCAGGGTCATTAATAACGATCCTAACGTAAAAGAAAAAACCCGGGAAAGTGTCTGGCGGGTAATCAGAGAACTGGACTATAAGCCCAATATCATTGCAAGAGGGATGATTACAGGCTCACTTCCGCTTGTTCTTGTTATTGTAGGTGACATACAGAATCATTACTTTGCCAAAACGATTATCGGTATTGAGAAGGTTTTGACAGAAAAAGATTATATGCCGGTGATCTACAACAGCATGTACGACGTGGAAAAAGAAAAGAGACTGATTCGAATGGCGAAAGACTGCCAGTTTGCAGGAATCATACCCATGACCGGCGTTCGCAGCAACGAGCTGGAAGAATGCCTGAGGGATGTGGACTGCCCTGTTGTACTGATTAACAGGGAACTGAAAAAACTGGAATTGGATGAGATTTACGGCGATGATGTAGAGGCGAGCTACAAAGCAACCCAGGAATTGATTGACAACGGACACCGCGTTATTGCGCATCTGTCAGGCTCCAGCACTTCCACCGTCAGTGCCAAAAGGCGGCTGGGATACTGTATGGCACTGGAGGATAACGGAATCCCGGTGGATGAGGTGCTTATCTTTGAAGGGAAGCTTGACATGGCATCCGGTTATGCACTGGGTGAAAAATTGTTTGCGCACTCCAATATTACTGCGGTATGCTCCAATAACTTTCTCATGGCACTGGGCGTGGTTCGATACGCAAAATCCATAGGAAAGACAGTACTTAAGGACTTCGATATTGCCTGTTGTGAGACGGTGCCTGATCTTTACGAAGAGTCAGCTTATGTCTATGCAGGTGCCGACCTTGAAGAAATCGGTAAAAAAGCAACAGAGATCTTGCTGAAAAGGATTGAGAAATCAGAAGAACCAAGACAAAAAATTTGTTTCCCTGCGACGCAGGTGTATAATCCGAAAAAGGATTGAGAGGAGTGGTTTTGTTGGAACGAGTAAGTATTAAAAGACGATTGAAAAGGGGTGAGGTCGTAATCGGCACATTTCTTAAGTTCAATTCTGCGGCTATTGCAGAAATGCTTGGGTATGCGGGTTTTGACTTCGTGATTATCGACGGAGAGCATTCACCGTTTACCTATCCCGAGATGGAGCAGATGATCCGGGCTGCAAACGGGGCCGGCGCCGATGCGGTGATTCGGATTCCCAGCTATGCCGGAGAACACGTACTTCACGCAGCGGATATCGGAGCCCAAGGCGTTCAGATTCCCAGTGTTGGAACGATAGAGCAGGCAGAGGATGCAGTACGTGAACTGAGATACTACCCAAATGGAAGTCGTGGATTTGCGCTGACTCAGAGAGCTGCAAAGTATACGTTTATGTCCAAGGATGAATATTTTAACGCTTCAGAAGAGGATGTTCTTTCCGTGGTTCATGTTGAAAATCTTGAAATGGCAGCGAAGGTGGAAGAATTATGTAAAATTCCTCAAATCGATGTGCTTTTCATCGGCCCCGGGGATTTGAGTCAGGCAACGGGACATCCCGGAGAGCTGAATCATCCGGAAGTTGTGGCGCTGGTTGAGCGTATTACAGCAGAAGCGTTGAAAAACGGAAAGATGGTTGGTGTATTCTGCGGCAGTAAGGCAGATATCGAAAAATATACGAAATTAGGAATCCAGTACATAGCCTTTGGATCAGATTTGGCGATGATCGCAGCCAAGTTCAAAGATGTCTCCAAGGATATTGCTTCTGTGAGATAACTTGCAGATTCAAATATAAATTTTTTTTACTTTATTTTGGGAGCGTTCCCAAAAATTTATCTGCACAAAATATAATAATGAAGAGGAGAAGAAAAATGAGAAAAGTAATCTGTTTACTAATGACGGCAATTCTGGTTTTCTCGATGGCGGCTTGCGGAGGCAAGGACGCAGGCGCAGATACTACCGGAGATGATACGGGCAAGATGCAGATCAAGGTAGCTACCGGCGGTCAGGATACCCTGCCCAGCTATGCTGCAACATTGGATGTAATCGGAGATCTTGAAGCGGCCAACAATACTCTTGACTTTGAATACTTCGGATCAAGACAGCTGGGTGACGATGCGGAAATCCTTCAGCAGGTCATGGCTGGAACGATCCAGATTGGAGGCGGTGCAGGAACGATATTCAGCTCCTATACCAATTTGCTTGACCCCTTTTATATTCCCTTTTTGCTAAATGATTACAATAAAGAAAGACAGGCATTGACTTCAGCGGAAGCCCAGGCGATTTACGATAAGATTGAAGCAGATCTGGGGATCAAAATTCTTGCTGCTTACGACTCCGGAATGAGACATATTGCAAATAATTCAAGACCGGTTGAATCCATAGGGGATCTTAAGGGCCTGAAAATGCGTGTTGTTCCGACGGATGTTTTGATTAAGAGCTTCTCCGCCCTTGGCGCAAGTCCGACCACTATGGCATACGGAGAGGTATAT
This sequence comes from Bacillota bacterium, assembly GCA_029239605.1. Lineage (GTDB taxonomy): Bacteria > Bacillota > Clostridia > Peptostreptococcales > Anaerovoracaceae > Anoxybacterium. The sequence goes on along the minus strand of JARBUO010000024.1, from coordinate 38,860 downwards.
ACAGGTCTTCAGAACAAGGTAATCGACGGGGAAGAAATCAATATCACCTCGATCTATTCCGAAAAACACTATGAAGTATTGAAATATTTCACTGAAATCGGACTCTATCCTTTTGCAACCACCGTTTATGCGAACGCAGCATGGTTTAATTCACTTGATGAAGCAACACAGAAGCAAATAGAGGATGCATTCATAAAAGGTTATGATTACAACTTTGATAAATACCTTGCTGAAGCAGAAACCGCTGGATACGATGCAATGGAAAAGGCAGGCGTGCAGATCACAAAGATCGATGATGTAACACCTTTTAAAGAAGTTGTTGCTCCGATCATGGAAGAATACAAAGCAAAAGATCCACTCATTGCAGACTTTATCGACATGGCAAACGGCTTATAACATAACGCAAAAGGCAATACCGATATGAAGTACTTAATTCAGCGGCAGTCATAGAAGCTGCCGGAAATAGATAAGTGCTCCTCCATTTTTTTCGAGTCCTCCTTCACAGCATTGTCTGTGAAGGAGGGATATAAAAGCAGGTATTGTTAATTAAAATCCAAGGTGGAGAAAAAATGAAATTTGTAAATTTTTATTCCAAGATCATGGAGATTCTGTTCAAACTGATCCGCCTGTTTCTTGCAGTTGCACTGGTACTGATGGTAGCAATTACTTCACTGGAAGTAATTCGACGCTATCTTTTCGGAGCCTCTTTTGTCTGGGCGGAAGAACTTGTGAAGTTCTTGCTTGTAGCGGTTACTTTTATCGGCGGGGCTGCAGCTTTCAGAGCAGGCGGCATGGCTTTTCTTGACTTAATTACCTGCCGGCTGAGGGGAAAAGCTGAAAAAGCGGTAAAATTAATCAATAACGTAATTATCATCGGATTTTGTTCCTTCCTCAGCAGCCAAGGGTTCACCTATACTTTTCTACCAATGGTAGCAGCGATGAAAAGCCCGGGGCTGAAGCTGAACATGAGTGTGGTATATATCACAATTCCATTGGGCTTTACGCTGATTGCACTCTTCGCCGTTGAGCAGATTCTTCGGCAGTTTGCCGAGGGCAGAACGACGGAATTGAAGGGAGGGAACTAGAAATGCCATTGGTGATTATTGTATTCGTAACAGCTCTCTTCATCGGACTCCCTATGGCTTTCGTGCTGGGTTTGGGCGGATTGGCTCATATCATTGCATTAAATTCACCGGAATACATGTCCGTTATTACCCAAAGGTTGTTTGTGGGAGTGAACTCCTATTCCCTCATGTGCATTCCGTTCTTTGTGCTTGCAGGAGACCTGATGAACAAGGGCGGCATCACCCAGCGGCTCCTAGCCTTTTCCCGTGAGGCCATCGGATGGATTAACGGGGGAATGGCATACTGCTGCGTTATTCTCGCAATGGTACTGTCTGCAATTTTAGGCTCTGCCAATGCAGTTACAGCAATTCTATGCGCAATTCTGATCAAAGAAATGGCCAATGACGGCTATGATGAAGACTTTACCGGATCCCTTGTGGCTGCATCTGGCGTACTCGGACCCGTGATACCTCCCAGCGTGACCTTTATCATCTACGGTGTCCTTACGGGAGTATCGGTACAAAAGATGTTTGTTGCGGGAATCGTTCCCGGATTGCTGCTGGGCGTCGGCTACATGCTGGTAATCCGATACTATACAAAGAAACGCGGCTACCGGAGATCCAAAGAAAAATTTGAATTGAGATCGTTCTGCGCCGCACTTGTCAAAGCATTGCCGGCTTTGGTGGTTCCTTTCATTATCGTCGGCGGGATTATGGGAGGTGTCTTTACTCCTACTGAGTCGGGCGCAATTGCGGTGCTCGCAGCAATCGTCGCCTCCCTGATCTACAGGACCTTTGATATTAAGGCAATGCCCGGGGTTCTTTTCAACACCGGTATCACTACAGCCGGGATCATGTTGATTGTTGCCTTTGGAAACATTATGGGATGGACCATTGCAATCGATCAGATTCCTGCAAAAATTCAGGAAGGAATCCTGTCTGTTACAGATAACCCGCAGCTTGTCATGCTGCTGATCATACTTGCCCTTATTGTGATCGGCTGCGTTATGGAAGGCTTCTCCGCACAGTATATTTTCACACCGGTGCTGGTGCCGCTGGCAACTGCAGTGGGCTATGATCCGGTTCACTTCGGTATCGTTCTGTGCATTATGCTGACCATCGGTTTAATCACACCGCCTGTTGGGATGCTGCTGTTTGTGACCAGCAACATTTCGGGAATCCCGCTGGCAAGGCTGAGCAAATCCATTGCACCGTTCGCTCTCGTGGCGATCTTGGTCACTGTGCTGCTGGCATATGTTCCAAAACTGGTCATGTTCCTTCCGGAACTTATGGGGTTATAGCTAATTATTAAGGAGGCGAATCATGTCTGTTACAAGAAAAATATTGGAAGGCTTTATCGACATGCACGTCCATGCCGGCCCATCTGTGGCAACCAGGAAGGTTGATGCTGCGCAGATGTTAATTGAGGCGGAAAATGCAGGTTATCGGGCGTTCCTCGTCAAAGATCACTATTTTCCCACAATGATGGGAACGAGAATGGTCACGGAGCATCTTGGAAAAGAAGGCTGTCTTGTGTTCGGCGGTATCGCGCTGAACAATTCTGTAGGCGCTTTCAATCTGAACGCACTGGATGCAGCCTATGGACTTGGTGCAAAAACCGTCTATATGCCTACTGTTTCAGCTTTAAATCATATCGTCGGTCATTCCGGAGATCATTTTGTGGGCTCGGGCGATATGGAAGTCGAGGACAAAGGCATCGTCTATCTTAATGAAGACGGCAGCCTTGACCCTGCGGTAATCAAGGTTTTAGAATACATAGCCAAAAGGCCGGACCTGATCCTTTGCACCGGTCACGGAAGCGCAGCTGAGGTCGATGCTCTCATCGAAAACGCAGTGCGGCTTGGCGTACAGAAAATCGTTGTCAATCACCCCCATTTTCTGGTCAATGCAACCTATGAGCAGATGAAAAAATGGTCTGATATGGGTGCCTTCATCGAGCTGAACGCCGCAGTATTCAGTTCTATCGCCAAGTCGGGCAAATGCCCTGATGAGATGATCGGAAAAATTTTAGAATTCGTACGTGTGACGAAAATCGTTCTGGATTCCGATCTGGGACAGAAGGTAAACATCGGCCCTGTGGAAGGGATGTATGCTTTTATATGCAAGCTTGTGGATGAGTTCGGTGTAACGGAAGAACAGATTAATATCATGGGTAAGAAAAATCCGGCTATGCTTCTGGGCTTGGATAATTGACCGAACAATGACATTTTAGAAGGAGGAAACTAGAATGAGCGCAACATTTATTAATTTTGAGGAAATGGATTGGGAGCCGATCCGTGAAAAAATGAGAAAAAAAGTCGTGAATCCGGAGGGCTGCACCATTCAGATTGCGGAAATTGAAAAGGGGCACGCCCCGGGACCTCACAGACATGTGCATGAGCAGGTCGCCATTATTCTGGCAGGAGAATGTGACTTTTACATAGACGGAATCGCCTATCATATGATTCCCAATACCGTTCTTGTGGTACCTCCCAATGCAGAGCATTACATTGTAGCCACAAGCGACGAGACTGTCGTCAACCTGGACATATTTACGCCGGTAAGACCGGAATACGTACAGAGTCCTATTGTGCGTCAAATTCTGCAGAGGCCTGAAACCAACCAAAAATGTGAATAAATTAACGTTAAAAATTAACCTATTCCTGATTCAAATGCTTGAACAGGAATAGGTTTTTAAAAATATGGCATCGGTTGATATCTCACTGCCTTAGACAATTTTAATACCTGGTTAATTTATTTACGCTGTACTAGATAGGAGATTTTTATGAAGAACAAGATAGTGACCGCAGAACAAGCTGTGGAATGCATCGGAGACGGCGCTGTCATCATGGTCGGAGGCTTTGCTTCCATAGGCACTCCTGAGGAACTGATCGACGCACTGGTGAAAAAGGGTTCCAAAGACCTGACCATCATCAGCTGTGATGCGGGGAGAGCTGGTTTGGGAGTCGGAAAGCTCCTGAGAAACGGCCAGGTCAAAAAGCTGATCGCATCTCACGTAGGCTTAAATTCAGAGGTTGCTTACAGAACGCCGGACCAGCCGGAGATCTACAATGTGGAGTATGTGCTTGTTCCCCAGGGAACCCTCGCAGAATGCATCCGTGCGGCAGGCTGCGGCCTGGGGGGAATCCTTACACCAGTGGGGCTGGGAACTGCAGTAGCAGAGGGAAAGGAAACCGTTATGGTCAAGGGAAAAGAGTATCTGCTGGAGGAGCCGTTTTCTGCAGATTTTGCCTTAATCCGCGGGTCTATGGCAGATCAGGCTGGGAATGTGATCTACAATATGACAGCGAGAAATTTTAATACGGTGATGGCAATGGCTGCAGAGCACGTAATTCTCTGTGCTGAGGAAATTGTGGAAATCGGAGCCATCGATCCTAACCATGTGATGACACCCGCACTGTTTATCGATTCGATTGTGGGAGGTGCAAAACCATGCAGGATATAAAAGCCATCATCGCATCACGCGTAGCGAAAGAGTTTCGTGACGGAGATACGGTTAATCTGGGAATCGGGGTTCCGACCATGGCAGCGGATTTTATTCCCCAGGGCGTGGATATCATGCTCCAATCGGAAAACGGTCTTCTCGGTCTGGGTCCCGCAAGCGCTAGCGGTGAGGAGCAGTTTGATCTTGTCAACGCCGGCGGCGCCTACGTGACGGCAACACCTGGAGCTGCCTTCTTTGACAGCGTCATGTCCTTCGGTATTATCAGAGGCGGACATGTGGATGTGACCGTTCTGGGAGCCATGGAGGTTGACGAAACAGGCAATCTGGCCAACTGGTGCATTCCCGGCAAGTTTGTCCCCGGCATGGGCGGCGCAATGGACCTCGTGGTGGGCGCAAAGAAAGTAATCATTGCGATGCAGCACACCAACAAAGGAAAGCATAAGCTGCTGAAAAAATGCACCCTGCCCCTCACGGCCGTAGGGGTGGTACAGATGATCATCACCGAAATGGGTGTATTGGAAATTACTGAGGAAGGTTTTTTGCTGACAGAGATTAACCCTGACTATACGGTAGAGCAGATCAGAGCGGCAACGGGAGCGGAAATCAAGGTCAGCGGCAGTCTGAAAGACATGACAGCCTGAGCACATGATGATAGACAAATAATAGGAAAAACTTCAAGATACAGTGGAAAAGGTACAAAAGACGCAGCAGGAAAAATGTAGTAGGAAAAAATGCAGTAGGAAAAGATTTAGGGAAGCACTGATTTGATCAGCGTTTCCTAGTAGGAAAGGATGAACGGAATGAGTTTGGAAAGAGTAGTAATCGTTGAAGTTGCAAGGACTGCAACGGGAAAAATGGGCGGAGCCCTGAGCAGCATACCAGCACCTGTCCACGGGGCAGAATGCATCAAAGCCATCATGGAAAAGACCAAGCTGGACCCAATGGAAATTGATGAGGTGATCATGGGGACCCATTTTCAGGCTGGCACCAAGGCCAACCCGTCAAGACAGAGCGCCATTTATGCCGGATTGCCGGATACCATACCAGCCTTTACACCGAACAAGAACTGTGCAACAGCAATGAAGGCCATGCAGCTGGCGGCGCAGTCCATTCAGGTGGGAGATAATCAGGTGGTCATTGCAGGCGGCAGTGAAACCATGAGCGCAATCCCGTATCTTCTGCCCAAGGCGAGATTTGGATATCGGATGGGGCAGGGAACGGTGGAAGACAGCATGCTCCATGACGGTCTCGTAGATCCGTTTATGAATTATCATATGGGAATTACGGCGGAAAATGTGGCGGAAATGTGCGGTATTACCAGAGAGATGCAGGATCGATTTGCGGTATTGAGTCACAACAATGCAGAGCGAGCCTGGGCAGAAGGAAAATACGACGCAGATATTGTTCCGATTACCATAAAAAGCAAAAAGGGCGATTTTGTGTTTGATCATGATGAAACCTACCAAAAGGATGCCAGATATGAAAATTTTGAAAAACTGAAGCCGGTTTTCAAAAAAGACGGAGGGACTGTGACAGTAGGAAACGCATCCCCCATTAATGACGGATCAGCGGCAGTACTTATGATGAGCGAAAAGAAAGCGGAAAAACTGGGCTTAAAACCACTGGCCAGGTATGTTGCCGCGGCTTCCTCAGCAGTGCATCCTTCCATCATGGGGTATGCGCCGGTGAGTGCAGTGGAAAAACTGGAAGTGAAAACCGGAATCAAAAGAAATCAGGTCGGGCTTTATGAGCTGAACGAAGCCTTTGCTGCCCAGGCAGCGGCCTGCGTACAGGACCTTAAGATCGATCCGTCCATCGTAAATGTAAACGGCGGAGCCATCGCTCTTGGGCATGCGGTAGGCTGTACCGGCTGTCGTATCAGCATTACTTTGATCCGGGAAATGATTCGCAGAGATGTTCAGTACGGAGTCGCTTCCCTCTGCATCGGCGGGGGCCAGGGCATGGCGATGATGTTTGAACTTTGCAAATAGATCCAAGTGGAGTGATATATTGATGAAAACATATGTTAATACCTTTATTTTTAATGAAGAATATTCCATTCCTATGCGGCAGGAAACGCTTTTTGATGAGCTCCGCCGAAAGGGATTTGAGGAAATTGAAATACGCAGGGAGTACATCGGTAATAAGCAAAGTGAGCTTCCTATCATCGCCCAAAAAGCGCGTGAGGCAGGCGTAGTTCTGTACTATGCCATTGTGGATACCTATTATAAGGACGGCATTCTGGACAGGGACATAATTGATGTCTATGTGGAAGAAGCGGTCACTTTGGGTGCAAAGACCATAAAGCTGATGCCCGGAGACTACCGGGGCATGTCATCGGAGGAGGCGGATTACCTTAGGGGAATCAACAAGCTGGGCGTCCGTCTTCTTCTCGAAAATGGACAGAAATCTACGCCGGAGCAAATGAGAGCCTTTGCCAGCGAATGCGAAGCAGAGGGAATCGCGCTTGGAATTACGTTCGATCTTGGAAACTGGGTTTGGAGCGGACAGGATATCCCCAGGGTTGCGGAGCTCTTGAAGCCCTGGGTTAAGTCGGTGCACCTTAAGGACGGTGCTGAAATCGACGGAGTACTGAAGGTAGTACCCATTGGGGAAGGTGTAACAGACTGGATGGCAGCAGCTGAGATCCTTCGGGATGCAAGCTTTGCCATTGAGTATTCCTGCGGTTCACCTGCCATTGAAAACATGATAAAGGAGCTTGATAAGCTTAATTCCCTTTCTTAAAAGGGTTTAGCCCTTAAGGTCGGTTACGATTGACAGAGTGGGTTTAGCCCTTAAGGCGGTCACGATTGATAGAGAGGACAGTGGTGCTACCCACAGACGGGAGTGCCTGATAAAAAGGAGGAAATGATGGATTTTAAATTGACAGAAGAACAGATGCTTTTGAAAGAAGCTTTTCGGGATTTTGCAAGGGCAGAGGTTGCGCCTCATGCAGCAGCGTGGGATGAAGAAGATCATTGCCCTGTGGAGTTGTTTTCCAAACTGGGAGAGCTGGGACTTTTAGGCATTTTTGTGCCGGAGCAGTACGGCGGAGTAGGGCTCAGTCATACGGAGAGAGTGATGGGTCTGGTGGAAATCGCAAGATATTCTGCAGGTCTTGCGATGTTTATCTTCACCCACCAGCTGGGTATGGCTGCGATTCTTGACTTTGGAACAGAGGAGCAGAAAGCGAACTATCTGCCGGATATGTGTGCAGGCAAAACGATTTGCGGTCTTGCGGTAACCGAGCCAGGCGGGGGTTCTGATGTGGCCGGGCAGAAGACAACTGCGAAACTGGTGGATGGCAAGTGGGTCATCAACGGAAGAAAGTGCTTTATTACCAACTCTCACATTGCAGATATTACCATTATCACCTGCAAGACTGGTGAAAATGACAAGGGGAGGGCCTTATTCACGGCCATCGCAGTGGAAAAGGGGACACCAGGCTTTCAGCCGGGCAGAGAAGAACATAAACTGGGTCTGAAGGGCTCTGTAACAGGGGAGCTGATCCTGAATCAAGTGGCTGTACCGGAAGAAAATGTTATCGGGAAGGTCGGCGGCGGAACCTCCATTGCGATGAAAGAGATCGGAGAGGTGGGAAGAGCTTCCATGACTGCTATTTGCACCGGTATCTGCAGGGGTTGCCTGGAAGAGAGCGTCAAATTTGCAAACGACAGGGTATTATACGGAAAACCCATTTCCAAGCTGCAGGCCATCCAGTTCCACATCGCTGAGAATCGTCTGGATTATGAGACTTCAGAACTTCTTCTCTATAAGGCTGCAAGTGTGAAAGAAGAGGGTTTTCCGGCGACGGCAGAGTTTTCTATGGCAAAATATTTTTCCACCGAGGCTGCGGTGCGTGCTTCCAAGCGGACCATTGAGCTTATGGGAGGCTACGGAGTCATCGATGAATATCCGATAGGAAGGTTTTTGAGAGATGCGATGGCATCCATATCCTCTGGAGGAACCAGCGAGATCCAGAAGATTATCATTGCAGGAGATACGTTAAAAAAGTACAGCTAATGGCTGCTTTGCGGCGGAGCCTTGCGCGCTCCAGCCAGGAGACATGCGAGTACTCTCTGAATAAAGAGGGAATGGTAGCTGTAAGCAATAAGGAGAAAGAAAATGAATATTGCAGTTTGTGTAAAGCCGGTACCAGATCCGGAGAAGTATAATTTGCTGGAGATTGATCCGAAAACCAAGAGACTGGTACGGGAAGGAATTCCCACGATCATCAATCCTGCCGATAAAAATGCCCTGGAAGCGGCCCTGAGACTCAAGGAGCTTCATGGCGGCAGGGTTGCTGTCATCAGCATGGCACCGCTTTTTAGTCAGGATAAGATCAAGGAATGCCTTGCAATGGGAGCAGACGAAGCCTATTTGATCAGCGACAGAGCCTTTGGAGGAGCGGATACCTTTTCAACTTCCTACACACTTGCGAAGGGTCTGGAGAAAACAGGAATCCAATTCGATCTGATTTTGGCCGGAAATGACAGCGCCGACGGAGCAACATCGCATGTTCCTTCCCAGCTGGGGGAATGGATGGAGCTTCCTCATATCACAAATATCACAGAAATAGAGATCCATGACGGGATCGCGTCGGTGAAGAAAAAGATTTCGGATGGTTTGATCGAGTACGATATGGAACTGCCTGCTGTGGCTGGTATTGCAAGAAATTCCAATCAACCGAGAATGGTAAGTGCCATGGGCATTGTAAAAGCAAAGAATAAAAAAATTGAAGTATATACACAAAAAGATCTTGATGTAGACGAAGGACTCATTGGTCTTTCTGGGTCTCCAACGCAGCCAGGACAGCTGCTAACGCCGGATATGAGCAGAAATGCCAAGCTTCTGCAGGGCGAACCGGCAGAAATTGCCGCAGAACTTCTTGCAATCATCAGAAAAGCGGGAATCGCTGTCTAATGGAGGGTGACATGGAAAATAAAAAGATATTGATTTATGCAGAGCTGAAAGGCGGATCGCTGGAGACTTCCGCTTATGAGCTTCTGGCCAAAGCCAGAACACTGTTCCCCGCCGCCGATGCTGCAATTGCGCTTGCGATTGCAGGGTGTGGCATAGATGAAGCACTGAAGGAGGCAGCAGTCTCCGGCGCAGATCTGGTCTACGGAGTTGACTCTCCCAGGCTGGAACTTTATCACGTGGACTATCACGCAGAGGCATTGAAGAAAATCGCCGAAACTTTTCATCCGGATATCTTTCTGATCCCGGCGAGCTGCACCGGAGAGGAACTTGCACCAACGCTGGGCTTAAAGCTCCGGACGGGGGTAGCTGCTCACTGTGTGGATTTGCAGGTGGATCAAAACGGAGAATTTTTACAGATGGTGCCTGCCTTTGGCGGCAAGGTCATCGGAGAAATCTATACCCCGAAAACCAAGCCTCAGATTGCCAGCATCAAACCCGGAATGTTTTCTGTCATCCGGCAGCAGCCCAGATCGTGTAAAACCGTCCTCCTGGATGACTCTTTTCTTGAGGAGCTAAAGACGAAGATCAAGCTTCGGGGTATTGAAAAGGATGAGCCCTCCGGTGTTCCGGTGGAACAGGCAGATGTGGTTGTCTGCGGCGGCTTTGGGATTGAGACCGCAGATAACTGGAAGCAAGTGGAACGGCTGGCTTCATTGCTGGGAGGTGCAGTAGGTTCTACGCGGCCTGCGGTGGACCAGGGTTGGGTATCCGGAGAGCAGCAGATGATCGGAACAAGCGGAAAAACTGTCAGACCGAAAGTTTACATAGGAGCCGGAGTATCCGGCGCGACCCATCATATCTGCGGCATGAAAGATTCCAACGTTATTATCAGCATTAACACCGATAAAGACGCAGAAATCTTTGCAGTGTCGGATTACAAGATCGTAGGCGACGGAGCTGCAGTGATAAAAGCGCTCTGCGAACTGCTGGAACGCAGACAGTGATAAAAATCAATCAGGAATGCTTCTCGAGATCAAACGAATCTTGAAAGAAAAGGGGAAACTGCTGGTGATCGAGTTTCATAAACGGCAAACCCCCATGGGCCCCCCTGAGGATCACAGAATTTCTCAGGAAGAATCGGAAAAAATCAGCTGTGAAAACGGCTTCCGAATCATTGATACCTTCGCTCTGGGAGACAATTTTTACAGCATTGTTTTTGAAGTCATCTAAAAAAGTGCCAATCGAAAAATTTCCCTCGACTATCTGCGAACACTCCATTAAATCACGGCTTCCCCAATTATAGCGGCTGACTGAACTCAATCTACGAGGATCGGCAGCCGTTGTTTTGCGTATATTCTACAAAAAAATACAAAAACAAACGCAGATTGACAAGAAGAATAAATTGGGTTATTCTGTACACGTTCATTTCCGCCACCCGTTGCCAGAGACGACAACAAGCTTTGCGGGTGCGATGAGAAACCGAGTTCGTAAATCTTGAAACAGAGCAGCTGAGGAGGAACGTCATGGGGAAACAGACTCAGGGAAAAAAACCGATCCGTCTTTACTCTATTATTTTTCAGCGTGTATTCCTGCTCTCCATTGTCATTGTACTGGCAGGGCTTATGGCAGCGTTTTATGTGTTCTATAACCATTTCATCGATGAAATCGGAAAATCTCGTCTGGATATCTTAAAGCAGATCGCTTCTCTCAATCAAGTCGTAAAAAGTGTAACCTCCAGCGTGGCAGATGATCTTTATGCGGATCTTTACAATGAAGTACAGAGCAGCAGCTTTGACCGTATGACCTTTGAAATGAAGATGAGGGGAAGAGTAAAAGCCACGAAGGCTGTCTTTGATCGCTACAGTATGGATACCTCTGTCGATGTCGTCATGAGCGATACGGGAGCGCGGTACTCAAGCAGTACTGAAATGTCTGAACCAAGCGACCAACTGCTCAAGTCCTACTGGTATACCAATCTGATCTCCGGCGTATCGGATAAAAGCTGGAGTATGCGAATCTTTCAATCTCCCGAATCCGAGAGTGTCGTCCTTTCCTATGGAAGAGTCCTCCGGGGCACTGACGGGCGGGTTTTGTGTACCATTATTGCAAATACTTCTCAAAATATGGTTTATAAGAATTATTCCGATGCTCTTCGGGCAGGGAACCGTCTGTATATCGTAGACGAAAACGGCATCATCATCAGCCATTCCAATCCCGCACTCATCGGATTTGCACTCTACCATATGGAAGGAATGGAGGATAAGCTCCATAAGAGCCAATATTCCGTTCAGAAGAGTCTGAATCACAGCATGCTGGTCTCCAGCTACTACTCTCCGGATACAAAGTGGACGATCATCGAGGAAGTACAGCTGTATTCCATTGTACAGGCATATCAAAGCGTTCTTATCCTCATGGGGCTGTTTATTCTCGCCGGTGTGCTACTGGCAGTTGCGCTGAGCTATACCACTGCAAGAATCATTACGAAGCCGCTTACCTTGCTGTCAGAACGGATGATGGAAAATCAAGGCGAAAAACTTGAAAAAATACAGATTCAGAATCAATTTTATGAAGTCAGGGTATTGAGCGTCACCTATAATGCCATGATTCAACGCATTATAAAGCTGATCAGTCAGATCAAGGAAGAAGAGTCTGAGAAGAGGCGAATTGAGTTTGATTTTCTTCAGGCCCAGATTAATCCGCACTTTCTGCACAATACATTGCTGGGCATCAAGAGTCTGGTATCTCTGGGGAAACAGCAGCAGGCTGTAAAAATGCTTGAGGCATTTATCAGTCTGCTGAAGCAGCCTATGAAAGCTTCACAGAACGATCATTCACTCAGTGAAGAAATCAGCCACGTCCTTCAATACGTTTCCATCATGCAGTTCCGCTATGGCACAGAATATCCCATATTAATTCAGGTGGAAGAAGGTCTTGAGAACTTCCCCGTTCCAAAGCTGATCCTGCAGCCTCTGGTGGAAAATGCCATCTTTCACGGCATATCAGAAATGGAGGGAGAAGGAAAAATCACAATCACCGCTGAAACCTTCCGAAATCGGATTATCATCAGCGTTGAGGATAACGGGGAGGGAATGACTCAGGAGCAGATTGACAGAATGTGGTCTTCGGATCATTCGTTCAGAAGTTCGATGAATAACAGCATCGGACTTGCAAATGTTCGGAGCAGAATTCGTTTTGTTTACGGACCGTCTTCCGGTATTGAAGTGCAAAGTGCTCTTGGCAAGGGAACACGGGTAAGTATTGTAATTGTGAGAGAGGAGGAACCCTATGAGACTTCTGATTGTAGATGATGAAGCGCCAATAACGGCTTATATTTCTGACTGCATCCGGCAGGCAGGAGAACGGTATGAAATTGTGGGCAGTGTCTCAAGAGGAAAGGCTGCTTTAAATCTGCTGGCTTCGGAAAAGGTGGACGTGGTTCTGGCGGATATCACCATGCCCAAGATGAATGGTCTGGAGATGCTGTCCATCATTCGCCAGTCATGGCCTGAAACACAGGTGGTCATGCTTACCTGTCATAATGATTTTGAGTATGTCCGTAAATCCATGCAATACGGCGCAGCGGACTACATTCTGAAAAACGAAATCAATCCCCAGTCGATGAAAGCTTTGCTGGAGCGTCTTGTGGCAAAGCGGCGAAAGGAGATGGAAAAGGAGAACGGGGGAAACCTTGCACTGATTCAGTACCTGATCAAAGCCCTCGCAGATGACAGTACCGATCTGCTTTCCAAGGAGGATCTTCGCCAGCACCAGATGCCGCGGATGGAACTGGACTGCTTTGCGATGGTGTTCAAATATAACAAGCCGGTTCTTGACAATCTGGCTGTAAACCAAAGAACATGGATGATCGGGCAGCTGGTTTTTTCTTTTAATCACAATCAGATTGCAGTGGTATCCAGCCTTCCTGACACGATGGGGGATCAGGAGAAAACCGAGAAAATGAGCGCACTTCGCTCTGAGCTCCAGAAACATTGCGGAACCCGCATAGGAATCAGCCGAATTCATCGCGGAGGTGCATACTTGAAGCGGGCGATACTGGAAGCGATTTTTGATAACGATCGCGCTTTCTTCCACCAGCCAGATCAAAATAGTGAAGTGGATCACGAAGAGAGTCTAAAGGAATTATTCATTTTGAGAAACAATGCAATTACTGCCATAAATGACGGGCGAATTCATGTGTTTCGTCAAAATATGGAGCAAATCTTTCAGCAGGTTGGTGACAGATGCAAGGTGAGTGTTGCCCGGCTGAAACGGATGCTTCTGGCCATCGTGCGCTCCATCGCTGACCACAGCCTGGAGCCGCATATCCGTTCAATGGAAAGAAAAATTGAAGACGCTGATTACTTTAACGAGTTAGAAAAGTTATTCGAGGAATTTGCGGATACGGTGGAAGCTGAAAATCAGTGCTATTCTTCAAACATAGCTGGTGCTGTGGCCTATATACGGGAACATTTCCGGGAAAATATCACCCTGCAGGATGCGGCCGGTTCGGTATTTCTGAACAGTGAATATTTCAGCCGCAGGTTTAAGAAAGAAGTGGGCATGAATTTTTCGGAGTACTTGCTGGAATTGCGAATGGAGGAAGCCATGCGGTTGATTCAGAATACCAGGCTTAAAATCGTAGAGGTGTCTGAACAGGTGGGGATTAGCAGTGTCAGTTATTTTGCTCAGGTCTTTCGCAAACGCTTTAACATATCGCCCAACGAGATACGAAAAAAATGAAGACAACGTTCTGACGGGATGCTGGTTTGAAACGATGAAAAGCCCCGGTGTTGCCGCTGCCCACTTGCAGCGCTTCCCGGGGCTTTTTAACATTCTGCCCGGCTCTTCAGAGCCGTCCGGCAGAATTTAGGCAAGAAAGTCACGAAGCCTGATTCGTAGAGTTCATCGTCCAACATTCTGCTTAAAAAAGTCAAATAATTCGTATTTAAAGTCAAAATATGAATAGAAGCAAAACCGGATCATCAGTATAATGACACTGAACTGAGGAGGTACTGACTGTTTCCATGGTGTAGGACCTGAAGAGGAGAGGTTTTTAGTCGGGCTTTACGGAGGCATGGTTTCAATCGGTGTTAACTTGAAGCAAGTAATTGAAAGTGAGGAAAAGCAATGAAAAAGAATTTGGCGAAACGTATTCTGAGCACAGCACTTGTGTGCTTGATGGTCTCAATACTGGCAGGGTCCTTTGCAGGCTGCGGAAATTCCGGATCCTCCGGTTCCTCCGGCTCAGGCGGGGATACGGCTGATAAAAAGTTTGATACGCTGAACGTAGGCGTATTGGTCAGCACGGTAGGGATTCCTGCTCTTTATGCTGATGAGCAGGGCTGGTTTGATGAGGCAGGGCTTGATGTCAATTTGATCATCTTCCCCACAGGTGCGCCTGTAAACGAAGCCATTGCAGCAAAGCAGATTGATGTTGCCTGCAGCGGATTTGCCTCCGTCTATTCTCTGGCCAATGCCAACTGTTCCTGGATTGCCGAAATCAACACCACCGGCGGCATGGGAATCTATGCCCGTCCCGACAGCCCCATCGCAAAGGCGACCGGAAACGTTCCTGGAGCTCCCGCCATTCTGGGCAGCGCAGAGACCGTAAAGGGAGCGAAAATTCTCGGACCTCTCGGAACTTCATCACAATTTGCTGCCATCAGCTATATTGACCAGTTGGGTCTTTCCGAAACTGATGTAGAACAGGTTCATATGGAATATGGACCCGGATTCCAGGCATTTGTTGCCGGAGAAGGAGATTTGATCTCCATTTCACCGCCGTACTCCTATGACTGCCTTGACAAGGGCTATGTGGAAGTTGCCTCCTTCGAAGACGCCACCAATGTATTGATGAAGGACGGATGCTTTGCCAGAAATGACGTCATTGAAAAGAGAAGTGAAGAGGTTGAATTATTCCTGAAGGTGCTTGTCCGCGCTATGGATGCATTGGGCGACGATCAGGTCAGATTCGACTATACCATCAATAAGTACCATGAAAATGCGCAGGAATTCACAGAAGAAAATATGCAGAAGGAAATAGCCGACCGTTCCTACGTAAACACAGTCTTCATGTCTGATCCAACTTATGTGTTCGGAGCGGCAATGGCTCCTATTTCCGAGTTCCTTGCTAAGCAGGGCAAAATTTCGGAAGACAACCTTCCAAACGTGCAGAAATCTTTTAATGCGTCACTGCTGGAAAAAGCTACAGGCTTAGATATTAAGGTCTACTCAGAGTAAGCAAGAGCGTTTGTAATTTTAAAGGGATTCCGGGACGAAGTGCCTTCACCAGAAAAACCGTCATTGAGAATCCCTTTATTATTTATCAGGGGGTACTGATTTACTGATCAGAAGCTTGGCGGTAATCATCAGTACTTCCCTAAAGCAACTGTCCATGAGGTGAATGAACTTGAAAAAAAATAAAAACATGAAATACATAGTAATCGCAATCTTATCAATCCTTGTATTCTTAGGGGTGTGGTTCCTTGTTGCAGATGTGCTAAAGATCACAACTTCTTCCACTCTGCCTGGACCACTTACCGTAGCGGAAACTTTTATTAAAAAGCTTTCAGACCCAGCTCCCGATGGAGGAACCATGTTCCAGCATATCGGATCGAGTCTTAAGATTGCCATGTCGGGATACCTGCTCGGCGTCCTGATTGGAACTCCACTGGGAATCCTGATGTCCTGGTACAAATGGTGCGATCTGTTTGTCCGTCCTATTTTTGACCTTCTCCGTCCGATTCCCGGAATCGCATGGATTCCTCTGATGATCATCATCTTTGGAATCGGCATGACATCAAAAGTCGTGGTTGTATTCCTTGCAGCGTTCGTGCCTTGCGTGCTGAATTCCTATACGGGGATTCGCCAGACAAGAGACGTTCATCTGTGGGTTGGCCAGACCTTCGGAGCTTCCAACTTCCAGCTGCTCACCAGAATTGCCATTCCAACATCGCTTCCTCTGGTGATGACGGGTGTTCGTGTGGCACTGGGTGCCGCCTGGACCACCATTGTTGCCGCGGAGCTACTTGCCTCAAATAAGGGGCTCGGGTTTATGATCCAGCAGGCGAGAGGGATTTTCCGACCTGACATTATCATTGCGGGTATGATCAGCATCGGGGCGATTGGCGCATTGCTGGCGTGGCTGCTCACAATTCTTGAACATAAAGTGGTGAAGGGGGTAAGGATGTAATGGGACGTTTTAAAGACGCTGCGAAATATGAAAAAACCATCTTTGCTGTAATCTCCATCACCACATTCCTTTTGATATGGTACCTTGTGACCAAGGACACGGAACTGGGAAAAGTACTGGCCGGCCCCGTCACTGTATTTGGGAAGTTTTTCAAAAGCTTTACAGAACCCCTGGGTACCCACGTCATACCGGGACATATCCTGTGGAGCCTTTCCCGGGTCATGGTAGGCTATGTGGTGGCTTCCATACTCGGAATCATTCTGGGCGTTACCATGGGCTGGTCCAGACTTGTGGAAGCGATGTTCCGACCTTTATTTGAAATCATTCGTCCCATCCCGCCTATTGCGTGGATTCCCCTTGCAATCCTGTGGTTTGGTCTTGGTGAACTAACGAAGTACTTCCTCATCGCCCTTGCCACCTTCAGCAACGTTACCATGAATGCCTATTCCGGTGCAAAATCCGTCGACCCAGTTTTGATCGGAGCAGCAAGAATGCTGGGGGCAAGTGACAGCAGAATTTTTATGACCATTGTGCTTCCTGCTTCCGTACCTCATATCTTTGCGGGCCTGCAGATTGCTTTAGGCTCTGCCTGGGCAACAGTAGTGGCTGCTGAGATGGTACGTTCTTCCGAAGGTGTTGGTTGGGTCATCATCACCGGACAGGACACCAATAATTCGGTGCAGATTCTTGTGGGAATCATTGCGGTAGGAATTATCGGCTATGTCCTTGCCATTATGATGCGCCAGATCGAAGCTAATTTATGTTCATGGAGCGAGAGGGGAAAATGAAAAAGGATATCATTGTCTGTAGAGACGTTAAAAAAAGTTTTGAAACCGAGAGGGGCATTGTGGATGTCATCGGTTCCGTTAACCTCACCGTTCCGGAAAATGAGCTGCTGGTGCTGTTCGGTCCCGGGCAGTGCGGAAAAACAACACTGATCAACGTCATGGCAGGGCTTGAAACCGTTTCTTTCGGCGTTGTAACGGTAGACGGAAAAAAGGTTGAAAAGCCGGGTCCCGACCGAGGCGTGGTCTATCAGGCCACCGCGCTGTTTCCATGGCTTACCGTCATGGGAAATGTGGAATACGGACTCAAAGCCAAGGGTGTGCCTAAAAAGGAGCGCAGAGAGAGAGCCCAGTACTACATCGATCTTGTTGGACTGACCGGATTTGAAAATACCTTTCCTTCAAAGCTATCGGGGGGGATGCGCCAGCGTGTGGGCATTGCCCGTGCTTACTGCATCGAACCTACCGTACTGTTCATGGATGAACCTTTCGGTCATCTGGACGCCCAGACCCGGTATCTCATGCAGGAAGAACTGATGAGAATCTGGGAGAAAGAAAAGAGGACAATCGTCTTTGTAACCAACAATATCGAAGAAGCGGTCTATCTTGCGAACCGCATCGTCGTAATGACCAACTGTCCCACCACGATCAAGGCGGAATTTAACATTGATCTGCCAAGGCCCAGGGACTATGTGGATCCGGAATTTCTCCGGCTGAGAGAGGAAATATCAGCCATCGTGGATAAAACACTGTAGAGAGGAGCCTATCATGACGGACAATATCAAAGTTAAGGTGCGGAATATGACGAAGAAATTCGGCGATCTGCTGGTGCTGGACGATATCTCCTTCGACGTTCACAAGGGGGAATTCCTTTGTATCGTTGGACCTACAGGCTGCGGAAAGACCACCTTTTTAAACTGTATCACCAAGCTTTACGAACCCACCTCAGGTGAAATACTGGTCAATAATGAGCCGGTAAATTTGAAAAAGCATAATGTTGCCTATATTTTTCAGGAGTACTCCACCATGCCCTGGCTGACTGTGGAACAGAATGTTGCCTTCGGCCTGGAAATCAAAGGAGTGGACAAGGAAACCATCCGCCGGGAGGTAGATGAGGTTCTGGAAATGGTAGGCTTGATGGATTATAGAAACTACTATCCCGTTGAACTCTCCACCAGCATGATTCAGCGTGTCGTTATCGCCAGAGCCTTCGCCACAAAACCAGAGCTTTTGCTTATGGACGAACCCTACGGCCAGCTGGATGTAGAACTGCGGTTCAAGCTGGAGGATGAGCTTTTGAAGCTCTGGAAGAAGACGGGGACGACGGTTATTTTCATTACCCATAACATTGAAGAGGCCGTTTATCTCAGCGAGAATATTCTGGTTCTTACCAATAAACCTACAACCATAAAGCGCAATCTGGAAAATCATCTTCCGAGGCCCAGAAACGTTGTGGACCCTGAATTTGTCAAGGTCCGAAACGAGGTAACGGAACTGATCAAGTGGTGGTAAACATATGAAGACAATTTTTATATTGGCGGACAGCCTAAACCGCCGCTTTCTCAATTGCTACGGCGCTGTGGAAAGAGCGATTACACCCAATATTGACCGTTTGGCAAAGAGAAGCATGGTCTTTGACAATCACTGGTGCGGCTCTGCACCCTGTATGCCGGCCCGCCGTGATATCCTGACGGGGAGACTGAATTTTCTGGATCGGCCCTGGGGCGGAATCGAGCCCTTTGACCATACCCTCCCGATGCTTTTAAATGAAAAAAATGTATATACTCATATGGAAACCGATCACTTCCACTATGCGGAGCGAGGCGGCGAAAACTACTGGGGGCATTTCACATCCTGGAACCTTCATAGGGGAACTGAGCACGATACGATCTTCTGGGGACCGGACCGTGGAGGAATTCCGAAGCAGGAAAAGCCCGCCGATTTCAGCGGAATTTATTCCGCATCCTATGAGACCACCAGAGCGGTTCTTGCCGGTGACAAAGAGAAATATTCCACGCCCAGAACCTTCAATGCGGCGGCAAAGTGGCTTGAAGCAAATCATGAGGCAGACAATTTTATGCTGTGGGTAGAAGGCTTTGACCCCCACGAGCCCTTCGATGTGCCCAAGGAATACCTGGAGCTTTACGAGGGAGAAAATCCGGGCCCCGGAGATCCTTACTGGCCGGATTATACCACTGCGGATCAATATACACCGGAGCAGATCAAATATTTTCGCAAGCGCTACAAGGCGCTGGTAACCATGACCGACGAGTATCTGGGAAAAATTCTTGATGTCATTGATCAGAACGATATGTGGAAGGACACCATGGTGATTCTTACCACAGATCACGGATATTTTCTGGGCGAGCACGGATTCATGGCAAAAAATTATATGCCCGACTACAATGAAATCCATCACATTCCGATGCTGATCGCGGCACCTGGGGTCTCAGCGGGACGCTGCAGCGCACTGACGGAAAACATTGATATGTTTCCAACCATGCTGGAAACCTACGGCGTGCCCCTTTCGAACTGCCGCAATAAGATCCACGGAAAGAGCCTGTATCCTCTTTTGAAGCGCGAGCAGGACAAGGTTCGGGATGAAATCCTCTTCGGCCTTTTCGGCAAGACCGTCAATGTGTTTGACGGGCGGTATCTGTACATGAGAAGCAAAGCGCATCCGGAAAATGAGCCGCTGAATATCTACGGATCGATGATGGCGGTATTGAACAACTACATAGGCCTTGACACCATGGAAAAGGAAGACATCGACAGGATCGAAACAGGACGATATCTTTCCTGGACCAACTATCCGGTATACAAGGTTCCGGCGCAATACTGCCACTGGACGGGCAACTCCCTGGCGTTTCACTCCATCAACAACTTCGTACCGGGAAATCTGCTCTTTGATCTTTCGCAGGATTACCAACAGGAAAATCCCATGAAAGATGAAGGCCTGGAGGCAGAATGCATTGAGAAGCTTCGCAGGTGCATGGTGGAGCACGACAGCCCGGAGGATCAGTTTGTCAGGCTTGGACTTGAAGTTCCAGAGCTGATCACAAGGTTATAGCGGCGTAATTCCTGACCGATTCATGAGAATCGGCCGTTCGAGGAGATGATCATATTTGAAAACTATTTTTATCCTGGCAGACAGTCTGAACCGGCGTTTTCTCAGTTGCTACGATTGTTGCGATAGGGCGGAAACGGCGGTAACACCCAATATAGACCGCCTGGCAAAGCGAAGCATGGTATTTGATAACCATTGGTGCGGCTCGGCGCCTTGTATGCCGGCCCGCCGGGATATCATGACCGGCAGGCTAAATTTTTTGGAACGGCCCTGGGGAGGCATCGAACCCTACGACCATACGCTGCCAATGCTGCTTGCGGAAAACAATGTATATACCCACATGGAGACCGACCATTTTCACTATGCGGAACGGGGCGGAGAGAACTATTGGGGGCATTTCACATCATGGAATCTCCACAGGGGAACCGAGCATGATACGATCTTTTGGGGTCCTGATAGAGGAGGAATTCCAAAATCAGAAAAACCCGTTGATTTCAGCGGCTTGTATTCCCACTCCTATGAAACGTCAAAGGCACTTTACGCCGGAGACAAGGAGCAGTATTCCACCCCAAGAACCTTCAATGCCGCCGCGAAATGGCTGGAAGCAAATCACGACAGTGACAATTTCATGCTCTGGGTGGAGGGCTTTGATCCTCATGAGCCCTTTGATGTGCCGGAAGAATATCTCAAGCTTTATGAGGGAGAAAACCCCGGCCCGGGGGATCCCTATTGGCCGGATTACATTCCTGCGGACAACTATACGCCGGAGCAGATTCAATATTTTCGAAAGCGTTACAAGGCCCTTGTAACCATGACTGACGAATACCTGGGGAAAATCCTTGATGTTCTTGATCAGCATGATCTTTGGAAAGACACCATGGTGATACTGACCACGGACCACGGATATATGCTTGGGGAACACGGCTTTATGGCGAAATGCTATATGCCTGACTATAACGAAGTTTTCCACATTCCATTGCTTACTGCGGCTCCCGGTGTCAAACCGGGGCGCTGCAGCGCTTTAACAGAGAACATCGACATCTTTCCCACCATGCTGGAAACCTTCGGCGTGCCGCTTTCGCACTGCCGCAACAAAATGCATGGAAAAAGTCTCTGGCCTCTGTTGAACAGGAATGCTGAAAAGCTAAGAGATGAAATCATTTTTGGTGTGTTTGGAAAGACCGTAAACGTATATGACGGACGATACCTCTATATGAGATGCAAATCGGCTGAGGAAAATGAACCTTTGCATATCTACGGTGCCATGATGTCTGTTTTGAACGCTTACATCGGTTACGATACCATGAGTGAGGAAGATATCGAAACCATGGAGATGGATCGGTATCTAACATGGACCAATTACCCGGTTTATAAAGTAGCGGCTGCTCACTGCCGTTGGAACAACAACGCGCTGGCATTCCATCGAATTAACAATTACATTCCCGGAAATCTGATATTTGACCTTGCCGAGGATTATGGTCAGCAGAATCCTATCAACGATACGGAGCTGGAAGCACGCTGCATGGAAAAACTTCGGAGAGCCATGGCGGAGCATGATAGTCCCAAGGAACAGTATGTCAGGCTCGGCTTGTAGAAAGAGATGCAGAAGTAACAAAAGGGGCACGTTCCTGAAATAGTTCTTTCGAGAACGTACATTGGTATTATGAAATCAAGGAGATGATATTTTGAAATCGATCTTTATCCTTTGCGATACAACAAACCGCAGAGCGCTGGAATTATACGGCTCTGCCAATCCCGCCATTACGCCCAACCTGAACCGGCTGGCGGAGCGGGGAATGATCTTTGACAACCACTGGTGCGGCTCGGCTCCCTGCATGCCGGCACGCCGGGACATTATGACAGGACGGCTCGGTTTCCTTGAACGCCCATGGGGAGGGATTGAGCCTTTTGACTACCCCCTTGGTCGAATTCTGGGTCATGGAAATGTACACTCTCAGATGTTTACCGACCACTCCCTCTATCTAATGCCCGGGGGAGAAAATTATATCAATAGTTTTACCTGCTGGGATGTGATCAGAGGACAGGAGTTTGATCCCTGGAGCATCAATCCCGACAAGGGCGGCATCCGGTCGGACTGCAAGCCGGATGGCTATAAGGGTACCTATGCAGAGTCTTATCGGGCAAACCGGGCAAAGGTGCAAGGAGAACAGGATTATCCTAGCGTACAGACACTGACAAAGGCTACGGACTGGCTTGAAGAGAATGCCGGTGCAGATAATTTCCTCCTCTGGATTGAAACCTTCGATCCCCATGAACCCTTTGATGTACCGAAGGAATATGTTGACCTTTATGAGGAAGAGCAAACCGCAAGCGACGTCTTCTGGCCCACCTATGAGCCGAACATCTTTACGGAAGAAGAGACAAAGGACTTGAACCTCCGGTATAAGGCACTGCTGACCATGACGGACCGGTATATTGGGAAACTGCTGGATGTAATGGATCAAAATAATCTTTGGGAAGACACCATGGTGATCTTTACCACGGATCACGGATACTTGCTGGGAGAACACGGCTATATGGCAAAGAACTATATGCCTCCTTATAATGAAGTTTTTCACATTCCTCTGGTCATTGCGGCTCCAGGAGTACAGGCCGGCCGCTGCAATGCTCTGACCCAGAACATTGATATTCTGCCCACCCTGATGGAGTTTTACGATGTACCGGATTCAGTGCTTCATTATCCGCTTCATGGGAAATCCCTGCTGCCGCTGCTGCGGCGAGAGCAGGAAGTGCTGCGGGACGGCATTATCTATGGATATTACGGAAAAAGCGTAGGCTATACCGATGGCATTTACACTTACATAAGAGCGGCGGCAAGCGAAGAGAACCGGCCCCTTTATCTTTATGCCGGAATGCCGACCATATTGAGGCAGTCTCTCGGTGCTGACAGCATTGATCCCAAAGATTACGATAAAATCGAGATGGGAAAATTCCTTCCTTATACAGATTACCCTGTTTACCGCTTCCCGGCAGATGTGATTCATTACAACAATCCGTCCCAGGAGTTCAGCAAACGGTCGGATCACAACGGTGAAAACCTTCTGTTCAACCTCAGCGAGGACTATGATCAGCAGAATCCGATTCGTAATGCGGAACTGGAGGCTGGCTATGCGGCAAAGCTGGCGGATTGCATGAAGCGGCACGACAGCCCTTCGGAACAGTTCCAACGTCTTGGGCTCCCAACATCAAACTGAATGGAACATACTTAAGGGGCTTGGCTTTGACTTGAATTCACCAAACTAAATGAGAAAATACAAAGGGGGAGCCATAACACCTCTAAATCAGTAACCAGTTTTTTTTCCTCTTTATGAAGAGCGTCCCCGGCTTCCTACGGGGACGCTCTTAGCAGTGGCCGGCATGGATGATTCCTTGCTGATGAAAGCCCGACATGAGCTGAGCAGCAGGGGATCAATCATCATTGATGAAGTCTGACATGAGCTGGGCAGCGACAGGGAATCAATCATCACTTGTATCTTGGAGGTCTTTATGTTATTAAAAACGATAGCATCTTTTTTCAAAATTGGATGCATTAGCTTTGGCGGAGGAACCGCAGTAACTCCTGTCGTAGAAGATGAGATTGTAGATCGTAACCGTTATTTGAAAAAGGAGCTGTTTGTTGAGCATACCATCATATCAAATATAACGCCGGGAGCGCTTCCGGTAAAGTTGGGAGCTCTGGCTGGCTTTGAGATGAGCGGAATCGCCGGAATGGCGGCAGGTGCAATCACAGTTGCTTTGCCTGGCGTTGCTGCAACCATACTCTTTCTTGCAATGTTATCGAGTTTGGGGCGGGAAGCGGTTCACCAAATTGAGCTCGCATCGGTAGGCATTTCTATTTTTATTATTAACCTTCTACTGGAATATATCGTGAAGGTGCAAAAGGATTCTTCCAGCAGCGGGTTCGGGCGTCCAGGGCTCTTGCTTATGATTTTGGCCGCTTTCACTGCATCAGGAGAAGAGCTGATCCGGCTTGTGCAGTTGTTTTCAGGAATTGAGTTTTGGAAACCGGGATGGTCTGTTCCTGGATTATCTACAATTAATGTATTAATCCTGTGCTTCTTTGTTATTTTTTTCACAGGCGGTTACAAAAAAAAATGGCGTATTGTTTTGTCTGTAGTGATAACCTCCCTGTATTTTATCTTGTTCAGAGAAGGAAGCGCATTCCATGCCGGGAACGGCGCGATATACTTGCGTGTTGCCATGGTTGCCCTTGCAGGAATCTTTGTGGTATATGACAGCAGGAAGGAGGCGGGACAGACAATTGTTTCACCGGATCTCAAACTGCTGATCAAGAAAATCGCAGTATTTATAATTATAATAGCGGTCTGCTGCATACCAGCGTTTATCTTATCCCATTCTCACGCGGATTTTATTGCTGATTGTACCCTGACTTCCGTTACGTCATTCGGCGCGGGGCAGGCATGTCTTACTGTAGCGGACAGTATCTTTGTTGATACGGGGAAGGTGTCCTCTTCTGCTTTTTACGGACAGATCTTACCGGTAACAAATGCACTTCCCGGACCTCTTCTCGTCAAAATTCTCTCTTCGTTTGGATATTATATCGGAAATGAAAACGGGGGGCCGGCACTGGGGCTCACGATGGCTGTTGCCGGATTTGGCATTGCAATTGGAAGTACCTGCATCATATGTATCCTGGTGCAGACGCTATACCAATGCTTTTGCGAGCTTCGGGTATTTTATTTGCTAAAGCTTTGGATCCTGCCGGTAATTTGCGGTTTGCTGATCAAGGTAATTCTGTCTATGATGAATGAGTTGCTTGGGATTGCGGAAGCAGAGGGAATGCTTCTGCCATGGGCTGTTGTTTTTTGCCTTGGGCTTTTCGCCTTCCTGCGGCTTCTTGGAAAGCGGTTCCATATGAATGATATTTTCGTTATCGTAATTGCGGGAGCAGCATCTGCCGCAGTGTTGAATTTGATATAGGAAGGGAGTTTATCGCTATGCCTCCAGTCAATCTTTTATTGAAACCCGCTTCATCCTCATGCAATATGAACTGCCGTTACTGCTTTTATCATGATGTGGCAGAACACAGAGAGCAGGCCTTTCAGGGAATGCTTACAGAAAGCAGTTTGGAGAAAATTATTGTAAGCGCCTTTGATTACGCAGATCATCTCTGTTCTTTCACCTTCCAGGGGGGAGAACCGACTCTGGCGGGGCTTGATTTTTTTCAGAGGGCTGTGGAACTTCAGAAAATGCATAACCAAAAGGGGTTGAATGTGAGAAACAATATTCAGACCAACGGGCTGCTCATTGATGACTCCTGGGCAAAGTTTTTCAAAGAAAACAATTTTCTGGTTGGATTGTCTCTGGATGGTCCGGCTGATCTGCATAATGAAAACCGCTGCGATCATCAGGGGAAAGGGTCCTGGCAGCAGGTGATGCGGGCGGCCCAGCTGTTTCAAAAGCATGGGGTTGACTTTAATATTCTCTGTGTGGTCACCGGTAACAATGCACGTTTTATCGAAAAGATCTACAGGTTTTACCGCAGGCAGGATTTTAGATGGCTTCAGTTTATTCCCTGCCTGGAACCCATAGAACAGGAACGGGGCGTCGCTCCGTACCACCTGGCAAGGGGACAGTACGGCGATTTTTTGGTTCGTATCTTTCGGCTCTGGCTGGATGACTTGAGAGACGGAAACTATATCAGTATCCGCCATATTGATAACTGGCTGTCCATGCTCATGGGGGAACCTCCGGAAGCATGCAACATGTCAGGGCGCTGTTCCGTACAATTTGTCATAGAAGGAGATGGGGGGGTGTACCCCTGCGATTTTTACGTACTGGATCAGTGGAAAATTGGAGTGGCGGGCGAACAGAGCTTTGCTGAAATGAGAGAAAGTGCAGCGGCAAACCGTTTTGTGGAACAGTCTTTCCCCTTACCGGAGAGCTGCCGTTTGTGCAGATATGGTGTTCTATGCAGGAACGGCTGTCTGCGGGACAGAACCCGTTTTGATGAGCGCGGGAGGGAGGTTGAGGCTGGGGAGCAGGAGCACTGCGGTAAATCTGTTCAACGCAACTATTACTGTGATGCTTATCGCAGATTCTTCGGGGAATGCGAGGCGGAATTGGCAGAAGCTTTGAGACTGATTCGGGGATACAGGGCGCAGAACGCACTGCGGCCCCGATAGGCGTCTGATTACGACTGCCTCAATGATCAATCCTGCGGGTAGGACGTTTCGACAGGCCCCGTCCTCTGTAGTAGCGCTTTTGGACCTGACGGGTAAATCCGTAGTCGATAATAATGGGTTTGCCGTCGATCTGGCCCCAGTTCACGGCTCTCCCAAAGTCTCTGACCAGCAGATTATATTTGGATGAGACTTCACCCAGCTTTTGAAACAGTTCCCGATTGCCCCGCACATGGTAATAGTCCCAGACATAACTGATGTCGTCAACCACCGTAGCTTTATCCATAATCAGATACTGAAAATCTTCCGACACCCCTCTGACCTTTGCGAATAAGCCTGATTTATCGTCAACAGCAATTTGGAACTCCACATTGTTTTGAGCAAGGCCTCTCCTGTTTTTTGCCGCTTTTACTACCTTGCCATTGCCGAGATCATATACTGCTCTCGACGAACCCTCGCCCAGCTGTTCATAAGCACCTCTTTCGATCTGACTTGAGATCTGAAAGAAATAATCACTTTCTCCAATCTCTTGTTTCCATTGGTAATTCTCCATAGTTCACCTCACAATACGCCCTGAATTAGTCCTGATTTTATAATATTCATTTTAGATAAATAATGTTTGCTGCAAAAGCTGCCCTGGTGAAGTTTTGTTTTAGAAACGAAAAACAGTGATGCTTCAAAATATATCCAGAATACTATTTAAAAATAGTACAAGTATTCGGAAGAATGAAAAAATTAGTACCCCCATGATTCAAAATGTAGTACAATGACTAAAAGATAATCTACAGTTTGAGAAAAATAGTAGAAATTTTTTCGGAGGAAATTATCATGGTTATGGTCGGGGATATTTACAAAAAAAACTTTAGCGAAGACAAAATTGCTTTAAATTACAAGGGGAACAGTATCAGCTACGGCGAGCTTGACAGAAGGGTTTTGGCGTACGCCGCATATCTGAAGAGTGTCGGTCTCAAAGCTGGTGACAAGGTGGTTTTGAGCTGCCTCAATTCACCGGAGTTTATTTATTCTTATTTTGGAACGGTAAGAAACGGTGCGGTCATTGTGCCCATCAACCTTATGCTGACCATGGAGGAGATCGTTTATATTGTTAAGGATTCTGAGGCAAAATTTATGATCATCCATCCGGTGATTCTGCAGAAGGCAAAGCTTACCCCTGAGGTTCTGGAAAAGGCCCTTGGTGTAACGGTTATTGTACTGGGGGACGAGCTTAACCGCGTATTGGAAACGATGTCTGTTGACGGACTTTCAGAATTCTCTGATGAAAGTGCCCTCTCTACCTTCCTTTATACTTCCGGCACAACGGGAAAGCAGAAGGCAGCAATGCTGACCCACAAGAATCTGGTCTTTAATTCAGAGCAATGCTATATCGGTCTGCACGCCAGACCGGACGATATCTACATGTGCGTGCTTCCCATGTTCCATGTTTTCGCGTTTACGGCTTGTGTGCTGATGCCTCTTTGGTCCGGCGCTACCGTTACAATTTTGGAATCCTTCCAGCCCAAGGAGGTCATCGATGTTCTGCTGAATGGAGATATCTCCATCTTTATGGGTGTGCCTGCGATGTATGTAGTGCTGCTGGAAGCAGGGAAAAAGAATATCTCCTTCCCTAAGCTCCGTATGGCGGTTTCAGGCGGCGCAGCACTGCCGGTGGAAATCTACAGGCAGGCAAGAGATATTATGAAGCTGCCCATTATTGAGGGATACGGACTGACGGAAGCCTCACCGGCAGTATCCTTTAACCCTCCCGACGGCATTCAAAAGGAAGGCTCCATCGGGTTACCACTTCCTTATCAGGAATGCAGGATTGTGGACGAGCAGGATCAGGAGCTTCCTCCAGGAGAGGTTGGCGAGCTGGCGGTTCGGGGTGACAACGTCATGATGGGTTATTATAACCAGCCCGAGGCCTCTGAAGCGGCGTTGCTCAATGGATGGCTCCATACGGGAGATCTTGCCAAAAAGGATGAAGATGGATACCTCTATATTGTAGACAGAAAGAAGGACATGATTATCGTTGCCGGTCTTAATGTCTATCCAAGAGAAGTGGAGGAAGTGATTTACCAGTTTCCGAAAGTAAAAGAAGCTGCCGTCATTGGTGTAGATGATAAGCTTAGAGGCGAATTTGTCAAGGCTTACATCGTTTTAAAGGAAGGGGAAGAGTGCAATTCCAAGGAGCTTTTCCATTTCCTTAGGGAGAAGCTGGCGGCCTATAAGCTGCCCCGTCATATCGAATTTATCGACAGTCTTCCGAAAAACGCTTCCGGGAAGATTATGAAGCGTTTCCTGAAGGAGAAGACAGAGAAGATTGAATCATAAGCATCACAAGATTGAATCATAAAAGATTGAATCATAAGCATCACAAGATTGAATCATAAGCATCAGTAGATTGAAGTACAAGCACTAAATGCTTGAAACATAAGCGTCAAATGTTATGTCTAAACAGCCCGGAGCTTGAAATCCCCGGGCTGTTTTTCAGGTGACAGATATAGGAAGAGGGGCTATAATGATGTTGGAATCCATGAGATTTCAAGAAGCAGAATAAAATCCCGCAAAGGCAGTCTAAAATAGAATCATAAAGAAATTTTCTCTCTCAGGAAGTGCTGCTTTGCAGGCTTAAAAATGGGGAAACGGAAATTTCTTTCAGATAAGAAAAATCATAAAAGGAAGTACAGGGAGGAAATGCCATGGAAAGAACCTATGTTATGCTGAAGCCCGATGCTGTTGAGCGGAAACTGGCAGGCCTGATTATTCAGCGGATCGAAGCCAAGGGGTACCGGATTGCGGAGATAAAGGTTATGATGCTTACAAAAGAGGTCTTAAGAGAACATTACGCTCATGTGGCTGAGAAGCCGTTCTATCCTGAAATGGAGTCATATATGATGTCCGGTCCGGTGTGGGCAATGATTGTGGAAGGCGAGAATGCAGTGAAAGGAATGAGAACCCTTATCGGAGCGACGAAATTTGAGGATGCACTTGCGGGTACCATTCGAGGGGACTTTGCAGGATCCACTACAAAAAATATAATACACGGGGCCGATTCGCCGGAGAATGCTGAGATTGAAATCAGACGATTCTTCCGATGAGCCTGAGAGAAGGCGATCCAGAAATTTCTTGAGAGTGGTTTGCGATGAACGTTTCCTTAGAGATGAACTTATTATTTGGATAGATAGGAGAAAGCTGTGCGTTATACTGGATTTTTGGATTTGAAAAAGAGAGCAGGTCAAATCCCAAAGCGGACTGTTGCAGTTGCAGCCGCTGGGGATGAAGAGGTTCTTCGTTCTGCTTCAGAAGCGGAGCGGGAAGGAATCGCGGACTTTATTCTGGTGGGGGACAGTGCGCGCATTAGAACTCTTGCGGACAGCGAAGGTTTGGACCTGATCACGAAGAATGCCTGTACCGTTATCCATGAGCCGGATGAAGCCGCCGCCGCCCTTCTGGCAGCAGAACTGGTACGAAATGGGGAAGCTGATGTTTTGATGAAAGGGCTTGTCAATAGCAGCGTTTTCCTGAAGGCAGTGCTGGATGACAGGCGAGGGCTGAGAGGAGAAAAAAGCCTTTCACACCTTGCGGCATTTGAAATACCGGGGCAGCCCAAACTTGCATTTTATACGGACGGAGGCATGAACCCCTTTCCCGATTATCAACTGAAAAAGCAGATCCTGCTCAATGGGCTGGAAGCCTTGGCCAGATTAGGAATTGATGAGCCAAAGGCAGCGGTACTTACAGCGAATGAGACGGTGAGTCCCCGGATGCCGTCTACTATGGATGCGGCAGAGCTGACAGAGGCATGGAAAAGAGGGGAGTTTCCGCCTTGTATTTTGGAGGGTCCGGTAGCGCTTGACGTTGCTCTTAGCAGGGAAGCAGCTGCGCACAAGGGAATCGAGAGCCGAATCAGCGGAGATACAGACCTATTCCTTGTGCCCAACATCGAGGCAGGAAATTTGATCGGAAAATCACTGGTCTATTATGCGGGAGCCAAAATGGCTGGTGTTATTTTGGGAGGCAGAAAGCCCGTGGTATTAACTTCCAGATCGGAAAATGCCGAAGGGAAGCTAAACTCGATTTTGCTTGCATGTTTACTGTCAGAGTCGGAACGCTTAAGCTGGATAAGTTAAGGTTTTGGATAAACTAAATTCTTGGATAGACGAAATTCTTGGATAAGGCTAAGTTTTGGATAAGATAAGTTTTATTGAAAATGGATGATCACCATGTTAAAATTGGTTCTACGGGCGGTATTCCCATGAAACTGCACCACAAGGAGGAAAAAATGAAAATTGTAAAAACCATTCAAGAGGTTCGGGAGCAGGTAAGAGCCTGGCGGACAGAAGGCCTGACGGTCGGATTTGTACCAACGATGGGCTACTTGCATGAAGGACATCAAAGCCTGATTTACAGGGCAGACAGTGAAAATGATCGTGTTGTTGTAAGCATCTTTATCAATCCCTTGCAGTTCGAAGAAAAAGAGGATCTGGAAAACTATCCCATAGATCTGGAACAAGATCAGAAAATCTGCGCCTCTGCCGGTGCAGATTTGATTTTTCATCCCGATGGACAGGAAATGTACGGCAGTGATTTCTGCTCTTTTGTTGATATGGAAGGGCTGACGGATACGCTTTGCGGGAAAAGCCGGCCCGGTCATTTCCGGGGCGTATGCACTGTGGTTATGAAGCTGTTCAATATTGTGAAACCGGATAGAGCTTATTTTGGACAAAAGGATGCCCAGCAGGTAGCGGTGATCCAGCGGATGGTACGGGATTTGAATCTGGATCTTGAGATCGTCCCCTGCGAAACGGTGCGGGAAGATGACGGTCTGGCGAAAAGTTCGCGGAATGTCCGCTTGAATCCGGAGGAGAGAAAAGCATCGAGAATTCTGCATGAGGCTTTGCTGCTGGCGGAAAAGTGCCTGGATGCGGGGATAAGAGCCTCTGATGAAATAGAACGGTTCATAAGAAACAAGATTGAATCGGAAAAACTTGCGAGGCTGGATTATGCAGAAATTGTAGATCTTGAGACCTTGAAGCCAGTGAAGCTGATTCAGTCGCCTGCACTGGTGGCAGCAGCGGTCTACGTTGGAAATACAAGACTTATAGATAACTTCATCTACAGAAATTAAGTATCACAAAACAGGGGAGTAATGCAGGAAGTTTACTCTCGATGCCAAGCGTTTAAAAGCCGTCCGGAGTTTATCTTCGGGTGGCTTTTCTCTCTTCCTGTGCTATAATAAAGGAGGAAAGGGGATCGGATAACAGCATGGGATATGGGATAAGAATCAGAAGAACGAACAGAAGAAAATTTCGAATTAATAAGAGAAGGGCAGGACTCTTTCTTGTCGCTGTCATAGGAATTCTCATCGGGGCGGCTGCAGCCATCGGGGGCACTGTCCATTACATAGAAAATAAACCCACGAAGCTAAGAGCCAATGTGGATGTGATCGCTGACATTCCGGTAATCACAGACTTCGTTTCGGCCAAGACCATGGAACGACCGGGGGAACAGAGAAAGATCAAATATATTGTAATCCATGAGACTGGAAATGCAGGTAAAAACGCCAATGCCGCTTCCCACAACAACTATCTTCATACGAAAGCCAACAGTCAGCAGAAGTCCTGGCATTATACAGTGGACGACCGGGAGATTTACTATCATATTCCTGACAATGAGATCGCTTTTCATGCCGGAGACGGACTTTCGCAGGACGGAGGCAACCGAAACGGTATCGGAATTGAAATGTGCATCAATCCTGAAAGTGATTATGAGCAGACCCTGGAAAACACCGCAAAACTTGCGGCGATGCTGCTGAAGGCATATGATCTTTCCATTGACAGTTTAAAAAAGCATGAAGATTTTTCCGGAAAGCACTGTCCGGATCATCTTCTCAGCGAAGGTCGATGGGATGAGTTCGTTACCATGGTAAAAGACGAGATGAACGCAGAATAAGCGATTTCAACTTTAGTTCAGTCAAACGATCTTTCGTTTCATCAAATAATCTTTATTCGTCCAGATAATTTAAAATCCGGTTGCTAAATCTGAAAGAAAATCAGATTTCATAATATCAAAATATCGGGGAAAATTAATCCTATCACAACAAGATGTAATGGAGATGATGGATTTGTTCCCTGAGAGAGTTTATTACGAGCCTGATTCGCTGAATTATGAGCTGGGAAAATATTTGAAAAGCAAATATCCTGATGTGCCATGGACAGCGATAGAAAACCACAATAATATAGAAGAACTTCGGACCAATTCCAACAAGGAATTCAACCGGATGAAGAACTATCTGATCGTTGGAATCAGAAAGACTCATAAATATGTTCCAAATCACAAGGTGTCAGACTTTCTGGTGCCCTATACCTCTTCCGGCTGCAGTGCAAAATGTTTGTACTGTTATCTGGTGTGCAATTATAATAAGTGCTCCTATATGAGGCTTTTCGTGAACCGGGAACAGATGATGAAGAAACTGATCAAAACTGCCGCCGGTGCTTCTGAGGATTTGACATTCGAAATCGGAAGCAACAGCGATCTTGTTTTGGAAAATACCATTACGAAAAATCTGGAATGGACCATTACGGAATTTGCAGGCAGCAGGAAAGGCTATCTGACTCTGCCTACGAAATTTGACATGGTGGAACCTCTGCTTCCTCTTGAGCATAAGGGCCGGACCTTAATCCGCATGAGTGTCAATCCTCAGAGCATTATTCAGAAGATCGAGTTCGGCACTTCTCCGCTGGAGAATCGCATCAAAGCCCTAAATGAACTTTGCCATGCGGGATATCGAACTGGCCTTCTCATTGCACCGGTAATTCTTGTAGATGATTGGATGGAGCAATATGAAATGCTGATCGATCAGCTTGCAGAGCAGCTCAGTGAAAAAGCCAAAAAGGAGATTTTCATTGAAATTATCTTTATGACCTATAGTTTTGTTCATCGTGCTATTAACAATGAGGCGTTTCCCAATGCCGTAGAGCTTTATGACAAAGAACTCATGACCGGGCGGGGCAGAGGCCGGTATTGTTACCGTAACCCGTTACGGGAGCAGGGTGAGGTATTTCTGAGAGAGCAGATCAGTGCAAAGCTTGGAACGGTACCGATTCTTTATGTTGTATGAATAACTTTTCAGAATATTGCGGCGAACAAAATGCCAAAGATTGCTTGACTTTGCAGTACAAAAAGCAGTAAAATTTTTAAGACAAATAACGAAATAGAGAAGCAATCTCTTTTTTTTATCTTTTTACGAAACTAGTAACATTTTGTAAAAATCAGTGTTATAATGATTTAAGCAGCGATGAAACGCATCTCTGAATGCGGCATTGCCCTAGTACCTTGATTGGCTGAAACTTTGGTTTACGCTTGCCTGAATTTCCATCTGCATCGTTGCCTTTTTGTCCAAGCTTGCCCTTTTTCTCTGGCTTTAGACCGATCGGAAAAATGGACAGCACAGAGAGCTTTTGCTCCTGTAGGAGGCGAAGCCGTTGCTTGGCCAGGCAAACCGGACAGCAGGGAGCGAAGCGAGCTGAAGATGCAGACGTAGACGTTTGTCAGTCGATGTAGCAACTAGTCCATAAGTGGTTGATTTTTTATTTTTAAATCAAAATATATATGATAAAAGGAGTGTAAGTATTATGTTTACCTGTGACAAAGACAGAATGAATGACAAGATCACTACATTCAGCAAATTTGGTGATGCTGGTCATGGTGGAATCACCAGATACTCCCTATCCCCTGAAGCCCATATGGCAAGAGACTATTTTGTAAAGAGAATGGAAGCCATCGGCGCCATCATTGAATGCGATGATATGGCCAATGTATACGCAACTCTTCCAGGTTCTGAACCAGGATTAAAAAGAATCGTAATGGGTTCTCATGCCGACTCTGTAAGAAACGGCGGAAACTATGACGGTATCCTCGGCGTTATCGGTGCAATGGAGGTTCTGGAAACCATCGCAGCGGAAAAAATTCCTCACAGACATCCTGTCACAGCCATGATTTGGACAAATGAGGAAGGCTCCCTTTATCCTCCGGCAATGATGTCCTCCGGAGTAGTATGTAATGACTATCTTCCGCCGGAAATCGCAAAGAAATTTAAAAAGGCCGATATGCTGGCTTCCAAAAGCGTTTTAGATAAAACAACTACCTTTGGCGATGCGCTGAATACAAGCCCATACAAAGGAGAAGAAAAGAACAGACTCAATCCCAAGGACTATGAGGCAATGTTTGAACTTCATATCGAGCAGGGACCGATTCTGGAAGACGCAGGCAAGGATGTAGGCGTTGTAACCTGTGTACTGGGAATGTTCAACTATAGAATCAGATTCTTCGGACAGTCTGACCACGCTGGAACAACTCCGATGCACAAGAGACAGGATGCTCTGTTTGCTGCTGCTCAGGCGCTTTGCTATCTGCATGAAGAGATCGACAAACTGGAAAGACCGGAACTGGTTTACACCACAGGCGAAATCCTATGTCATCCAAACGTGCACACTGTAATTCCGGACATGATCGATTTCTCCATCGATGTGAGACACGAAGATCCGGAATTAAGAGCGAAGGTTCTGGAGATCGTTAAGAGCCTGGAAACAAAAGAATGGGCAAGATGCCGCTGCGAAGTGGAAATGGCATGGCAGCGTGACACCGTTTACTTTGATAAAGAACTGGTAAGCTTTGTTAAGGAAAGCGCAGATGAACTGGGTGCTTCCAATCAATTCATCAACAGCGGAGCAGGACATGATGCACAGTTCGTATCCTACATGATTCCTACAACCATGATCTTCGTTCCTTCCAAGGAAGGACACAGCCACTGCGAGCCGGAATTCACTCCTGTGGAATCCTGCACAGAGGGCGCAAGCGTAATGCTGAACGCTGTTCTGAAGGCAGATAAGAAATAGTTTTTTCAATCTATATATGAGAAGGCTCTTCCTTCATTGTTCAATTAGCAATGGAGCGATTGTTTAAAAAAGCAAGCCGCCTGATTCTTCTTCCAAAGAGGAATCAGACGGCTTTTCCATTGGAAATTTTTATGGTATGATGGGGATAATAATCCTGGAGTACTTTGAGTAATTTCGTGTGTGATTTTTTGAGAGGGGGATGGTCAATGATCATCAGTGCAAGCAGAAGAACCGATATCCCCTGTTGCTATTCCCAGTGGTTTGTCAATCGCCTTCGAGCAGGTTATGCGCTGATTCCCAATCCGAGGAACGCAGGGCGGCTGGGCAGGGTTTCATTGTCTCCGGAACAGGTGGACTGCGTTGTCTTCTGGACCAAGAACCCTGCTCCTATGTTTGAGATACTTCCTGTGATAGAAGAGATGGGCTACTCCTATTACTTTCAGTTTACTGTTACCGCCTATGGGAGAGACATGGAGCAGAATTTGCCGGAAAAGGATGCCGTGATCGACACCTTTAAGAGACTCAGTGACAGGATTGGGCCAAAGCGTGTTGACTGGAGGTTTGATCCGATCCTTACCAACGACAGATTCTCGGCAGAATGGGTTGCAGAGCGATTCTGCTGGCTGTGCGGAGAGCTGAGAGAATATACGGAGCGATGCATCATCAGCTTTGTAGATTCCTATGCCCACACAAAGAACAGAGGCGATGTTTTAAACAGGAGCGAGATGCTGGAGACGGCGGGGATGATTTCTCATATCGCCAAAGAATTTAAACTGCCTGTTTACGCCTGCTCAGAGGAGATCAACCTGAAGGCGCTGGGAATCCAGCCCGCAAGCTGTATTGACAGGGAAAAGATAGAGGAAATCATCGGCTGCCGCATTGAGGGAAAGAAAGACCCTGGGCAGCGTCCGGCCTGCGGCTGTATTGAGAGCGTGGATATCGGCGCCTATGATACCTGTGATAACGGCTGTCTTTATTGCTACGCTACCACAAGCGAGAAGACGATTCGAAAGAGGAGAGCGACTCATCAACCCGAATTTCCGCTGCTGACAGGGGAGCCCAACGGTTCGGAAATCATCACGGACAGAACGGGGCCTTCTTTGAAAGTTCGGCAAACTACTTTTTTAGACGAATAGAATCTTGAGAGATGAAGGGCCTTACACTGAGCGAGCGCCGCGACCAGGCAGGAATTAACCTCCGAACCGACGGAGGCCAGAGGAAGGCCATCAATTTGAGGGATAAAATATAGTAAAAGGAGATGGGATACGTGATTTTTTATTTTACCGGTACAGGAAATTCCCTTTATGCAGCCAGTGCGATT
Source organism: Bacillota bacterium (assembly GCA_029239605.1). Lineage (GTDB taxonomy): Bacteria > Bacillota > Clostridia > Peptostreptococcales > Anaerovoracaceae > Anoxybacterium. The sequence continues at coordinate 1,981 of JARBUO010000024.1, read as the reverse complement.
GGGGATGCTCAGGGGGAGCAGCTGATCTCCATTCCCGCGGAGATGGATCGGAAGCAAGCGGTATATTCTTATGAGCAAAAGGACAGTGCTGTTCTGGGCTTTGTCTTTCCTGTTTATGCCTGGGGACCTCCCGCAATGGTTCTGGAATTTATAAAAAAGCTTAGGGTTACGGGAAAGCCCTATGTTTTCTCCCTGTGTACCTGCGGAGATGAAGAGGGGCAGGCCACAAGGCTTCTCCGAAAGTCTCTGGAGGGTTCAGGGATGGTTTTGAACAGTTCCTTCACACTTAAGATGCCCAATAATTATGTTGTTGGATTTGATGTGGATCCCAAGGAGCTGGAAGAAAGAAAGCTGAAAGAAGCGGAAGGAACACTGCGGGAAATCAATGGAATCATCAGCCGGAGAGAAAGCGTTCACCGAAATATTCCCGGAAGTTTCCCGGGATTGAAAACCAGGGTGGTCAATCCTTTATTCAATCGATTTGCGATGGATACCAAGAAGTTTTATGCTGATGACAAATGCATCAGCTGCGGTCTATGTGAAAAAGTATGCCCCGTTCATACCATAAAGGTTGAGACAAAACCGGTATGGGGAAAGGAGTGCACCCAGTGTCTTGCCTGCATCCACCGATGTCCTGTCAACGCCATTCAGATGGGCAAGGGGACTGAGAAGAAGGGACGATATCTGCATCCGGATCTGCAGCGGCTGGAAAACAGCAGTGCTGTAAAACGTTGAAACAGGATAAAGAAGCAAAGCGGCCCCACTACAATTTTGAAGGCGGGCTAAAAGGGAAAACAAAGTTGGCCGCATAAGCGTGAAAAGGAAATAAAATTATGAATTTCTATCAAATCTTAATGTTGCTGCTGATCAGCACGTTTTATCTAACTTATATTACAAAGCAGATCATGCTAAAAAGGCGGGGAATTGACGGCACAAGGCTGGCGAAGGGAAACAAACCAGGCAGAACCTTCCTGATCGAAGTGTTTCTTCTGGTCGGCACCTATGGAATGGCCGCGGTTCAATACATTTCGATCCTAATGGAAGCAAAGCTTGGGCTGCTTTTCCCTCAGGATGTCATTCGGATGATTGGAGTTGCGGCGGCATTGCTCGGGGTCTGCTTTTTTATGAGTGCCGTCATGGTCATGAAAGACAGCTGGCGGGCCGGTGTGGAGGAGGGCCAGAGCACACGAATTGTTACCGCCGGGGTCTACCGCATCAGCAGGAACCCTGCTTTCGTCGGCTTTGATCTGATCTATTTGGGAACGGCTCTCTCCTTTTCCAATTTTGCGGCGATCTTTGGGGCGATGTTTCTTATCGTATTGTTTCATCTGCAGATTCTCGAAGAGGAGAAGCTGCTTCCCGGAAATTTTGGACAAGAGTATCTGGACTACTGCAAAAGAACCCGGCGGTATCTCTGAGCTATTCTGGAACCGGCCCCGCGGCTCAGGACTCCTCCTGGAGCGCTATCCCTCAGCCTATTGCGGAAGCAGCAGTGAAACAGCGCAGTAGATCAGAAGGATGACCATAACTGCATTGACCGGCTTGCTATGCTCCTTGAATAGTTTTGAAAAGGCAGTTCCGAAGAGTGCCCAGCACATCGATGCGGAAAAGCCCACTGCGGAAAGCAGCAAGACAAAGGCAAGCAGAATGACGGGGGACTGGTATACGGGCAGAATATAGGCTGACATAGCGGTAATTCCATAAATGAAAATTTTGGGGTTGACGAACTGGAGCAGACAGCCTGTCAGGAACGTACAGCCGCTTTCTGCTTTCGTTTCAGCATCTGCACTGCTTTTCCAGACCTTCCAGGCCAGAAGCAGCATGTAGGCTGATCCAACCACTACCATAACAGGTTTGATTTTAGGAATCAGGGCATACAGCGCTGCGCTGAATACGGCGCACAGAACCATGACGCTGACAAAGCCGCAAAGAATCCCAAGATTGAAGCGGAAGCTTTTGCGAAAGCCCAGCCTTCCTGCAT
>JARBUO010000153.1 GCA_029239605.1 Bacillota bacterium | reverse complement strand
CTGCGCTTTCAGGAGTTTTTCAATCTACGCTCCGCAGAGTTGCTCCAGCTGTAGGTACTTTGCGAATTAGCCGGCCATCTTTTATCCGCTGGCTAAGGAGAGCTGTCGACCAATTTCCGACAGCCGATCAAGGAGGTCAGTCGTTAGAAATTGAATAAACATTGAAAACGGTTTTATTTAGCCCCTTAAAGTGGTATGATAATGGTATGAGTACAAAGAAAGAGAATATAAACACACAAAAAACCTCCTATCTAATCAAGAGGTTCATACCTTATTTCAAGCCCTACAAGCACATCCTTGCATTAGATCTGTTCTGCGCCACCCTGACTACCTTATGTGATCTGGTTTTGCCCGTGATTGTACGTTACTTGACAAACAAAGCCTCATCAGATTTGAATGAGCTTACCCCTAAGCTGATCTTAACCATAGGCACGCTCTATTTGGCTTTGCGCATTATTGACGTGGTTGCAAACTACTACATGGCCAGTGTTGGACATATTATGGGCGCTCGCATCGAAACGGACATGCGTAAGGATTTGTTTGAGCATTTGCAGGAGCTTTCCTATTCCTTCTACAACAATACGAAGGTTGGTCAGCTTATGGCTCGAATTACCAGCGATTTATTCGACGTCACAGAGTTTTCCCATCATTGTCCTGAGGAATATTTTATTGCGATTTTGAAAATCACCGTATCGTTCTGCATTTTAGGCGCAACAAATATATGGCTTACCCTGCTCATATTCGCATTGGTTCCCATCATGGTCCTTTTTGCCATGCGCTATAGTCTCAAGATGCGTACCGCTTTCAAAAAATCGCGAAATCAACTGGGAGAAATCAATGCACAGGTGGAAGACAGTCTTCTTGGGGTGCGGGTAGTAAAATCTTTTGCCAACGAAAATCTTGAGGCAGAGAAATTCAGAAAAGGCAACGAGGGCTTCCTTGATGTGAAAAAGGAAGTCTATAAGTATATGGCTGCGTTTCAAAGCACAACCCGTTTTTTCGACGGCCTTATGTATATCGTTGTAGTGGTTGCCGGGTCGCTCTTCATGATGAAAGGTCTCATAACGCCCGGAGATTTTATGGCATATCTCCTGTATGTTGTGATGCTCCTCGCGACGGTAAGGCGAATTGTGGAATTTACAGAGCAATTCCAGCGTGGGATGACCGGTATTGAACGTTTTATTGAGGTGATGGACGAAGAGGTTGAAATCAAAGATGCAGTTGACGCGATTGCAGTTCCCAAAATTAAAGGGAATATACGATTTGACCATGTCAGCTTCCATTATAAAGATGATGATGATAATGTGTTGACTGATATTAATTTTGAGATCAAAGAGGGAGAAAACATTGCTCTGGTGGGGCCGTCCGGCGCAGGAAAAACCACACTCTGCAATCTCATCCTGCGATTTTATGATGTAACGGCAGGTTCCATACAGGTTGATGGAATGGACATCCGAACTGTCACAACCCATAGCCTTCGTTCTCAAATCGGAATGGTTCAGCAGGATGTTTACCTGTTTTCCGGTACCGTATACGACAACATTGAATATGGAAGGCCGGGAGCAACTCACGAAGAAATCGAAAAAGCCGCCAAGCTGGCAGGCGCCGATAAATTTATTGAAGAGCTTCCAGATGGCTACAAGACCTACGTAGGCGAACGGGGCGTCAAATTATCAGGCGGGCAAAAGCAGAGAATCAGTATCGCACGGGTGTTCCTGAAAAATCCCCCGATCCTGATCCTGGATGAAGCGACATCTGCCCTTGACAATGAGAGCGAACGGCTGGTTCAGCAATCTCTGGAAGAGCTCACAAAGGGACGAACCACCCTGACCATTGCCCATAGACTGACTACGATCAAGAATGCAACGAAGATTTTCGTGCTCACCGATGATGGGATTGAAGAGTCAGGAAATCATGAAGAGTTACTGGCAAAAGGCGGCTTATATGCGCGGCTTTGGATGTAAGTAAAGCATGTGCTTCAAGATCTGAAAGGTTGAACTTGTCAAGGACATTGAATTTGATTAGGTGAACGGTCGAACTTACCTAGGGGCATCGGAATTTTATCCGATGCCCCTTATTGATAGGATATTCTACAACTTCCATTGTACTTCTATTGCAAGGCATCTATTGTAAAGCTTCTATTGCAACACTTCCCCCTCTGACAATTTCAATGGGGCTGCTTACCCTTCCGTGAAGGAGTTTGATCAGCTTGTCGTTTTCTTTTTCTGATCGCACGCATTCCAATAAAATGGAATCTTTATTAAAATCCAATACATTCACACCGTAAACCTGAGCGAGTCGAAAGGCCTCTGTTTTTTCCGCTTCCGAGCACTTAAGAACCTTGAGATACATGAGTTCTTTGCTGTGGATTGGAAGATCGGTATAATCAATCACCTTGGCCACCTCAACGACACGGTTGATCTGCTTTTTGATCTGCTCAAACGTCGTATCATCGCTGTATAGGCCAATTGTCATCCTTGAAATTGTCTCATCCTCCGTGGTACCTACGGTCAGGCTGTCCAGATTGTATGATTTCCCGGAAAATAGCCCGGAAATACGGGCAAGAACACCCACCTCATTTTCGACAAACAGGCAAAGCCATCGTTTCTTCATAGAAACACCTCCTCGGTTTCGCTTTTCATAAACATTTGGTCTCACTCTCCATAATCATTTCGGTAAGCGGGCTTCCCGGCGGGACAATTGGCAGAACATTTTCCTCTGGAGCAATCAGGAATTCGATTACCGTAGGAACAGAGCGAGTCCTTTTCGCCGCCTGAAATGCCGCTTCTATCTCCTCAGGCCGCGTCACGCGAATGCCAGAGGCGCCATAGCTTTCCGCCAGCTTGATAAAATCTGGAATATACGGTGGACAGCTGCTTCCGGGGTTGCTGCACTGTGCTTTGCATTGCTTTCGATACCGCAGGCAGGTACTGGAATAGTGTTTCTGATAGAATAATTGCTGCCACTGCCTCACATTGCCGAGGTAACCATTATTAAAAATACATACGATCACGGGCAGCTCCTGAACCACAGCGGTCGCCATTTCCTGAAGATTCATCTGCATTCCACCGTCACCGCATATGGCGATGACGTCTTTATCAGGGTTTCCCAGTTTTGCTCCCAAGGCAGCAGGAAATCCGTATCCCAGGTCAACATCATCCGGTTTTCATCCAGCTCCAAAAACTGCGTCGTCCATAGCTGATTCTGACCGACATCGGTCACTACAACAGAATTTTGAAAGCTATTGTTTATTTGCTCAATGATCCTTTGGGGTGTAAGTCCTTCGCTCTTTCTCTTCAGCGGATAAGCTTCTTTCCATCCCGCGATTTCGCTGAGCCAGACCCCGCAGTCCAAACGGCTTGTTTTTCTCAGCAACAGTTCAATCGCTTTTTTCGCATCTGCTACGATGGGAATATCTACTTTGACGTTCCGGGAAATAGAGGCAGGATCAATATCAATATGGATCAGCGTGATGTCTTTTGCAAAGGTCTCTGTCTTTCCCGTGATCCGGTCATTAAAACGGGTTCCGATGGAAAGCAGCACATCACAGTCACTGATGGCCCGGTTCGCTGCATAACCTCCGTGGATTCCAATATTCCCAATATACAAAGGATGGTCTGTTGGAATGGCCCCCTTTCCCATAATGGTTGTAACAACAGGCATTCCGATGGATTCCACAAGCTGTTTCATTTCTTTCTGCCCATGCGCAATATTGACGCCGCCGCCAATCAACAACAAAGGTCTCTCCGCCTGTGCAAGAACACCAATTGCTTTTTTGATTTGCCCCTCATGGGCTGTGCTTCCAGGCTTGTAACCTCTGAGCGCAACAGTTTCAGGATAGGTATCCTCTCCAGTAGCACGCTGGATGTCTTTCGGCAAATCTACTACAACAACACCCGGCTTTCCGGTTCTCGCAATATAGAACGCCTTTTTAATGATTTCTCCGAGATCTTTGCGATCTCGAACCGTCACAGAATATTTGCAGATATTCCTTGTGATGCCCACGATGTCAACCTCTTGAAACGCATCATTTCCAATCAGGTTTGTGGCCACCTGGCCCGTAAAGCAGACCAGCGGTACGCTGTCATAATTGGCTGTCGCAATGCCGGTGACCAGATTTGTTGCCCCCGGACCGCTTGTTACGAGACAAACACCCGGCTTTCCCGTGGAGCGCGCATAACCATCCGCCGCATGGATTAAACCCTGTTCGTGGCGCGGAAGAATGACTTCGATCTCATTCTGCCCATACAGGGCATCAAAAAGATCGATTGCCTGGCCGCCCGGATAACCAAACAAGATTTCAACCCGCTCTTCCTTTAATGCTTTTACAAAAAGTTCTGCACCTGAGATTTCCATTCTTTCCTCCTATTCCAAGGCAATGCAAGTAAACACTTGCACCTTATGTAATTTTAATGGCACCATCTGTTTGACGGTACCATTTTGATTTCTTATATTTGCTGTATCCCCGTAAGAAACAAGGCTATACTGTTTTTAACGTATTCTTCCTGCTTTACCTCTGTTAAATCGTCTCCGAAGGATGCTTTCAGAAAAGTAAAGCCAAAGGTGGCTGAAAAAATAGTCATCGCAAGAGCTTCAAAATCATAGCTTCCGATTTTCCCCTTCTGATGCATCTGTTCAAAGTATGAAACCAGGGATCGAAGAAAGGCTTCAGGGATTTTCATAATATATGGCTTGGTCTCCTCATAGATCTGCGGAGCGCGAAGGCCCACCGAAAGACTGACAAAATCCTGTGTGACCCGCTGCAGATAATTTCTCATGAACATTTCCAGATCAGGCTGCAGCTCCCACTTCACATCCTGAAAAACAGCCATTGAAATATTCGCCCGCCATTTCTCCTGCTCAATTCCCGATATTACGATATCCTTCTTACCATCGAATTTTCTAAATATGGTGCATTCGTTGACGCGAGATCTTCTTGCGATATCCTTCGTCGTTGTAGAGACATATCCCTTTTCCTTGAGAAGCTCCATCGTTGCATCAATTATTTTTTGCCTGGTTTCGTCCAATACTGATCCCCCCGTACAAGTGATTATGTCGTTATGCAAATGCTAATTCTATCGTGCAAGTGATTACTTGCATTCTATCTTGTTTCTACACCAGTGTCAAGAAAATAAAAGCCAGCTGAGAATTCACAGCATGATCAGTAAGAAAAAATCCCATCCCACAGTAATTGTAGGATGAGATTTTTTTGCGCCTTATCGGAATGATTCCTCACTTCAGCTTTTCAACATTGATTCGATTCGTGGTGTTGTTATAATAACAGATGTTATCCCCTTCAATGGAAACAGAATTAAGCCTGATATCGCCTTCCCGCTCCATAATCAGCTTACCATCTTTGTCGTAGACCCACATCCATTGGCTTGCGATACCATCCTCTTTCACAGGATTCTTTCCGATGTTGCAGATCAGATATTGCTCCCCTTTATCACCTCTCAGTGCCATATTAGAGCAAAAGATAATAGGGTTTCCCTCTTCATAAGAAGGAATGCTCCCTTCTCCGTCTGCTGTAATGAACATCCTATTTCTGTCTGAGATATACAGCTTGCTGTTTAATACCGCAAAATCGGAGGCAAAATTGGTTGCTGAGTTATTAAAGTTGTAGAGGGATACTTCCGTGCCGTCTTCGAGATTCCTTTTCAGAATTTCCTTGTCAGTGTTGTAATAGAGATCATTCCCCTCAATTTGAAGTCCCGATGCCTTATCGGTTATGCGCACGGCCTCGTCTGTCTTGATATTAACCCGGTACACCGCTTTTCCCGCATCCCCGGAGAAAGGCTGCGCCAGAAGATAAAGCTCATCTCCTACGAGATATACGCCTGGCCGTCCACTATATCCGTCCATCTCACTTTTGTAATCATAGTAGTTCGCTCTCCCGCCCAGATTGACATAGGTGCCATCTTCCGTCTTCATCTCCAGACGCGAATCTTGTCCAAACTTCAGCTCTCGGAAGGCAAACGTCTTTCCTCCAGTGGAATACACCTCTCCGGCGTATTCTCTGCTGCCGTTCAGTTCTTTCAGGCTTCCGTTTGGGTTTAAAGCAAATTGGTGAGGGCTTCCCATTGACGCGCCCTCTGTATGAAAGTAAAGTCTTGCCACTCCATTTTCATCATTAAAAAGATTGTTGATCCATCCCATACTGTGATAAATGGTTTTCGATTTCGTCAGATCGGCAAAGGATGTCTGCATGATGTCGTTATTCCCATCAAGGTAATAGATGTAGCCATGGTTTACGATGATCTCAGGCTTATCTCCCTCCTTGACTTTGTACTGAGGAAGTTCAAACTGACCTACAGGTGTAATCGCAGGCTGCGGCAAAGGCACATCCTGATTTTCCTGAATAAGGACCGATTTGGATGCACCGTCCCAGGAGACAGAATACCCAAGCACTTCAGAAACCGCACGGATGGGCATATAGGTTCTACCAGCTATGATGTGCGGAGAAGAATCAAGCAGGTATAACGTGTCCGTATTGACTCTCATAATCGAGTCTTCAGCGATCAGCTTGATGACGCTTCCGTCCTTTGATATGATGATGTTTCTTTCGCCGGAGCCCGGATCTGTTTCAAATGAGACCGTCGCCCCAATTTTCTCGAGTGCTTTTCTTATGGGCACTTGAACTCTGCCTACGCTGTCAATAAAGGGGATTCCCATCCCGTCATCACCGGAAAAAACCAGCGCGGTCCCATCAATGATGACGTTAATTTCCTTCTTTTCTTCTGCATAAGCCACACCATCTTTCTGGCAGGCTACCGCCTGAAAAGATAATGTTACAAGCAATGCCATTACTATGGCTCCAATGCGCTTTGTCATTATGTCCCCCTCACTTTTGATCCTGTTATTTTTATAAATATTATGTAATCACTCTAAATAATTTAGACGCTATGCCCCGTTAATTGGTTCCCTCCTTGGCTATAGGGGTGTAAAGTTACTGGAACCCCATTTATTATAACAGCTACAGAGAGGAAAGTTAAGGGAAAGCCATCTCAATCAATTCCATAAAACATGCCGCCTATGGTGACGGGCGGCATGTTTTATGGAAATTATGCGTCTTCTCCTTAATGGAGTAAGGGGTCATTTCTATGTGCTCTGAGAAAATCGACAAACTGCTCCATGGGGAGGGTTCGCTCAAATTTCAGGTGGATCTTGTAGCGGGAACAAAAGATATTGATCAGGGAATCTACAATTGCCCACTGGACCGCTAAGAACCGCTTGTGCCTTTTTCTAAGCTCCTCGATCACCCGGTAGTTGGTTTCATTCTTCAAATAACCGGCAATGATCAGGTAGTCGAAGTCTTCTTTCTTAGCTATTTCTATAGCTTCCTCTTTGCCAGAAGCCATCCCCATTACATAGATATTCCCTGTTGCTGTAAAATAATCTGCAAGTTGGTTTGCCGGTTCGAACAGGCGGTCTGTGATAATGAGGGTGCGGATGGGGTATTGGAATTGTTGTTTCATAATATACCTTCTATATCTCACTCAACTCTTGTACAAGATAATCTTAGCGAAATATTCGCTAAATGTCAATAGCGAATAACTCGCTAAACTATAATTGCATCGAGGTGATTTCATATGTATGAGAGAATTCGTAACTTAAGAGAAGATAAAGATATGACCCAGACTCAAATGGCATCTTATTTGAATTGCAGCCAGAGAATCTACAGCAATTATGAACGCGGCGAAGTCGATATTCCTACTGGAATTTTAATCAAGCTGGCAGATTTCCATAATACAAGTACAGATTACCTCTTGGGCAGGACGAACGTTCGGAAGCCCTATCCCAAGGATTGATCTGAAAAAATCGCATAACAGGATAGCATTGCTATGGAACAATCCCTATCATCCCACCACCAACTTGTTTGTTTTCTTCAGGTATTTCGCCGGGATCGGTCGTTCCAGCTTCCAAGTAATGCTCATGGGTCTAGAGCCTTCATGCTTTAGATAACCTGCTTGTCCAAGAAAAGTATAGGGCGCCGTGCCCGCTATGTCATTTCTATACTCCCGCACAAAAATCAAAACTTGGCTACCCTTTTCTTTATGATTTATATACCGCTGACCCGTTGGTGATTCCTCTGAGGTTGTACTCTGGCTTTGCCAATGGAACAGCCACTCATTGATGGAATAATCCTCATACATTGTGGTTGGCGAATATTCTTTGTCCGATTTGTTCAGCGTAACGAAAAAGACATCGCAATTTTTTTGAGGCAGCCATTTCACACCCTCACGCACCGTGCCAGGCTTCATAAACCCAAGCGCCAGAAGAATCTGATCTCTGGTATAGGTGCAATGCAAATCCAAAGGACAGTCAAATCCAAATGGCACAGGTTCATCAATAAAGTCAATATGATTGTAATTGTAACGAAGCAGTTCTTTCAACTCCGAAAGCATAACCGGACTATCTGACAGCGCATAAAGTTTATCCAAAACCTTATCTGAAGTAAGATCCTCCGCTGCATCCTGCCAGATTGTAGCATAGAACATCCGCAGCATCGCTGCTTCTAGTGGCGGAAGTGATCCAAAATCTATGGTATCCAAGTGATCCAAAAGATTTAGCAGAAATAAGATCCATCGTCTGGAATCAATCGCACAGATGCGTGGGAAGGCCTTACTCATTGCTGATTCTATCGGTTCATCAAAGTCTTCCATGATACCAGCCATTACACACAGTCTGGAAAAACATCCTCGTATGTAAATGCTCCGTATATCCAGATGATAATGCTCCGCAAAGTTTTCTATGGTCAAGGCTTTTCCGGTCTCCTCTTCAAAAGAAGCGATCCGGGAAACAAGCCCTGCGCGTACACCAAAGGAAGCTCTGATATTATCCAAGATATAATCTTTCGCCATGCGCTCCAACTGTATATAGCAGCCCTTTGGCATTGCTGTAAATCCATCTTTGATTTCTCTCTGCACACTTTTCTGGGTCGCTGACATCAGCGCAGAAAACTTGCTCTCAAAATCGTACTTCCTGTTTGCCTGTCCAATAAAATCTAAAACAGTGAGGCAATCTTTATTGTCAGCTAACCGAAGGCCTCTCCCCAGCTGCTGCAAGAAGATCGTCAAAGATTCGGTAGGACGAAGGAATAAGATCGTGTTTACCTCCGGAATATCCACCCCTTCGTTGTATATATCTACAACGAAAATAAACCGAACTTCGCTGCTCGTCAGTCGTTTTTTTGCAAAATTACGCTCTTCATCAGGAGACTGCCCAGTGAGTGCAATGGATGGAATGCCCTCCTTGTTGAAATAATCCGCCATAAATTCCGCATGGGCAATTGAAACGCAAAAGCCAAGCCCTTTTACATCATTGATATCCGTAACATATTTCAGTATGGACGAGATGATCATGTTACATCTGGAATTTGCCGCAGCAGTATTAAGGGAGTATATATTTGAGAGTTCATTTTTATCGTAGCCGCCACGGGTCCATTTCAAGTCCGTTAAATCAACAGTATCGGTTACTCCAAAGTATTGGAACGGCGAAAGCAACTTACGGTCAATTGCTTCCGGCAAGCGTATTTCCGCTGCAATACGGTCATTAAAGTATACCGTCACACTCTGCCCATCCATACGTTCCGGAGTAGCAGTCAGGCCCAACAGGATTTTCGGTTGATAATACGACAACAGCTTTTGATAGGTGGGAGCAGCTGCATGATGGAATTCATCCACCACGATATAATCATAGAATTCAGCCGTGGTCTTTTCCTGCCATTCCTGGGAATTGAAGGTTTGTATGGACATAAAAAGATGATCGAGCTTCTGAGGCTGATATCGTCCAACAAATAGATCGCCAAAATTAGCATCTTTCAAGACACCTCTGAAACAATTGATGCTCTGCTTTAAAATTTCCTCCCGGTGTGCGATAAACAGCAAACGGGAAGGCTTGCCGGGATTTTCACGGCAAAAGCGCTTATAGTCAAAAGCTGATATTACCGTCTTACCGGTTCCTGTCGCTGCAACAACTAAGTTTCGGTTCTGCTGCCGAACCTTTCGTTCTGCTTCCAACTTATCCAGAATCTCTTGCTGATAAGGATATGGCATGATATCGAATAAATAAGGTTGTTCTGAATTATTTTCAAAATACTTCTCTGCTTTTAGTGCTCGCTCCAGCCTGCTTTGCTGATCTTCTGTATAAACTTCAAAGTCACTTGAATTCCAATAACTCTCAAAGGTTGCGCCAATCTTTTGCACCGTATCCGGCAAATCTCTGGCTGTCACCTTTACATTCCATTCCAAACCACTGGAGATTGCCGCATTGGAGAGATTGGATGAGCCCACATATGCTGTTGTAAAACCGGTTTTTCGGTAAAATACGTAGGTTTTGGCGTGCAAACGGGTACGCTTGGTATCATAAGAAATTTTAATTTCAGTATCTGATAACATTCTAAGTTCTTCAACTGCTTTGATATCCGTAGCCCCCATATACGAGGTGGTAATGATCCGAAGCTTGCCTCCATTTTGAGTAAACTGCCTCAGTTCTTCCATGATGAGCCGAAGTCCGCTCCACTTGATAAATGAAACCAGCATATCAATTCTATCGCAGGATAGAATCTCTCTCTTAAGCTCTGAATACATGCTTGGCTCGTGGATTGCACCGGTAAATAGAGAGCTATGGGCTATGGATGTCTCCGGGCGGATAAGCTCTAATTTTCCACGTGAGTTATGAAGGTGATTCTTCTTATCGAGAAGTGAGAGAAGCTGCTCAGCTCGCTGATCTACCGTCATCCCCTGGAACGCTTCTTGGTCTGTTTCGCTCTGAATTAGGGAAACGATCTTATTTGTCAGTGCCACCTGAGCATGTAAATCACCGCCACTATCCTTCAGTTCGTGGAGCCCCTTTTCAATGACTTCAGTAATATACTTTGATAAGATACTTGAAGCCTCGGCTTCGTCGATAGGCGCAGTCTGTGAAAGCTTGTCCACTGCGGCAGTGAGTTCGTCGTTTAGTTTTTTGTTTATAACCTGTTCGTAAAGACCGGTATGTAGCATGGGGTACCTCAATTTTATCAGTATATTTCACATCATTGCAGGAATAACTTATCCAGAAATCTAATCCATGGTGCCTGGATTGGCTACACTGAGCTAGACAGAAATTTTAGTTCTATGCTAATATCAATTTGAAAAGGAGATTAATAGCATGAACGACAAAAGACAACGCCGAT
>JARBUO010000152.1 GCA_029239605.1 Bacillota bacterium | reverse complement strand
GCATAGGAAATAAATATCAGGTGAACAAGAAATCAGCAATCATAGAGCTTGTTATGATAGGCATTCCAGCTGCATATATGGCTGCGGTTCTGGTACTCGCAGTTAGTTTTGCAACGCTATTGGGGCAAGACATTTCTTTTCACATCCCATTCTGGATGAGTTCCAGCACAACGCCCATGATGGCAGGCAGCATTCTTTTAGGGTATGAAGTATTCATTTTTACATCAAGAATGGTGAAGAAGCCCAATGGGGAAATGGGTCAGGTGCAAAATTCGTCAGACGATACACTCTAAGAATATTTTCCAAGTTTACTTTTTCAAGCAAATTGTTTATAATTATAACAAGTGGTCTATATAAATTTGGGAGACAGCATTGAATGAAAAGTAAATCAGACACACGAAATAAAATATTGCTGACCGCATCGCGTCTTTTTTTAAGACAAGGGTATCATGCTACCGGGTTGAACCAAATAATCAAGGAAAGCGGAACGCCAAAGGGTTCTTTATATTACTATTTTCCAAATGGGAAAGAAGAGCTGGCAATTGAGGCAGTAAAACTAACAAGTGATTTTATCCAGCAGAATATTAAGGAATATCTGGATGAGATTGATGATCCGGTCGAATCTATGCAGGCATTTATTTACAAAATAACTCAGGGGATTATTGATCTAAAAGAAGTGATTCCTTATACTGTTAGTTTACTGTCACTCGAGACTTCGCTGATTAGTGAGCCCATTAGAGAGAGCTGCAAAAATGCGTTTGAGGCATGGGAAAAAGGCTTCTCTGCAAAACTAATCAAAAGTGGTTTTGATACAAAGAAGGCAGATGAATTAGGAATCATAATCCAGGTAATGATGGAAGGTGCCTTGATCAGCGCGCTAACCAAAAAAGATATGACGCCGTTATATCATGTTGCTAAATATATACCGGTGCTATTAAAGGATTAGTTTTTTTTGAACTTTATTATATTGACTGGTCTAGATAAAGGTAAATCTCTTAAAAAAGTTTTTTGTTGTACCATTGAGTTCTAATAGGAAAGGTGACGTTAAATATGTTTGCAGTGTCGGAATATGATGCTTTTGGCCCATGGATTTACGAAGTGAATAAAGATCATCCATTGCCCCCTTTGTTCGTTCCCTATTACAGAGAAGAAAATGACTGTCTGATGATGATAAAGATTCCAAGAAATATAGAACGAAGAAACGCCAGACCGGATATGGATTTATATGATTATGTTATCGGCTTATATGAGGATCATATTGTTATACTAAAGCGCGTTGGCAAAGATGTAGAAGAGAGCAAGGCTTTTTACAGAGATATTGTGGGTATTGAAGATCATAGAAGACTGTTGAAGGGAACCCTGACGATATTCTTGAACCATGGTAAATTAGTCATACCTTATAATACAGTATCAAGTGCCGTTCTTATTAAGTTCATTGGGATGATCCGAGAGAAATATGCACAAAAATTCTTGCAGCTAAAAGGGAGTTTCTACTCTGACGAAGCGTTACCTGTAGAAGTTTTATATAGAAATATGCTGAGAGATATCAAATCATTTATTCAGGACATTCAGATTTGTGCAGTGCAAAGTTCAATTCCATTAAGGCTGGCAAAGGGTAATATTGCTGAAAAGATTGGAATCTTTCTGTCGAGACCGATATTGTTAAACAGCCTGCACCTTACCAATAAGAAAGAACTGATCATCTTTACTCGCGGAAGAACCTTTATTAAAAGAGGGAAGGCTAACTATGATTTCAGCACGATTTATATTCCCTTTGAAAAGCTATTCAGCGTCACTATAGAAAATGATGATAGATATAGCGGGTTATCAATAATAACTTTAAAATTGACAGACCAGGAGTTTAAATTTTACTTTGAGCAAGCAAACCAGCGGTCAATCAGTTTTTACAGTGATATCAAAAGTGCAAGACTCTTCCATAGAGGATAACATCATGATAACGATCGCTTCAGAGCAATAAAAAATCCACCCCGAAAGGAGCGGATTATCGCGGTTGTTAGGCTATGCGAACGTTGGTAGCGCGAAGCTTTCTGGAATCTTTAGGATCTGCTTCGGTATCAAATGTTACCTGCTGTCCTTCTGCCAGAGATTTATATCCGTCGCCCTGAATCGCTGAGAAATGCACGAAAACATCTCCAGAACCATCGTTATTGGAAATAAATCCAAAACCTTTACCTTCATTAAACCATTTTACAGTACCAGTATTCATGTCGGTACCTCCCTTAAAAATATTATCCTGTGCAAAAACAAAGCCACGGTCGCAAGTCAAAATGGAAATTGACCTAAGCCTGTGGCTATCAATTAATACATTTAGAATTACTCATAGTATATATGAATGGAAGCGAATTGTCAATCTTAAAAAAATTACCATGTTGTTATCGTCTGTAATGTTTGAGAGAGAAGCAGAACGTAAAACAAAAGAATCTGCCCCTGGTTGGTCCAAGGGCAGATTTGAGAAGAAAAGCCAATGAAAAAATTTTCTGATCTATTGTTAGTATAGCTTCATAATGTAATGAACACATAAAGGTTTTGTTAAAGATTTGTAAAACTTGAGTGCAGAATAAAAAAAAGTCCGTACCTGTGAAAGTACGGAGTTGCTCACGGAGCATTTATGTAGAGGTAATTGCGATAGAATCGCAAGTACCTTGCTTTCTTAGTTAAATACTACAATAATTTTATCGACGTGGAACAGTATGATCGGAACGATTACTGGAATCAAATACTTTTTCAATTTTATTCCTCCTTTCCGATGTTATTCAGTTAATTAAAAATATGCTTGTTCCATTATCTTTATGTCAAAATAAGAAAAACAGGGGGTCAACCAAGTCTAACAGATAACTAATTTTGAAAGTAAACCAGATACGATCGGCTTCCCTGAATGGTGCTGGATCGTGAGTGTAATTGCATGAAAGCAGCGGCAGTTTTATGTAATAAAAAGGCGTAGATAGTACCTACTCCTTTTTTCTTAAGTTTATTTGGATTTGTTATTTTTTGAATTATTCTTAGCTTCGTTTTTTGCGTTCTTTTTCTTGTTTTCCTTATTGTCCATGAATAAATCACCTCCCTTACCACATTTTAAAGTGAATTGCTTCGTAAGACTTCCTTTGATCCATGATGATCCTGAAACTTACGACGACATTATTATGTGAAGCGGAATGATTTCTATTCGCTTTACCTTCTGAAACAGCAGCGCTTTGCTTCACTCAATTCGGTCCACTGTATAAATAATTCCCAAAGAGGTAAAATAATCTTGAAACATCTATTGATAAACAGAAAGGATATGTTATGAAAAAAAAGGAAGCCGAACTTTTATTTGCGCAAGAATATCTGCCAAACCTTGCTGAGGAGGATATCACTTCAGTTTCCAGCGAGTGGACAAAATATCTGGGATGGCTGTTTGATCAGCAGATAATCAATTTAAAACAACTGGAAAGCTGGAATAAACCACACAAATATAACAATAAGTTTTTCTAGCAAACGATAATATTGCTCCTGTAAGGATAATATCTGAAGCATCCGAATTAGATGAGCTGTAAGGTAAAAATTACTATGTATGATCAGAACCGGTAAAATTCATAATATATCATGGAAGCAAATGCTCCAACAAATCTTTGGATTATAGCTCAATGGTAGAGCAATCGGCTGTTAACCGAGAGGTTGTGGGTTCGAGTCCCACTTTTCCAGCCAGAAAAGCCACTTTATAGTGGCTTTTTTTTATAACATAGAGAACTATCGCTGCAGAATTGATATTCCCGTATGCTTCAAAGAAAGCAGCCTTGACCTCTTACACCCTTGCACAAAGTGGTTCCCGCCGGAATATGATAAATAGATAACTATAACGAAAGGAATGATGGTAATGCGCAAGCATGTGAGCACTACATACTACAAGAAGAAGTTTACAAGCAATTGCGAGGAAGGTTTCATTGACTATGGCCCAAAGCCAATCGCCTTCGACATAGAGCAATTGACAAAACAGAACGATTGTTTTCGTACTGCATTATGGACAGGAGATCATTTACAGCTGACTTTGATGAGTCTTGAGCCCGGGGAAGATATCGGTCAGGAAATTCATCGGAACGTAGATCAGTTTTTGCGCGTTGAGGAAGGCAAGGGACTTGTAAAAATGGGATATCGGCAGGACGAACTGATATTCCAGGAAGAAGTGGATGATGATTTTGCAATTATCATCCCTGCAGGTACATGGCACAATCTAATCAATACAGGTGATAAGCCCTTAAAATTGTACTCCATTTATGCACCCCCTCAACATCCAAGAGGCACGACCCACAGGACGAAAGAAGACGCGATGTCAGCAGAGGAGCATCACAACTGATTGCAAATCCTTGTCACCGGCCAGAGTATTTGGACGATGTTATCAGCGCCAGATCATGGGAGACAGCAATCTACAGAAGGTGACCGAATGTAAAAAACGCCTGCCCCAGGTGTGTCGAGTGAGAGTGAAGGTAGTAACTCGGCACGGGGCAGACGGAATTTTGAAGGAATTTATGAAAAAGTTCAGCGAGGACAACCTTGTTGCCCGTAATTTTATTTGCGTTGGCTTTAAATTAGATTTAGTATAATTCAGTTTTGTGATGAATTGATAAAGGATTTGTTAAGGATCTGTTAAAAAAATTTTTCGAAATAAAGATAAAATGGAAAGCCTGGTACCGGAGGAGGACAAGGGTTCACCGAAAATACCGGATAAGTCCAATAGAGACGGCATAGAATGATATCGAGCGGATAAGTCGCATCTTATTTATAGAGGAGGAAATAAAATGGAGAGTATCTTAGAATTCATTCGGCCGGAGCTTTTTATCATTATTGTGTTTTTATATTGTGTGGGGTTATTTTTGAAGCTGAATGATGGGTTCAAAAATACGTGGACGATTCCGTACATACTATTGGGAATCAGCTTTCTGATAACATTGGCCTATGTGAGCATTTATATGGGAGAGGGATTTTCACCCCAGGTGCTTGTAGCCGTCATAATACAATCGGTATTGATCGCTGCCGTGACGGTTTTTGGAAATGAACTGATTAAACAGGCTGCAAGGCGAAATGGTTGAGTCAATAAGTTTTTATAATTAACCAGGATAGGTTTTGTATTTCACGCAGGCAGGCAAGGCTGCGGGTGAGCTGCGTAAACAGAAGGCTTGATGAAGAGGTGTGAAAGATGTCAAATCAAGAAGGTGCTGCCCAGTTGCAGGAAACAGATCAATATACCTATGAAGAAGTTCAGATTCTTATGAATTTTGTCATACGGTGGCTTGAAATTATTCATTGGACCAGAAGTCTGATTCAGGGGGTGATTGGAAATCTACCGGAACAAAGTTCCATCGGTAAAGAATTGTTTTTGAAATTACCCTCTGATTTTTATAACGAATTTAATAAGTACTATACTGATGAAGAGGCTCAGGAGTTTTTAAACATTATAACAAATCTGATTTCGGATAATTGGCAACTGACAAATGCCTACAAGAATAAGGATGCGCTGTCTGTTGAAATCAGCAAGAACCAGCTTTATGAAGTTGCAGATCGGTTGTCAGAGTTTCTTGCCAGGGTAAATACATACATTGATCATGACGAAATTAAAAAACTGCTGTACGGTTATATTGAGCTAAAAAATAATGAGATCAAAGCTTTAGCGACAGGAAATTACGATCTGGAAACTCAAATCTTTGAGCAGATTGAAGAGCAGGCGATTCTGATCGGAACTTACATGGCCATGGGAACCATTAAAAAACGACGAAACGAGAAATCACACTCAGATGAGGTGGAAACCCCATCTTCCATTCAGTGCACAAAATTTTGAGTGGCCGGCCTTAATTGCTGGCAGCAGAAATGAAAAACGCCCAGTAAGTTGGACGTTCCATTGGCTGCTTTTTCATTTGTGCTTTTTAACTTAAGTTATAAAAGGCTTTCATTGTGAATAGGAAAGCGATGAGTATTACAATGCATACTGAAAACACCCCTTCCATATCTATTTTCTTTAACATATAAAACACCCCCTTTCTTATAGTTTATAACCAGAATGTGAAGGAATTATAAAGGCAACATTAAAAGATTATTAAAATTTTTGCGAAATAGAAGAAAATTAGAAAATATACCAGGACTTTTAATCTTATGGCGTCACATGGTATAATAATCGAAAAAGCTTACTATTGATTTTTAGCAGGCAGATTGCTTTTAAATGGAACGAATGGATATACTGAACGTATCGGTTTTTATGGTAGGAACAAACTCAAAACAGGATACAAGCAGACAATTCAGAAGGAGAATAACATGAGTGATAATAATAACGAAAAGGGTGGGGGCATCTCAATGAGTTTTGATGAAGTGGACAGCAGCGGTCCCGGCCAGACCCAAACAGAAACTGCAGACAGCGACGAGCAGGACAACCACATCACCAAACTCAATTATCAGGGGAAAGAAATCATCCTGATCGCCACAGCCCATGTGTCCCAGCAGAGTGTGGAACTGGTCAAAAAAGTCATTTCAGAAGAAAAGCCTGACAGTGTTTGCATCGAACTGGATGAGGGCAGATACAAAAATCTACAGGACCCCAAAGCGTGGGAGAACACTGACATCGTCAAGGTAATCAAATCCAACCGAGTCGGTTTTTTGCTTGTGAATCTGGCGTTGAGCTCTTACCAGAAAAAGCTTGCTAAGCAGCTGGGGACCAATGTAGGCGGCGAGATGATTCAGGGGATTGAAAGTGCCAAAGAAGTTGGCGCGGAGCTGGTCCTGGCGGATCGTGACATTCAGACGACCTTCCTGCGTATCTGGCGGAAACTGAGCTTTTGGGAAAAGTCAAAGCTGCTGAGCAGTCTGTTGTTTTCTTTTGATGAAGATACAGAGATCACAGAAAAAGAGCTCCATGAGCTACTTGAGAGCGATATTCTGGAGACGGCCATTACGGGGATGCATCAGGAATTTCCAAGCATCGGTGAAGTGCTCATCAATGAAAGAGATCAGTATCTTGCTTCCAAAATCAAAACAGCACCGGGCAGCAAAGTTGTTGCAGTTCTTGGCGGAGCCCATGTTCCGGGGGTAACCAAAGAGATTGACATTGAAAGAGATATCAGCAGTATCTCGACAGCACCACCTAAGAGCAAACTCTCCAAAGCAGCGGGCTGGATCATTCCCGGTGCGATTTTAGTGCTGATCGTTTATGCCTTTGCGGTTAGTTTTCAGACAGGCCTTCAGCAGCTGTCTGCCTGGGTACTATGGACAGGAATTCTGGCAGCAGGATTTACTGCATTATCCTTAGCACACCCATTAAGCATTCTGACTTCCTTTGTGGCGGCTCCTTTTACAACCATCAATCCGCTGCTTGCCTGCGGCTGGTTTACCGGTCTTGTGGAGGCATGGATAAAAAAGCCCACAGTAAAAGATGTCAATAACATTCCACAGGACATATTTAGTTTCAAAGGTTTTTTCAGAAATAGATTTTTAAAAATACTTATGGTCGTGATGATGGCCAATATCGGAGCATCCATCGGAACCTTCGTAGCGGGTTTGGATATGATCCGGAATTTATTTCATATGTAGCGATAATATCATTCGAGGCGGTGCTGATATGGCCCGTAAATGGCTTCCAATGCAGCGCTGCTCTTGCTGCTTTTAAATAACATCACTTACTTGGCCGCCCGGTGAAATAACATCGGGTGGCCTTCTTTTTTATTTTGTTTCAGAGATTGGTACAACCTTCTAGGAAAAAAGTTGCGAGAAGATCTTGCATAATTTGAAACCCGGGTTTATAATGAACGTAACTTAACATATTAACATGTTAATATTCTATATCATGTCCATCAGATTGGATTTGAAAAGATACAGCAATATAAAGGAGGTGAATGAATGGAAATTGTAAGCTATCATCAGCAATATGAAAACGAAGTTGTTGCACTGTGGAACAAGACGCTTACAGCAGACCCCATGGGCAAATTCCGGAAACAGGCACTATTCGACGACAATTTTGATAACGAGCTTTGTTTTGTAGCATTGGAGGACGGGAAAGCAGCAGGCTTTGTTCTGGCAACAAAAAGAAAATTTCCATATCTGGGCATACAGTCCAAACTATTTCTTCCCCGGCATCGACGTGGAAAACTACGGAGCAGCGGTAACGTTCTTTGAAAAAATGGGGTATCAGTCTGGGAAAGAGAGCTATTCCATGTGCAAAGATCTTCATGGATATCAGATCAGTGAGGACACAAAGGAAAAGCTTGCCAAGGCACATGAAGCGGGATTCCGGTTCATAAACTTTGACTATCAGTATGCTCTGGAGCTTCTTGAATTTCTAAAAGAAGAGTTCGGCGGCGGATGGAAACGCAATGCACTGATCTCCATGCAAAATAATACAGCGGAGGACTGCATTCTTCTGGTTCTTGACCGTGAGGAAAAAATCGTTGGATTTTGCATGAGAATGATCGACGGAAATCCGATGCGTTTTGGTCCCTTTGGCGTTAAGGCAGACGTGAGGAACTATGGGATTGGCGGCATCTTGTTTGATCTGATGCAATTTGAAATGGAAAAGCGGGGCATTTATCATCTGTTTTTCGTTTCCACCGATGTTCCTGGAAGACGGTTCTATGAGCGGCACGGTTTGAAAGTATTTCGTACCTTCGCTGATTATCAGAAGACAATTTAGGAGAAATTATGAGTAAGATAAAAAGAGTAGTGAGTATCGGTGCTCACTCCCTGGACGCGGAAGTTCTGGGCGGCCCCATCATGCTGAAATATGCAAAAGAAGGCGCAAGGTGTACCTATATCCACGTTACACAGGGGAGGCTGGAAGATCCAAAGGCTACGGAGCAAGAAAAAGAGGACTATCTTAAGGAACTTTTGAATCAGAACCAAAGAGCTGCGGCAAAACTCGGCGGAGATACCATCTGGCTCGGTTATGTATCCAGCCATATGCCCTCTCTGGAAGAGTTTGCAGCAAGGCTGGAACGGTATTTTGCGGAGGAAGCGGTGGAGCTGGTTGTCACCCATTGGCGCGGGTCCATGCATCCGAGGCACATCAATACCCATGATGCAGTGGTGACAGCGGTAAAGCGTCTACGGGAAAAGGGGAATCCCATTAAGCTCGTTTACGGAGAAAACTTTGAAGATCTGGTGGGTTTCATTCCCCAGGCCTATTTCAAGCTGGAGCAGGATGAAGTGGATCAATGGTATTCCGGACTTCGGGAATACTCTGTTTTCCAGGGAGAGATCAATGACTTCCCGTATCTGCCCTACTATACCACCACCGGGAAAGTTCGTCAGATCGAATCCAATAACAGCGGCTATACCGTAGCATATATGTATGCCAGCCTTATCGAAAACCAATTGTGGTAGCAGTTAGCATGCCCTGTTTCGCAATCCGCATTGCGTCATGGAAAAGAAGGGTATCAGAAAAACAAAAGGTGACAGAAAATGAACCAGGTCAAAATTGATCATTTAAAAACTGAAAGCAGAAATCCGAGAACAAACAATCTGGACACCATGTCCACTCTGGAATTGCTTCAGATCATGAATGAAGAGGATCAAAAAACAGTTGGAGCGGTAAAAGAGGCATTGCCCCAGATTGAAAAGGCCGTACAGATGATTATTCAGGCATTAAAAAAGCAGGGACGGCTGATTTACATCGGAGCGGGTACCAGCGGAAGACTGGGCATTTCCACTGAGAATGAGGTCATCGGCGTGATTGCAGGGGGGGAAAAAGCCTTTGTCAGAGCGGTAGAGGGAGCTGAAGACTCAGAGGAGCTGGCTGCCAGCGATCTTGCCAACCTCGATCTTGGGGCCAATGACGTTGTTGTTGCAATCGCAGCGTCAGGAAGAACGCCCTATGCAATCGGAGCCCTGAAGTATGCCAAAAAAGTAAATGCGAAATGCGTCGGAATCTCCTGCAATAAAGATGCACTTTTATCCCAATCTGCAGATGTGGCAATCGAAGCGGACGCAGGTCCGGAAGTCCTGACCGGTTCTACCAGGCTCAAGGCCGGCACTTGCCAGAAGCTGATTCTCAATATGCTTTCTACAGCATCCATGGTGGGCATCGGCAAGGTTTACGGAAATCTGATGGTTGACATG
Organism: Bacillota bacterium; assembly: GCA_029239605.1. Classification (GTDB taxonomy): domain Bacteria; phylum Bacillota; class Clostridia; order Peptostreptococcales; family Anaerovoracaceae; genus Anoxybacterium. The sequence continues at coordinate 1,727 of JARBUO010000152.1, read as the reverse complement.
AAAGCAACCAATCAAAAGCTGGTAGAGCGCGCAAAGCGAATCGTTATGGAGAGTACCGGCTGTGACTATGACACGGCGGCAAGAACACTGGAAGCTTCAGGTTACAGCAGCAAAACAGCAATCGTCATGATCCTGACGGGACTTTCCAGAGAAGAAGCTGAAGCTAGGATCATAGAGCAGCAGGGCTTTATAAAGTCGTTCCACTGAGAAAGGAGGAAAGCAATGGCAAATACGTATGTTAGAGTCGATGACAGACTGATTCACGGGCAGACCATCGTAGCATGGTGTCCAACGCTCTCCATCAAAGAGATCATCGCAATCGACGATGAGAGCGCAAAAAACCCAACCCTGAAGTCAATTATGAAAATGGGCGTTCCCTCAACCTATACGACCCATATCGTGACTACAGAGGAAGCCAATGCGCTGTTGGCGCAGGAAAGCAGCGTTAATCGTCTGGTGATTGTAAAGCTGCCGGCAAAATTATCTGAAATTGAAGCGGGTATCACAAAAGCGGCATCCATTACACTGGGCAATATCGCAAAGCGGGAAGACACCGTTCATAAGGTAAGCGGTGCGACAGGCATTTTCTATTTGAGCGATCAGGACGTGGCAGTTATCGATAAGTTAGCTTCCCAAGGGCTTGAAGTATTCTTTCAGCAGCTGCCGAATACTTCCAAGACCGGCTGGGAAGCGTTTAAAAAATCCATATAGCATATGACCGGCGGATCTTTGGGTTTTGGTTTGCTTAACCCCAAAGATAAACGGTCAGGTTCTAATACTATTTTCAATTAAATATATAGACAACGTCGTTGTCTATATGCGGCGTTGCCTTTTTGCCGCAGCTTTAGCTGCAATGGCAAAACGGACAGCAGCGAGCGGCGCGAGTCGCAGTCCCGTAGGGGCGTTGCCGTAAGGAAAATAGTATCGTAATGTTTTCAAATAATTCAATGTTTGAAAACATTAAAAGAAAGTTTAAAGGAGGATACCATGGAGATTTATCAAATTATTCTAATCGCCCTATTTGTGTACCTCGGCTCGATCGGCTCCATCGTAGGAAATACCATAGGCTGGTATACGCTGGGAAGGCCGCTGGTCGCAGCTCTTGTGGTAGGCGTGATCCTCGGTGATGTTCAGACCGCAATGATCGTCGGCATCCCGCTTCAGATCATGTACATGGGTAACGTAACACCCGGAGGAGCCGTTGCCTGGGACTTATCTTATGCTACTTATATCGGCGTTTCCGGTGCTATCGTATTCGGCAGCGGGCTTGACGCAGCACAGGTCATCGGTCTTGCAGTGGTATTTGCAGGGATCGGAGGACTTGTGGGTCAGATCATGTGGAACGTATCCTATGCGCTGAATCTGCCGCTGAACCGTGTCGCACAAAGATACGCAGCGGAAGGTGCCACCGGAAAAATGTTTATTCCCAATGTGGTTATGGGTCAGGCAATCGGTTTTGCCTGCCGGTTTATCCCAGCAATCATTGTACTTACTTCCATGACTGCAGCCTCTGCTCAGGCAGATTTCGCAGCAATTATCCCGGGCTGGGTTACAACCGTACTGGGCGTCTTCGGAGGCATGATGGCATCTCTCGGAATGGGCATTATCTTATCCTTCCTGCTCAAAAAGAAATATCATATCGTAATTTTCCTTGCGGGATTTGTTCTGGTAACGTACTTTAACCTTTCCACCATGGCCGTAGCGGTTGTGGCGATTATAACGGCTAT
>JARBUO010000023.1 GCA_029239605.1 Bacillota bacterium | reverse complement strand
GGAGCAATGGAATCCTAACAAAGTACAGCGTAGCTATCGGTTTTTCAGCAGCGGACCATCCTTTTCCAATATGGTGGGGAACGGAAAGTCCAATCGGCTATATTTCGAAAAAAAATATCCACACGAAAGGATTTCCTTCCATGTGGATCATTCGCTGCCTGATGGCATCTATGTTCTGGGGGAGCGCTGATTGAATGAAAGATGTGCAGCATTAACCGATCCGATGCACACACGAAATGAATCAGCCTTCCTCAGATTAATTTTTCAAGCTGTGAAGCGGTGCGGGAATCCGTCCGCCTCTTTTGATCATCTTCGCAGGAGAGGTTCTATTAATTTTCATTACAGGTCCCTGTCCCAACAGTCCTCCGAATTCAAGCTCTTCTCCTTCATTTTTTCCAATAGCGGGAATTACTCTTACAGCGGTGGTCTTGAAGTTCACCATTCCGATTGCCGCTTCGTCAGCAATGATTGCAGAAATGATCTCCGCCGGAGTATCTCCGGGAATTACGATCATGTCCAGGCCTACAGAGCATACTGCTGTCATGGCCTCCAGCTTCTCGATGGTAAGTACACCGCTTTTTGCAGCATCGATCATACCGGCATCTTCTGAAACCGGTATAAATGCACCGGAAAGACCGCCTACATTCGAGGATGCCATTACGCCGCCCTTCTTCACTGCATCATTCAGCATGGCCAGTGCAGCTGTCGTTCCATGTGCACCGCACATATCAAGTCCGATCTCTTCAAGGATATGAGCGACGGAATCACCGATTGCCGGTGTGGGTGCAAGGGATAAGTCTACGATACCAAAGGGTACGCCCAAACGTTTTGAAGCTTCACTGCCCACCAGCTGACCCATTCTTGTTATTTTAAAAGCGGTTCTTTTGATAATGTCGGCAACTTGCGTTAAATCCAGATCATCTTCGGCTTTCGCCAAGGCTGCCCGGACAACGCCGGGTCCCGAAACCCCTACATTGATTACGCAATCCGGTTCTCCCGGTCCGTGAAAAGCTCCTGCCATAAAGGGATTATCTTCAGGCGCATTACAGAACACAACCAACTTAGCAGCACCGATACATTGACGATCTGCTGTAAGCTCTGCAGCTTCTCTGACTATCTGCCCCATGGTCCTGACCGCATCCATATTGATGCCCGACTTAGAGGAACCAATGTTGACGGAAGCACAAACGAATTCCGTCTCGGATAATGCTCTTGGAATCGCTTCAATAAGCTCCTTATCTCCGGGAGAAAAACCCTTGTGCACCAAGGCCGAAAATCCTCCGATAAAATTGACGCCTACATCTCTTGCCACCCGATCGAGTGTCAGGGCATATTTCAACGGATCTCCGCCTGATGCTCCCACCAGCATTGCAATGGGTGTCACTGAAATTCGCTTATTAATAATGGGAATGCCATATTTTTGCTCGATATCACAGCCTGTTTTGACCAGGTCTTTGGCGCACCGGTAAATTTTTTCATAAACCTTTTCACAAGACCGTTCAATATTGCTGTCACAACAATCCAGCAGGGAAATTCCCATCGTTATGGTTCTGATATCTAAGTTTTCATCCTGTATCATGGTGATGGTTTCCATGATATCGGTCATATTAAGCATATATTTCTACCTCCGGCTTTATAGTTCCATTTATTCGGCAAGCATGCGTTCATCCGTGCCGCCACCTGTATCAAATTACTGAACGAAAGACTGGCTCCATAGCCCGCCCAAAGTCAGCGCGCAAGGCTGACTCTATAGCTCGCTCAAAGTCAACGCGAGCTAAATTCGATGCATGGAATTGAATATATCTTCGTGCATGATATGAATGGTCATTCCCGGCACATTGTTTCTCATGCGCTCGTTCAGCTCACCCAGTTCACAGTTCATCTCAGCAATGTCCACCAGCATGACCATACAGAAAAACTCCTGCAGCACCGATTGCGTCACTTCAATAACATTTGCATTTGCTTCTGCACAAGTTGTGCTGACCTTTGCTAATATTCCAACCATATCTTTACCGATAACAGTGATTACTGCTCTCATCATTGATTCCTCCATCCTAACAATCTATAAAATTTTTCTATAATAATTCTATTATTCTATCATAACCAGGGAGAAAAATACAGCAAATATATTTCTCTTACAGACAATAATATTCGCCCATGCTTTGCCTTTATACGGACTCGGTGCAACGTGTCAAAGAATCACCGATTCTTTTCAGCCCGATTTCTTTCACTCTTGAGAAAACAGCAAAAAGAGCATATAATAACAGAACAAGGTACCTGCGAAAAAAGATATCCGGGAGAACAGTAAAATGAAAAAATTTCTATTCTTTATTTTGCTGGCGGTTACGTTGCTGCCACTTTCAGCAGTTCAGAGCTTTGCAGCCGAAAGAACCGTGAGTGTGTCATTGCCTGCATTCACAGTACAAATCAATGGTACTGTGATAAACAGCAAAACAACAAAATACCCGCTGCTGGTCTACAAGAATATCACTTATCTGCCAATGACCTATGATTATTGCAATCTGCTGGGACTGGAAAGCAGCTGGACGCAGGAGAAAGGTTTCACGGTCTCTCTTAGAAAGGGCACAGAAATTCCCACGGTCACAGAATACATTTCAAAAAGTAGCAACCCGGCGCGCCTGACTGCAACAGTTGTCAGCACTCCAGTGACCGTAAACGGAAAAAGAATTGACAATACAAAAGAGCCTTACCCCTTTCTGCGGTATCAGGATGTTACCTACTTCCCGCTCACCTATCAATTTACCAATCAGGAGTTCAATATTTACTCCAATTTTTCACCGGAATACGGGCTTGGAGTATATTCAGAAAATAAATTTTACTATCAATACTATCCTGAGGGGAGCAACCTTCTGCATACAGACCTGAGACTCAGTACAATTCTGTATTCCATGACCGCCATCAATATTTCCGATGGAACGGGCAAGTATCCATCAAACAACGTAAAACAGTACCGTTATCCGGCAGAGGAAGTCTTAATGCCGAATTACAAGGATACGAGATACTACGGCTACCTTCCCGACGGAAGCGGCGGACTTAAGGTGAACACAGACTCAAAATTGTTTATCGGGAGGCTGATTACGACTGTAATTTCCGACTTGGCAAATCCTCTGCCGGTTACCGAACAATTAGAAATCCATGCAAATTATGCAGAGTAAAAGCCAGGCTGGCGGATATTCTAACTTCCTCTATTTGTTTCAACCGAAGCAAAACGGGAATAATGAATTCAAAAGAGAATAAAACCTTACTGCTGTATAAGGGGATTCGATAGAACATGAAATATTGAAAAAAGAGGTATCAAGATGAATAATGAAAAGAAAATGCAGGAAATGTTAAACAAGAAGGTTTGGGCAGTTATCGGTGCTACACCCAATACGGAGAAAACCGCAAATCGAATCTACCATACACTAAAAAAATATGGTTATGAAACCTATGCGGTAAACCCAAATTATACGGAAATGGAGGACGGGACAAAATGTTATTCCTGTCTTGATGATTTACCAAAAGTACCGGATTGCGTTGACTTTGTAATTCCGCCTTCGGTCACTTTGAAAAGTCTCGAAGAGATGGACCCTGAAACCTATCCCAACATCTGGCTGCAGCCAGGGACTTACGATAAAGAAATTGTAGAATTTGCTGAGTCAAAGGGCTTTCAAGTAGTACATGAAGGAGCCTGCGCAATGGCCGCAGTTCGTCTCAGATAACTCAGTCCAGAAAACCCATGATTGTACCCCAAATGCTAGAATCAAATCTAACATTTGGGGTACTGAATTTTTTATGCCCTATTTCTTCGTTATTTCCCCGCCAGCTCCGACGTATAGATTTGGATGGCATCTCTCAAAAACGCTGCACTTCCTGGCTGTTCTTTGTCATAGTACGCACGGAAGCGTTCATCTTCCACATACATGTTCGCCAAACCCGCATGGGCTTCCGGAGAATACTGATCCCAGTATAAACTGAGCCAGGTTCTGTGAAGATCGGCTGCCCGCTGTGCCACTTCGCTTCCGGGATTCCCTGACTGCATCGCCAATGCCAGTGTCTGCCTGATCTCTTCTTCCAGTTTCACAGTACGGTCATAGTCCTCCTGAGACATATTGAGGACCTTTTGATTTGATTTCATAACAGCATCCTCTCCATATTTCTCTCTTACCTCTTTTCCGTACTTCTTTTCATTATCTTCCACCAGACTCTTTTTAAAGCCCTCAAACTTTTCTTTATCGCTCATAAATATTCTCCCTTCTGCTGCTGCAATAGATTGATCAACGTTCTCAATCAATCGCTCCAGCTGTCCTTTTCTCTCAAGAAGTCTGCTGCGGTGCTCCCGAAGAGCGTCGGCACTGTTAAAAGCAGGAGATTTCATGATCTTTTTGATGGTATCCAGATCTACATCCAGTTCCCGATAAAACAAGATTTGCTGTAAGGTCTCGACTTCTTTTTTTCCATAGATCCGATAACCCGATGAATTGATTCTTGCCGGCTTTAGAATTTCAATTTCATCATAGTACCGCAGCGTTCTCCCGCTGATGCCCGCCAGTTTGGCAAGCTTTTGAACCGTATACTCCACATCATCACCTCCTGATAAGCTCAGCATATACGAAAAGATCCGCTCTCAAACTGAGCTTGATTTTATCATAAACCTTTACGCAGCGTGAAGGTCAATGGTTTTTTTACAGGTAAAATTTTCAAAATATTGAGACAACAATTCCCATGAAAAATTATCAGTTCTGACAATTGATTATCATTTTTGATAATATAAAAACAAACCAATACATTTTTCCAGCAATGAAATAACCATTTTTCGTGTGTTTTAGCGTTCATTATTCATTTTACCCCCAATGGCATAATTTTTGCTATTGTTAAATTCAATAATAATTATTATAATTTTCTTAATCTTATTAATTTGCTGAATTTTAAACTTGTTAGGAGGAATCATTCATGACTGAAAAAAACATTACCGAAAGCGCTCACGAAGAACGTACCTTGCAGCGCGGTATTCAGCCCTGGCACGTATCATTGATCGCCATCGGCGGAATCATCGGCTCCTGTTACTTCCTGGGGCTGGGCCTGACATTCTCTGAAATGGGACCAGGTGCCGTGCTGATTGCATACATAATCGCAGGTATCACCATCTATGGTGTTATGCAGTCCTTCGCAGAGCTGCTTGTAAACATACCACGAAGAGGTTCTTTCGTCTCTTATTCAAGAGAATTTATGGGTGATACAGCTGCAACGGGTATCGCCTGGGCATACTGGACCAACTGGGTGGCTTACGTGCCTTCCGAAGCTCTGGCTTGCGCGGTCTTTATGAACTATTTTATTACGCTTCCTTTTGAAAACCCGGCATGGAGTACCTTTGTCTGGGGTATCGTTGCATTATTCCTGCTAACGCTCGTGAACGTATATCATGTAAAATGGTTTGGCCATATCGAGTCAATTATGGCAATTATTAAAGTATTGGCAATTATCGTATTCACCATCTGTGCCGCTGGAATCTTCATGGGTATCATTGGCGGGAACCTGCATCCCTTCACTGAAAGCGGCGGCTTCATCGGCTCGCAGATCATTTTGGGCGGGGACGGCTCCACATTTGAAAAACTGTTCCCGGCAGGAACTTTCATTATTATCACCTACATGATCTGGACCCTTGTCAATTTCCAGGGTTCCGAAATCGTAGGGCTTTCCGCGGCTGAAACCCAGAGCCCTGAAGTAAATGTACCGCTTGCCTGTAAAAGAGTAGCTCTCCGTATCATATTGATCTATGTAATCCCTGTTTTTTCTCTTACGCTCATCGTACCCTATGCAGAAGCGGGTCTTGACGAATCGATCTTCGCTTACACCCTTGGTGCATACGGCCTCAGGTGGGCTGCAGGACTCTTTACCATTACCACTCTGATCGCTGCATTCAGCTGTGCAAACTCAGGATTATACGGAACCGTCCGCGCTCTTTATGGTCTCTCCGTTGAGGGAATGGCTCCGAAATTCCTTTCTAATTTGAATAAGTTCAATACACCTCAAAATGCCACAATCTTCACCATCGTTCCCATGTGGATCGTATTCCTTCTTGGATTTGCTTCCGATGAACTGGGACTCTGGGGAGATGCTGGCCTTCCGCTTTACGCAAATCTGCTGGGGATTTCCGGGTTTACCGGTACTCTTTGCTGGGTGGCAATCTGCTGGTCGCAAATCGTATTCCGTAAGAAACTGAAGCAAAGAGGTTACGACCCCAACGAAGTTCTGACAGTCAAAGCAAAATGGTATCCAGGGCTTGCATATTTTTGTAATGTAATCATGATCGGAGCGATGATCCTTCTGGTCTTTGAGGACGGAGGCATGCCTGTATTCGTTATTTCTGTTATTGCTACCTTCGTACCAATCGCGATCTATGTAATCCAAAAGAAGCGCGGCAAGATCAGGAAAAATATCACTTACGGCGCGGATGAAATTACTTTCGATGAAAAATACCCTGTAAGAAAATAATTCTCAATCCAAGTCATCGCTGCCAAATTAATAAGAAAAAAGAAACTCAAAAAGCAAAGTAATCATCAAACATCGCATTAGATGTTAATCGAGTATAAAAGAGATTACCCACGAAGGGCAGAGCTACTCTGCCCTTCTATTTTATTATGCAGAAATATCGCAGAAAGCGGAGCGAGTTGGAGCCCCTAAAGGGACTTTGCATTTATTTCGCAGCTTTCACAGCTTAGTTAAATATCACTAACCAGCGTTTATCCAGGAAAAAACAGGGTAGAAATCCTGCAGTTATGACTTTGCGAAGACCCTATCGAAGCAGAAAAGACAGCAACACAGTAATTGATCTATATTGCAATCAGATGTAGAATGGAGAAATAGACGCCCGTAGTTAGCTTTGCTCCCGAAAGAAGCAAAGCCGTGAAATATGTTCTAATTTGAAAACAGTATAAGCGTCACAGCACACCAGGCTGACGAAAGGAGAAAACAGACAGCATGCACATGAAAAGCCTATTAGCAAAAATCCTAATTCTAATCGGAGTACCTGTTGCAGTAACATATTGCATTGCAGCGGTCACCTCATTAAACACTGTTCACTTAACCGTATCGGACCTGACAACCAGCGAACTGGCGGCAAAATCTCAGGCCGCATCTTATGAAATCGACGGTTACTTCAGAAACTATATGGCTATAGCGGGGCAAATGCCCACAAACCACCAATTTGAGAATCTTCTAAAGAATACTGCTCCCGGTATGGCGCTATCCTCTTCCGGAAACTTCTCCGAGGTAAAAGATACTTTGCAGAGGATCCAGGAATCTGATTCAGAAAACATTTCCAGCGCATGGATTTCAGATATTGACTCCAGCCAGATGGTACTTTCAGACGGTAGTATCTCCGGATCCGACTGGAATATCGAGGACAGCCCCTGGTATCAAAAGCTTCTGGCACAAAAGGAAGTCATCATGACAGATCCCTACGTGGATGCCGTATCCAGTGCAACCGTCGTCAGTGTAGTTGCACCGGTTTTCGGAGAGAGCAAGGACGATATCATCGGTGCCGCAGGGATTAACCTGTCGGTGGCTGGCTGGAAAACCCTTATGGAAAAATATACCCTGGGAGATACCGGTTATTATATTCTGGCAAGCGATGGAGGTAAAATCATCTTTCATCCTGACGAAGCGCTCCTGAACAAGAATATATCCGAAGCAGATTTATCCGATAATATTAAAGATGCCATTGCAAAGAAGGTCACCGGTGACATCAGTTTTGCATCAGGAGGGGTGTCCAGCCACGGCTATGTATCCACCATCGGCAATACGGGCTGGATCGTTGCTACCGGACTTCCGGACAAGGAGTTCAACGGGCCCTATAACGATGTTCGTACTACTATGACTGTGATTTTCGTCCTTGTCTTATTGTGTATTATGGCTGTCATCGTATTACTTTCAAGACGAATTGTAGGTCCGGTAAAAAAACTGGTTGCAGCCGCAGATAAACTGGCACTTGGTGATGTAGATGTGGATATCAGCCCTAATTCCGATGCGTTTGGCCAGGATGAAGTAGGAGAACTCACCGCAGCTTTTGCCAAGATGGCTCAAAACATAAGACAGCAATCTGAGATCGCAAGAAAAATCGCAGAAGGCGATCTATCTGTGGAGACAGCCCCCCGCTCTGAAAAGGATGTTTTAGGCCACAGCATGATCTCCGTTGTGGAGACCCTGAGAAGCCTGGTCAATGAGGCGGAAATTCTCACTGAGGCCGCTGTGGAAGGACGACTTGACATTCGGGGCAACGCAGATAAATTCAATGGAGGCTACAAGGAAATCATTCGTGGTTTTAACAGTACCCTGGAAGCCATCGTCACACCGCTCGGTACGGCGCTGAATTATATCGAAAAGATCGCCAGCGGTGAAGATCTGGAGCTTTTGGAGAATGATTATAAAGGAGAGTATGCACTCCTCATCAACGATCTGAATCTTGTCAGATCCTCTCTCCAGTCCCTGCTGGAAGAGTCAGGCAAACTCACAGAAGCTGCAGCAGCAGGCAACCTGTCCTATCGTGCCGATATCAGCAGACTCAGCGGAAACTATGCGCAGATTGTAGCGGGAATCAATCAGTCTCTGGATTCTCTCATCGAACCGCTTCAAGTCACTGCCGGATATATCGAGCAGATCGGCAGAGGGGAAATCCCAGAGAAGCTCAATGCCTCATACCAAGGCGATTTCAATCAGATCAAAGAGAGCATCAATTCCTGTATTGACGGACTCGGCGCGCTGGTGGAAGGCAGCAACATCCTGAGGCAGATGAGTAAGAATAACTATTCCCAGACCATGGATGGTACCTATGTCGGGATCTACGAGAAGATGAAACACAGCATCAATAATGTCATTGCAACGATAAGAGATACCATCGAAGTTGTCACAGATGTTGCCGATGGGAATTTGTCCAAGCTGGAAGAGTTGAAAGCCATTGGCAAGCGAGGAGAAATGGATACCCTCCTGCCTTCCCTGATTCGAATGCTGGAAAACGTAAAACAGTTGGTAGAGGAAACTACATTCATATCCAATGAAGCAGCCGGAGGCAATCTCAATGCGAGAGGTGACGCAGACAAATTTAACGGAGAATTCCGAACTGTGGTCAGTGGCATCAATCAGACCCTGGAAGCCATCGAAGGACCGGTTAGAGAGGCGCTCGAAGTTCTGAAGGAAATGGCAGCGGGCAATTTGCATACAGCCATGACCGGCGAGTATCTCGGTGATCACGGAGCAATCAAAACTGCATTAAACGGTTCGATCAGCAATATCAGAAGTTACATATCTGAGCTTTCTGAGGTTCTTGCAGAAATTGCAGGCGGAAATCTGGATGTGGCAATCACAGCAGATTATAAGGGAGATTTCATCCAGATCAAGAATTCTCTCAATCATATTGTTCAATCTCTCAATCAGGTCATGGGTGATATCAGCCAGGCAGCAGAACGGGTGAATTCCGGTTCCAGGCAAGTATCCAGCGGCGGTCAAACCCTTTCTCAGGGCGCTACAGAGCAAGCCGGTGCCATTCAGGAACTTACCGCTTCCATCGCAGAGATTGCATCTCAGACCAGGCAGAATGCGGTGAATGCAGGACAGGCCAGCGACCTTGCCCAAGAGGCACGGGAGTATGCGGTGAGAGGCAATGAACACATGGAGGAAATGTTGAATTCCATGCATGAAATCAACGATTCATCCGCTAACATCTCCAAAATAATCAAAGTAATTGACGACATTGCTTTCCAAACCAACATTCTGGCCCTCAACGCTGCAGTTGAAGCCGCAAGAGCCGGCCAGCACGGCAAAGGTTTTGCTGTGGTAGCGGAAGAGGTGCGGAATTTGGCGGCAAGAAGCGCAAAAGCAGCAAAGGAAACCACACTGTTAATCGAGGGTTCCATCGATAAGATTCACGCAGGAACCAGAATTGCAGACAATACAGCATCGGCACTGGCTGAGATCGTTTCGGGAATCGAAAAGTCCGCCACCCTTGTGAAGGATATTGCAGAAGCCTCCGGCGAGCAGGCATCCGGGATTGCCCAGATTAACAAAGGAATTGAGCAGGTATCCATCGTCGTACAAAACAATTCCGCTACAGCAGAAGAAAGCGCTGCAGCAAGTGAAGAGCTTTCCGGGCAGGCAGAACTGCTCAAGGGAATGGTTGGAAAGTTCCGGTTGAAAGACGAAGCGTCACTGCCGGGCAGCGAACCGCTTTACCTGACGGAGGAGAAACCGGATTGGAACCGAGCTCCCAGAATTATTCTGGAAGAAACTTCCTATGACAAATATTAATTGAATCCCGTTTAGAGAGCAGCCCTCGGAATTGGACTGCTCCCAAATCTGAAAAAAGATGCAGAGCCTCAGCGGCCTGCATCTTTTCTTTTCTGCCTCTGGGTATGCATCTTTACTTTACTTTTCTTTTCATTCATTTGGTTTGCTCCGTTTTCTCTGGAGCTTTTGTATCGCTACCCCCGGATTCCCAGCTCCCGTATTCTCCGGTAGAGTGTGGATTCACTGATCCCCAGCTTTTTCGCAGCAATTATTTTATCTTCCGTGGACCTCCCCGTTTCATTCAGGCATTCTTCGATGAGCATCCTTTGATAATCGTCCAGTTTTTCCTTCAGACCCAGTTTGCCACCTGCGCTTCTCTGCCGCTTTAGGATCTTATCCGGAAGATTTTCTTTTTTAATTTCTTCTCCCATTTCCATATTCACCGCATATTCAACAACGTTTTCAAGTTCTCTTACATTCCCTGGCCAGCCATAGTTCAGCAGAGCACCCAGTGCTTCCTGGCTGAACCTCAAAATTCTTTTTCCAAGAAGTTTGTTGAATTTGTCCAGTGCATAATTCAGTAACCGCTCAATATCCCCATCTCGATCCCGAAGCGGCGGAATCAGAATAGGAATCACGTTGAGCCTGAAATATAAATCTTCGCGAAATTCCTGGGCTGCAATCATCTTCTCAAGATTCTTGTTTGTTGCTGCAATGATGCGAACATCAATATCAATGGGACTGGTGCCCCCCACGCGTTCAATTCTTCGATTTTGTATGGCATGCAGCAGTTTTACCTGCAGATGCAGCGGCAGATCGCCGATCTCGTCCAAAAATATGGTTCCCTTATGGGCGATCTCAAATTTTCCCGGCTTCCCTCTGGAGTCTGCACCGGTGAATGCACCTTTTTCATATCCGAACAGTTCACTCTCCAAAAGCATTTCCGGAATAGCTCCGCAGTTGATTGCAATAAAGGGATTGCCATTTCTGGGACTTTCCGCATGAATCGCTCTTGCAAACAGCTCTTTTCCTGTCCCGCTTTCTCCGGTTATCAAAATCGTTGAATCACTGGAGGATACCTGAAGCGTTCTGCGTTTTGCCCGAAGCATTGGATCACTCTCTCCGATAATATCGTTAAAAGTGGTGTGTTTGTCGATGACGGTCATCTTGTACATCCGTTCCCGTACTTCGGAGATATTCTGAAACAAAATCATTGCACCGAGTGCAGAAGCATCAGACATCCCCCCCTTTTCTGTCTTGATGGGGACAACTGTGCACAGGAATCTCTTTTCCGGTTCGCCTCTTCCCTGATAGATCACTTCTTTGTCTTTGGAGGCAATTCCGGTTTTAATGACACGTTCCGCGTCTCTGATCTCCCAGATATCCGAAAGTTTAAAATCCTCAATCTGATCCCGCTTGATTCCCAGAAGCTTTTCCGCTTCATAATTGCAGGATTTGATCCTGCAGTCTTTATCGATTGCAATCAAGCCCTCATGGATTGATTCCACAATTCCCTGCAGCTGATTTCTCTTCTCGGTCTCAGACAGCTTACTGGCAAGGAGCTCTGCCATCCGTTCCAGAAACAGCATCAGTGTATTTTTATTCTGAATAATCTTGTCCCGCTGTTCCTCATTAAACGCCACAAGACCGATCAAGCCCACAATCTTGCTTTCCAGTTTAATTGGACAGCAGATTTCCGCCATTTCTCCTTCCTGAGGATCATATTCCAGATCCGATTGGGGGTCAATGCAGATATAGTTTCGCCCTGACTTTAGAAGTTTTCCATAAATTGCACCTGAATCAATGTTTCCCTCTTCCTCAAAGCTTCCGATTTTATTGGTATAACGACCTGTACCGCCAATGATGGCAAGATGCGCATCTACGATTTCCGTCTCGATTTCCAAAGCTGCAGTAATGGCTTCAGCAACGTTCATAACCGTGTCTCTGATAGCAGACAGTTCCAGCATAATTACCTCCGTAAAGATTTCAATGATAGTCACATTATAGTTGTTTTTTTCAATTTTGACAATATTTTTATCAATACTGAAAGTAAATGTATATTTTTGAATATCAATATAATATGGACCATTTAGAACCTGCTGAAAATCAGTGCTTCCAACCTCACGCAGTTTTAAAATTAACTTGGCATTAATCTTGCTTATATTATAAGAAAACCAAAAACGACTGATGAGAAACCATAAGGAGGACCCATATGATTGATAGAATAAAATTAGCAGAACAATACAGGAAAGAAATCGAGCTCTTTGAAAAAACACATCCGAAATCTAAGGAGTTGTATGAACGGGCAAAGGGAAGCCTGCTCCAAGGCGTTCCCATGAACTGGATGGTCAAGTGGGCCGGGAGTTATCCCGTATGTGTTGCCAACGCCAAAGGTGCGCATTTTCAGGATGTTGACGGCAACGATTATATTGATTTCTGCCTCGGTGATACCGGCTCCATGGTAGGCCATGCTCCAGAGGCTTCCGTCAAAGCGATCACCGAATATGTCAAGCAGGGAACCACCTTCATGCTTCCCACAGAGGATGCAATCTGGTGCGGTGAAGAACTTTCCAGAAGATTCGGTATGAAGTACTGGCAGTTTTCCACCAGCGCTACCGACGCCAACCGCTTTGCGCTGCGACTTGCAAGACAGGTTACAAAAAAGCCCATGATCATCGCATACAACTGGTGCTACCACGGCACTGTTGACGAAACCGTAGCCATCATGGACGAGAACGGCAATACCGTAGCCAAGCCCGGCAACCTGGGTCCCCAGGTCGATCCTGGCAAAACCACCAGAATCATAGAGTGGAATGATATACCCGCTTTGGAAGAAGCTTTGAAAAAGGGAGATGTGGCCGCAGTGCTGGCAGAGCCCGTCATGACCAACTGCGGTATCGTACACCCTGAACCGGGCTACCACGATGCGCTGAGAGCCCTGACCAAAGAATACGGTGCCGTTCTCATCATCGACGAGACCCACACCATCTGTACCGGCGTAGGCGGATATACAAAAGCTTACCGTCTTGATCCGGACATTGTTGTGGTCGGGAAAACCATTGCCTCAGGCATCCCCTGCGCTGCTTACGGCTTCTCCGAAGAGCTTGGAAACCGCGTCGCTGAGGCAATCCCCTATGAGCTGTGTGATATCGGCGGAATCGGCGGGACACTGGCAGCCAATGCCCTCAGTATGCACGCCATGAAAGCCACCCTCAGCGAAGTTTTAACCGAGGATTTTTACGCGAGAAACATCCCCCTTGCCACCAGATTTAACGAAGGAGTCCAGCGTGTAATCAATGAATTTGATCTGCCCTGGAATACGACTCAGCTGGGCTGCAGAACAGAGTACTGGTTCCGGAAAGAGCCCGCCAGAAACGGCGGAGAAGCGGAGGCTGCAGTAGATTTTGAGCTGGATCAATATATGCATCTCGCCTCTCTGAACAGAGGCATCCTGATGACACCATTCCATAACATGGCTCTGATTACCGCTGTAACCACGGAAGAGGACATCGACAAGCATACCGCTGTGTTCCGTGAGATTGTCCAGAATATTCTCGCTTAACCCTTTTATTAATAAGTAGATCCCCTGCCAAAAACCCAAAATATGCTCCCTGCTTTCCATGCAGGGAGCATATTTCATGTACTTTATTTTTCGTCCAATGGTTTGGCGCAACCCGCCTCAACACATCATTTGACATAATCGAGAATAACCCGGTAATCTTCTTTCAGGGTCTCTACGGTGCAATTCCTACAGTTTGCAGGACTGGTGGACGGAAGATATACCGATGGGATTCCCGTTTGAGGAAGACACAGTTTTTGATATAGATCCGTTGCCTTTTTCCCCGTAGTGAATACCGCCTTGATGTCTGCTGCAGACAAGATTAGGTTGATATCGTTAGGCTCAGCACTTGAAATACTGCTGTCATCCGCACCTTTGATGCGGCAGGCTCTCAGTACGTCCCACATAGCGATGTGGTGCCTTTGCAAAAACGATTTCTTGTCTTCCGGAGTCACCGGCTGTATTTCCCCCATCAATTCCGAAAGTACTCTCCAAAGACGATTCTGAGGATGGGAATAATAAAACCCTTTTTCTCTGGATTTCGGAGACGGCATTGTGCCTAAGATCAACACTTTGGAATCTCGGTCATAGATTGGCTCCAGTTCGTGCTGAACAAGTTCAAGCGTTATCTTTTTTTCCTCAGTTCGTCCCTTTTGTGGCATCTTGTTTCTCCGCTCATTTGCAAACTAGTAGGATTTGATGAAGGTATTATGATCCAGCTCATGAAAAGCCAGTTCTAATTCTTCCCTGGTGTTCATGACAATGGGTCCGCCCCAGGCGATGGGCTCTTTCAGCGGTTTTGCTGCAAGGAGAAGGAAACGTATGCCCTCTTCAGCCGCCCTCACCTCAAATTTGTTTCCGGTGTCAAATAGTACAGCGCTCTTTTCCCGGGCATAGTCACCTTCTTCAGAACCAAAGGTACCGGCGCCTTTCAGGATATACAAAAAAAGATTGTCTTCAGGATTCGTCTCAAATGACCACTCTTTACCGGGAGCAATGTCCGCATCGAGATAGAGCGGTTTTACATAATCACCTTCCATTGCACCGGCATTCCCATTTAGTTCGCCGGAAATCAGCCGTATGACAGCCCCATCTTCTTTGATCACGGGAATATCACTACTTTTAATGTCGTGATACTGAGGATGGGTCATTTTATCTTTCTGAGGCAGATTGAGCCATAGCTGAACCCCCAGCATACGGGGAGAAGGCTTTGGCATTTCCTGATGAATGATTCCGGAACCGGCGGTCATCCACTGGCAGTCTCCGCTTCCAATGAAACCGTTGTTTCCCAGACTGTCACCATGTTCGATTTTTCCGTCTATCAAATAGGTAATGGTCTCAATCCCTCGATGAGGATGCCATGGAAACCCCCTGACGTAATCCAGCGGATCTACAGAATCGAAGGCATCCAGCATAAGAAATGGATCAAAGTCTTTTACGTCATTTTGACCAAATACTCTTACCAGCTTGACACCCGCACCGTCCTGGGCCTGCTGTCCTTTCACGATCCGCTTGATCGTTCTAAATTCATTCATCTCTATTCCTTCCTTCCAATCCAATTTAGCCCGTTATCGATGGCAGCTTATATCTTCCAATTTTCGAAAATGACCTGCGCTTCTTCGAGGAATTCCTTTGGTATCGTAATCACGCCATCAGCTTCCGTCTTATATTCATCTGTGATCGGAACCGGATTACAGCCGCCTTTCGTCAGCGCAACCTCATCCATTCCAAATCGATTGCCACAGTTCTGGCAGACCAAAAATTCACCTTCCTGTTTATAATACCCTTTTCCCGAGCTGTAACACACCTGACAAGTATTAAATGCCGTTCTGATCGTACCGTCAGATGCTTCTACCGCTATGATTTCCATCTTTTTATCGAGTTCATTATATGTGTAAAAGGCAGCAGTTTCTGTGATATCAGAAACGGAAATGACCAGATCTCCATTTTCGTTCAGCACTGCCTCCTTCGTAGTATTCCCGCTCAAAGCAAGATCGCCGTCCTTCGGCGTTAGCAGCACAAAGGCTGCTGCAGCTGCTGCAAATACAGCAACCACTAGTATAATTAGTGTACTTTTTTTCATATTTCCCCCTTAAGGCAGCTACGTGAGTTTCGTCTGCCTTCCATTTTCATCGTGATTTTTGGGAAGGATTATCGTAAAATTACTTCCTTCATTGAGTCTGCTCTCTACCTCCACTGTACCGCCATGGGCTGATACAATTGATTTTACAATGGCGAGGCCGATACCTGTGCCCCCTGTATTACGGTTTCTGGATTTATCTGCCCTATAAAATCGCTCAAAGATAAAAGAGAGTTCTTCTTTCGGTATCCCGATCCCATTATCCCTGATGTTAAATACTACCGAATCTTCCATATC
The DNA here is from genome assembly GCA_029239605.1 of Bacillota bacterium. Lineage (GTDB taxonomy): Bacteria > Bacillota > Clostridia > Peptostreptococcales > Anaerovoracaceae > Anoxybacterium. The sequence goes on along the minus strand of JARBUO010000023.1, from coordinate 19,813 downwards.
CGATAAGGTGATGTGGATTTCTCCCCCTTCCGGCGTATATTTTACCGCATTTGAGATGAGATTAATCAGCACCTGACTGATCCGATCACAGTCAGCAGTGATCAGAGAACAAGATCCGCAAATCCCCGCACTCAGATTTTTATCCTTCAGTTCCTTTTCAAAACCGGTAAGAATTCTTGCGGAAAGTGCTGTTAAATCCAGTTCCGTCTGATTCAGCTTCAAATTGCTGCTCTCAATTCGGGCAAGTCGCTCCAGATCGCTGACAAGCGTTCCAAGACGGCTCATTTCCTCATAACAGCTTTCCAGCCGTTCTCTCGTCGGTTCCCAAATTCCTTCCATCATTGCCTCTACATGGGTTTGAACCGTGGCAAGGGGGGTGCGCAGCTCATGGGCTACATCGGCAGTCAGCTGCCTTCTCAGAGTTTCCTGCTGTTCCAAAGAATCTGCAAGGTGGTTGATGGAACTGATCAGCGCATCCACCTCTTTCGTGCCCGTCTCTGCCTCAATCCGTGTATTATACTTTCCCGCTGCAATGTCTCCCGCTGCACCGGCAGTTTTAAGAATGGGGCGACTCAATCGTCTGGCAAGGAACACGCCCGTGCCTGCGGATATGATCAGAGAAAGTCCTCCAATCAGAATCAGAATTTGATTCAGTGCCTTCAGAAATTGGAAATCGTCCTCACTGAAAAAGAAAGGACCATAATAGCCGATGGCCACCGTACCGATTTGTTTTCCATCCTGTTCGACGGGAAAATCTCTTGTGGTAAATTCGCCATTCATCGTCGGATACTCCATCATCATGCGATGGCTGATGTCATCCATCACCTTCGTACAAAGCTTCATATCGCAGGTCAATGCATCCCATACCGTCTTTCCATATCGGTCTATGACCTTCACAATATAACCGTCATAGAGTGCATACATTCCGATGGTATGAACGAAATCCGTATTCCACTGATCTGCATCGCTGTCGTACTGAACGCTGATGCTTTCCACGATCTGATCCGCAGTCTTTTCCTGCTGAGAAGCAATATACCCTTCAAACCTGCTCTGGATAAAATAATTGGCCAGAAGGCTGATCAATGCGACAGTAAGCAAAGCCACCAGCGCGATGGCCATTGAAAGCTTTGCTTTTAAACTGAACTTCATCCTATTTTCCTCCGAATTTGTATCCAATTCCATGGACGGTGACAACGTAAAGCGGATTTTTAGAATCTGTCTCAATCTTCTGCCTCAGATTTTTAATATGGCTGTCAACAGAGCGGTCATACCCCTCGAAGTCTTCTCCAAATGCCGCAGCAATCAGTTCTTCCCGGGTGAAAACCTTATTGGGATATTTGATCAACGCAGCCAAAATCTTAAACTCGTTGGGCGTCAAACTTATCTGACGCCCGCTTTTCTTGATCTCTCGCGTGTCCATATTCACTTCCAAGTCTCCGCTGCAAAAGGACATTCTACGGTAGAGAGGCAGAAGATCTTCCGAAGACCTGCGCGATACAGCTTCCATCCGGGCATGGAGCTCTTTCAGCCGAAAGGGCTTTGTGATATAATCATCTGCACCGACGGCAAGGCCTTTCAGAATGTCTTCTTCCTCAACCTTTGCGGTCAGCATAATAATCGGAACCCGGGATTTCTGCCTGATCCGCTCGCAGATTTCTTCGCCGGAAAGATCCGGCAGCATTAGGTCAAGAATCACAAATGATATGCTTTCCTTCTCAAAGATGGACAAGGCCTGTCCTCCGTCTTCCGCAGTGAATACCGTATAATCTTTGCTTTCCAGGAACGATCGGAGGACTTCCAGTATTTTTACCTCGTCATCGACTACAAGCACTTTTTTTCCGTTACTCTTCATACCGCCGCTCACACGACATCATAGCCTTCTTCTTCAATGGCATCCCGAATGGCAACAAGAGAAACTTTATCTCCATCATATTCTACCGCTACGGTCTTCCCCTCAAGATCGATCGCCACATCACCCACACCATCCAGGGCGGTCAGCGCATTTGTCACCGCATTAACACAATGCAGGCAGGACATTCCTTCTACATTTAAAACTTTCTTTTCCATGGTACTTACCTCCAGATCGGATTGAGTGCTGAAAATCACAGCATTCAACTTACAAATTTAACGATTGATACATTCATTGTACCCAAAGTTTACTGAATCGAAAAGGGCTTTAAAAATTTATCCACTTCAATTGGCTTCCCGTTTTCATCCATCACCTTAACCTTTGCAAAAACCCAACCTTCTACTTTTTCCGGATCAACCCCGGCATCAATCAATTGAGCAGGATCTACGACAAACACAATGTCCTTATCGTTGGTGCTCATATCCTTGGCCCATTCAAACATATTTCCATCACCGACGTTTACACCATAATGGTCAAGATCCGCATGATATTTGATTCTGTCCCGGTAAAGCTCCACCAGCTTTTCATAGGATGCCAGCGGGGTAGCATCCCCTTTATAGCTTAGTTCTTCATCGCCAAGATCAGATCCAACCATGATTTTGTCTTCTGCGAGAATTCCGGGCGCAAGCTTGCTTGGGTCAAGCCCGGCATCCAGGAAGGGCTTCGCATCAAATTCCAGCATTACGTCATGGGGATTTCCCGAACTGTAGTCTCTGCTCCAAATAAACCGCTCTGTTCCATCCGGTGAAACAAGAGCCCAGCCTCCGTTCATCTCATCCTCAGAAACATTCTGATCCATCGCAGTCAACACTTCTTTAAAAGAATTGACAGACTCACTACCCACCACATCCGTGTCTGCGCATGCTGCCAGCAGGGGCAGCAGCGCCATAGCCAGAGCGGCAATGATTATTTTCTTCTTCATACTTCTCTCCATTCTGCCGCTACCGCGGCCTAATCTATACGATCTTATCAAGTTCTATCGGTTTTCAATGATTCGTTCCTAACTGTAATGTAATGATTCGTCACCGAAACGGAATGATTCGTTTCTCACCGAAACGGTTTGAAGCGCTTCAGTCTGAGCGCGTTGGTCAATACGGATACAGAACTGAGGGACATTGCGGCGGCGGCGAAAATCGGATTCAGAAGCGGTCCCCCAAACAAGTGGAGTACCCCGGCAGCAATGGGAATACCGATCACGTTGTAACCAAAGGCCCAGAAAAGATTTTGCTTAATGTTTCGGATGGTACTCTTGCTCAGCTGAATGGCCGCTGGAACATCCATCAAATCACTTTTCATCAGAACGATATCCGCAGATTCCATAGCAACGTCCGTTCCCGAACCGATGGCAATGCCGATATCCGCTTGCGCAAGTGCCGGTGCATCATTGATTCCATCTCCAACCATGGCAACCTGTTTTCCTTCACTCTGAAGCTTTTTCACCTCATTGGATTTATCCTGTGGAAGTACTTCTGCAAGAACGCGGTCAATCCCCACCTGTTTTGCAATGGCTTCTGCAGTTTTTCGATTGTCTCCGGTGATCATTGCTACCTCAAGGCCCATTGATTTTAATTTGTCGATAGCCTTTTGGCTGCTTGCTTTCACCACATCGGCAACAGCAATGATTCCGGAAATCCTGCCGTCTGCTGCAATATACATCGGCGTCTTGCCTTCTCCTGCAAGGCGGTCTGATTCCTGCTCCAATCCTGTCAAATCAATAGATCGTTCTTTCATCAGTTTGCGGTTGCCAAGCAGAAGTTTCTTTTCTGCAATGACTACCTCGATACCATGACCCGGAATTGCTGCAAATTCTGAAACCTTCAGGAATTCAAGTCCTTCGGCCTCTGCTTTGTTAACGATTGCCTCACCCAATGGATGCTCAGAGCCCTTCTCCGCCGAGGCTGCCAGCTGCAGCAGTTCTGTTCGCTGGATCCCATCTGCAGTGATGATGTCGGTAACTTCCGGTTTTCCTTCTGTGATGGTTCCCGTTTTATCAAAGACTATGGTGTTGATCTTATGGGTTGTTTCAAGTGCCTCGCCGCCCTTAATCAGGATTCCGTACTCAGCTCCCTTACCGGTACCCACCATGATGGCTGTAGGTGTTGCCAGCCCCAGTGCACAGGGGCAGGCGATCACGAGAATGGCGATGAATATGGTGAGAGAAAATACCAGAGATTCTCCGCTGATAAACCATGCCAGAAAGGCCAGTACGGCAATGACAAATACGATGGGAACAAAATATCCGGAAACCACATCCGCCATCTGTGCAATGGGTGCTTTGGAACCTTGCGCTTCTTCCACCAGTTTAATGATCTGCGCAAGCGCAGTATCTCCTCCGACTTTCTTCGCTTCAAAGCGGATCAGTCCATTTTTATTGATGCTGGCAGCATAAACCGAATCCCCTGCTCTTTTTTCAACAGGAATACTTTCGCCTGTGAGCATGGATTCATCCACGGAAGTGTTGCCCTCGGTGACCACGCCATCAACAGGAATTTTTTCTCCCGGTTTTACAAGGATAATATGGCCAATTTCAACGTCTTCAATGGGAACTTCATACTCCTTATCATCTTTTATGACGGTAGCTGTTTTCGGCGCCAGACCCATCAGCTTTTTGATCGCCTCTGATGTCCTACCCTTGGAAACTGCCTCCAGAGATTTACCGAGCAGGATTAATGTAATAATGACCCCCGCTGTTTCGAAATAGAGTCCTTCCACTGCACCAAAGTTGCCTTGCATTATTTCATAAACAGAGTAGAGGCTGTATATGATTGCAGCCGTCGTTCCCATGGCGATGAGTGAGTCCATATTGGGACTTCGGTTTAAGATCGCCTTATATCCTACAGTATAGAACCTGTAACCAGCAGCAACGATGGGAATGGTAAGCACGATCTGCAGGATTGCATAGTTCAGCGGAAACTGCATCGGGTTGAAAACGAACGGGATGGGAAATCGCAGCCACCAAATCATAGAGCCCATGGCAAAGTACAGCAGCGGCACAGCAAATACGGTGGAGACCCAGAATTTGATCCATAACGTTTTAATTTCTTTCTCCTTCCGGAGTTTATCTTCATCCACCACAGCTGCTTTCTTTTGTATCTCCGCTGCCCCATATCCCGCTTTTTCAATGCGTTCCTTGATCTGATCCAGCGTTGTCCTGACCGGATCATAAGCAACCACAGCCTTTTCCGTAGCCAGATTCACGGAAATCTCTTCGACTCCCTCCATTTTTGCTACGACCTTTTCAATCCTGGCCGAGCATGCGGCACAGGTCATTCCGGTTATTTTTAATGTCTCTTTCACAGTGTTCACGTCCTTTCTATAACATTTTCCCAATGGTAACAAGCAGCTCATCGACGATTTTGTCATCGCCGGCCTGTATTTTTTCAACGAGACAGCCTCGAATATGATTTTCCAAGACCAGCTTGCTGACAGAATCCAGCGCCGCTTGAACCGCTGAAATCTGATTGAGCACATCATTGCAATAAACGTCTCTTTCAATCATACCTTTGATGCCGCGCACCTGTCCTTCCACCCGATTGAGCCGCGTGACAAGGCTGGCTTTCAGCTTCTCTTCTCTGATGGTGATATTCTCATCCTGTGCATTCTTCTTCACAGAGCAATTATGACAAGGATTTTCACTGGTCCTTTCAAGCTGATCCACCTCGCCTTTCCCGCGACCAGTCTTCTTTTTATCGATTATTTCTGCCATTTCAGATCCTCCTTATTGCGGGCAGTTTCAACACCCGCTCACATATTTATGTTCACTTGCATTCCACCAGTACCACCCGGTTAAACGAATTATACCTATCATTTGCTGTTCTATTGGTTTTTATACTATACCCCCGTACGGTATATTTCAAGCATAACATAAGCAGTTATTTTACACAACTGCTAAATTATAATCTTTGAATTCTCGGGTAACAGCTTACCTCTACTGGCAGCAGCTGGATTGGTAGGACGGCAGTGTCTGCGAAACCGGAATCTGGGTCGAATCTGCCAGATCATCCACGACAGCGATCTGACTTCTGATCATCCCCATCCAGCAGCTAAAGGAAACAAAGCCGCTTTTCTCAGGGGTAAAGGTAATCAGATTATCTCCGGGCTCAAGCTGCTTTTCAATGTTATATTCCGGAATAATAATCCGGTAATTGCAGCCGTTGAGGTCTTCCTGTTCCGCATGAAGATTCCACTGTACCGGTATCCCGGCCTGAACAGCAATGGGCTCGTACCCCCCGGAAGTTAGCTGTGTTGTCACAGTCTGAACCCCGTCTCCAAGTTCCGCTTTCACGCTTTGAGAAGCAGCGTCCGCCTTTCCAAATCCAGAGGCGAAGGAAGGCACTGCGAATCCCGATAGTGACATTCCATTGCTCAGCATAAAAACACCAAGCAGGATGACCAGTGCAGCGCTAACGGTCATCATCCGCCGAGTAAATCGTTTGGTCAGCACCGTACTAAGTGCGCCCAGTCCGAACATTAGGGGAACCGTACCCAAACTGAACAGCAGCATGGATAACGCGCCCTTCACCGGATCTCCTGTTGAAAGTGCATAAAGCTGCATCGCCTGAAGCGGACCGCAGGGCATAAGCCCGTTGAGCAAGCCAACATACAGCGGTCTGCCGCCTTTTTTCCTCTCATCTATCTTAACCGCAAAAACCTTTGGCATTCTCGGGTTCAAACGTCTTAGCCATGGAAAAAGATTCAGCATGTTGAGACCCATGATGACCATGAAGAGTCCTGCGATCACAGCGATCATTCCCTTTGCAGCTCCGGTAAACGTAACGATCTGTCCCAAGGCCCCGACAATTCCTCCAATGACAGTGTAGGAGATCACTCTGCCTGCATTATATTGAATGCTCGGCACCAGGCTCGAAATTTTAGAAACAAACCCTGCATCAGGAGCGTCAGAGCCTTTGGGCGAACCGGCTGCGTTTGGTACACACTGAGATAGATTAATCCCGCCGCACATAGCAATGCAATGAGTTGAAGTGAGAAGCCCGATCACAAACAGCATCCCGTATCCCATTCCTTCTTTTGCTTCCGGAAAGGAGTTAAAGATCTGAAGTCCTCCAAATCTGCTGAAAATCACGTACAGCGCCAGCAGCACCACAAATACCCCGGCAAGCTTTATGCTGCTCACTGGAGCTTCGGAAACTGCTGACCCAGCAGGCTGATATCCAAGTTTTCGGATCAGTTCCTTGATCTCCGATTCTCGAATTACTTCAGGGTCAAAGGTTACAGCAGCAGTTCCTTTTGTATAGCTCACAACGGCATTGGCTATCCCGCTCTGATTTTTTAGGCTTCGCTCAATTCTATGTTCGCAGTTGACGCAAGTCATACCGTTTATTTTATATGTCCTCGTGATATAGGTTTTTCCCACGATCGATCTCCCCTTTGTTTTGATTTATATTTATCATAACAGAATGATGTGGAGATAATGTGGAGAATTTACAGAGAGAACAAACAAATTATATTTCTGAACATATTTTCTCAATTATATTTTTTTGTTCAGTCAAACTTATCCGTGTCTCATGTAGTCACAAACCGTGTATTCGTTAAGCATATTAATGCAATTCTTTGAAATTTCAGCGATTTTCACAACACATTCAAACATCCCAAAGTATTTATCAGAAATAGAATCAGGAATATTTTTATGAAATTTTGCTTATATTTCATTCATTTCCGTTGTGGTATTTTCTGATTTATGTTATGATAGATTTAAAACAACACGATGAATAGCGGAGGTAACGCCTAATGTTTGAAAAAGAAAAATTAGAAATTATAAAAGCAGGAATGACCTTGGACAGATATGGCCTGATTGCACTTTCCGGAGGAAATCTCAGCTTAAGAACCGCCACAGGCGAAATTCTGATCACACCTTCCGGAATGATCTACGAAGATATGGTAGCCGACGATGTGATCGTTATGGATATAGAAGGAAACGTCATCGAAGGTGCCAGAAAGCCATCCTCCGATACCGACGGCATTCTTTACATCTTCCAGAAAAGACCGGATCTCAACGCGGTAATTCATACCCACCAACCCTATGCCACCGCCATCAGTCTCATCGAGGATGAATTCCGTGCGGATTTGACTACATTGGCTAACGCAACAGCAGGAAGTGTTAAAGTAACACCTTTCAGCTCCCCGGGCAGCATTGATATGGGAATCGATACCGTGAACAATCTTGGTGACAGCCTTGCTGTCATCCTTGCAAACCACGGCGTTATGACAGTAGGCACCTCTTTGAAACAAGCTCTGTACGCCGCCGTTTATATGGAAGAGTCTGCAAAATGTTATCTTGCTGCAAGAGCATGCGGAGAAACAAAGAAGCTTAACGACAAACAGATCCAGCAATCAATTGATGTCTTCAAATATTACGGTCAGGACACAGCAGTCATTCCAAAGGAACTGGTTAAGAGAATCGAGTCGTAAACAAATTTTCCCCATTAAGAAAAGCCGCAGGATTTCAAAACCTGTGGCTTTTCCATTTTAATCACGGCATTTTCCTCTTCACAAACATCCTTATCGGAGGAATTCCGCTATCGCTCTCTTTTTGTTTTCATACCCATTATGCCGCGGCTATCAGATAAATTCCGAACAGGATAAAAAACGAACCGATGATCCTGCACACCCATACCACCGTTTTGATCGGGCAGCTATAAAAGGATTCAAAGGAGGAAATAGGATAAGGAAAGATCAAAAATGCAACACCTGCCAGAACCTGCATGCAATAGATCAGCATCATTCCCTTATTCAATACAAGATTCAGTAAAATGCTGATGGCTGCTACAAAAATTGCAAGGTACATGTAGAGCTTGTACTTCTTATCCATCTGCACATATCGTTCCGTTCCCGCTTTACAAGTTTCACTGCACACTGCAAACTCACGGGTTAAAGCACTGGCTTTTATGGAATCATCCTCAAATTTCTTTCCGCAGTATACACATTTATGCATTACGTCGCACCCCTTTCATCCGGATGGTTTTATTCATTCAGCAGCTTCGTTTCGATCCCCGCAAGCCTGTCCTTCACATCCTGAATCCTGCCCAGGGAAAGTACTTCAGCCAGCTCCCTTTCCATTTCTTCTTTCGAAAGCCTTCCAATCATATATTTCACTTTCGCTACCTGTGATGGTACAACACTTAACTCATCCACACCCATGGCAACCCAAAGAGGAACCAGCTTTGTATCCGACGCCGCTTCTCCGCAGATCCCCACATCCACGCCATGACGCGCCGCATTTTCGCAAACCATGCGAATACTCCTGAGAACCGATATATTAAAGCTGTCATACAGAGACTGTACCCGTTCATTCATTCTATCCGATGCAGTCGTATACTGAATCAGATCATTGGAGCCAATGCTGAAGAAGGAAACTTCCTCAGCCAGTTTGTCGCTGAGCAGAACCGCTGCCGGAGTTTCAACCATAATCCCAACCGGGATATCAGCACGGAAGTTCATACCTTCTGCTTTCAGTTCTTCCTTGGCCTCCTCCAGAATTTCTTTTGCTCTCAAAAGCTCTTCCAAATTTACGATCATTGGAAACATGATCTTCACGTCACCATAAACACCTGCACGAAGAATTGCCCGCAGCTGCGTCTTGAACACATCCACCCGTTCCAGGCAAAGCCGAATGGCTCGATATCCGAGGAAAGGATTGCTCTCTTTCGGAAGATCCATATATTCCAGCTGTTTATCACCGCCAATATCAAGGGTTCTGATGATCAATTCCTTGCCCTGATTCATCTGAGCCATGGAGCGATAAATTTCATACTGCTCTTCTTCCGTTGGATAATCCCGGTGATCCATGTAGATAAATTCCGTCCGGAAAAGTCCCACCCCGTCGCACTCATCGCATTTAAAATTCGCAATGCTGTCCGAGTCGCCGGAATTGATATTGACACGAACTGTTTTCCCATCAAGTGTCACCGCAGGGCGGCTTTTCACAGAATCAAACAGTGCTTTTTTTCGGTTTTCCTGTTCCAATTTGGCTTCAAACTCTTTCTTCTCCGCTTCCCCCGGACAAACGATCATCTTGCCTTCATCTCCGTAGACCAAAACAGCATCTCCGGTAGAAACCGCAGTCCGAGCCCCCTTAACACCTACAATTGCAGGAATTCCCAGAGTTTTCGCCAGAATCACCGTATGCGAAGTTACACCTCCGGTTTCTGTCACAATTCCTTTCAGAATCGACTTGTCCATCTTGATGGTATCAGCAGGCGTCAGATCTTCCGCAACAGCGATCAAGTCGCTGCCGAGAGACCGGTCAAAGCCCATACCGCCGTCAACCTTCTGAATCACAGCAATCAGCTCCATACAGACATTATTAATATCCGTCGCCCTCTCTTTCAGATATGCGTCGTCCATTTTTTCAAAAAGGCCCGCCAATTCAGCCCGTTCCTGGTCAATGGCGTATTCCGCATTCACCTTTTCCAAACGAATTCTGTCAAAAATTTTATCAAAAAAAACGTCATCGGAAAGCATTTCACGATAAGCCATGAAAATGCCGGCCCCTTCTTCGCCCACTTCCGTTTCTGCCTTTTTCTCCAATTCCGCAAGCTGAAGATCATATTTTTTTCTGGCCTCCTGGATTCCGGCAATTTCAGCCTCAGGCTCTTTCACCAGTTTCTTTTCAATGGCTATATTCTTATTTTCTATTACAACCGCCGTTCCTGCAGCACAGCCCGCTGCGCCTGTCAGTCCCTGCAAAAGATTCATAGTTTCTATCCTCTCTTTTTTCACTTACTTCGATCCGCGTACCGCATAGGTTTTAAACCCTTCCAGTACACCGGAAATTTGCTCATCGCTCAAAAGAACCGGTTCTCCGGCTGCTTTGCAGCGATAATAAAGCTCCGACACAAATTCAATCTGCTGCGCTACGTCAAAAGCATAACCGATCTCTCCTCCGCAAGCCAGCAATCCATGGTTTCCAAGGAGGCATGCATACCGATCTCCCATAGTTTCCAGTGCCGACTCCGCCAGATCATAGGTTCCAAACTGTACGTATTTACTGCAAGGGACATCTTTTCCCGCATATCCCACAAGATAATGCAGCGGCTCAATGCTCCAATTCAAGCAAGCCAGCGTCGTAGCAAATCTTGAATGGGTATGGACCACCGCATTGATGCCAGGCCGCTTCAGATAGAAAATCCGATGCATATCGTATTCACTGGAGGGCTTTCTCTTCCCGTCCACCAGTTTGCCGTCCGGCGTTAGCACGACTACGTCTTCCGGTTTTGTTTGATAATAATCGAGTCCGCTGGGACTGATGGCCATTAAATTCTCAGCAGGATTATAGATGCTGAGATTCCCAAAGGTTCCTACCGAAAGGCCTGTTTCAATCAGTTTTTTTCCATATTCAACAATCTGTTCTCTTTCCTGTTGCAATATCATATCGTTACCTCCTCGCAATCGTTTCTATTCACAATTCTCCATCAGGAGAAGTTCATTCTAATTGAAGTTTATCTAATAAGCATATTCTTCCACATCATTTCGTTCTGCAGCGCTTATTTCTATCATATTTCATTTGCAACAAATGCCGCTACAGCACTTCCTTTTTTAATGCATGACAATTGACAATCCTGTCCGTGACACCGTCTCTGATGATTTTCCCAACCTCTTTCATCAACATAAACGGGGATTTAGGAATGGCATCTACCGTCTGTCCCGCAATATGAGGGGTCAAAAGAACGTTATCAAGCTTCAGCAGCTCCGAATCCGCGTCAAGGGGCTCCGCATCATAAACGTCCAGTGCAGCACCTGCAATGGTTCTATCCTTTAGCGCCTGTATCAAATCCTCCTGGTTCACCAGTCCACCCCTGGCTGTATTAATAAAATAAGCTGTAGGCTTCATCAACGAGAAATAGTTTTTATTGATTACCTTAAGATTTTCCTCCGTCAGCCTTAAATGCAGACTGACAACGTCGGCTTCCCGAAACAACTCTTCCAAAGAAGGCACCAGGCGCATTTCTCCCAGTCCGTTTTTCGCAAGTCTCTCTTTCGAGGTATATTCGTCGTGAGCAATGAGGGATACACCCAAAGCTTTCAAACGAAGGGCCAGCTCCATTCCAATATTCCCCACACCTGCCAGACCGACAGTCAACTGAGACAACGTGGTGGTGAAAGCAGAATTCGGAAAGTCCTTCATCCATTCTCCCCGCATCATGCCGCAATGAGAAACAGCAATGTTTCTTGTCAGAGCAAGAATCATCCCCAGCGCAAAGTCCGCCACCGGCTCTGCATTTCGTATCACATTGATCACCGGGATATTACGTTCACTGGCAGCTTCGACGCAAATATGTTCCAAGCCTCCGCGGCAGGTCAAAATCGCCTTTAAATTTTTTCCCTTTTCAATCAAGCTTCTAGGCACAGGAGAGAAATGGGTGATCAGAACATCTGCATCCTCAATGGCTTCGTCAATCCCAGCCGCATAGGCTTCCGCCTCAGGACCATTTCGCTCTACATTGATCTGTCTCGCGGCAAACGCCTGTTGATCATCATCTCCCCAAAAGCATGTAACAATTTCCTTCGCAGCCAAAGGAGATTGTCTGACCGCCTTTACCATGGTTTCCGGAGATACGTAATAATCTCCCACAGCAATTACTTTTAATTCTTGATTCTTCAGTACTTCAAACATACAGCCCCTCCTTTTTACTGCTTTTAAAAACGAACCGCTGTTGCAATCACAACAGCGGTATGGAATTGATGATAATGGAATTAAGCTGGAAGCTTCTGGGTATCCTGATTGGTTCTTTCGAGGAACTCCACAACCTGTACTCTGTATTTTCTGAACAGGAAGTACAGAACGAAATACAGGACAACCACCGCCGATATGACAAATATGTTTTGCGACCAGAAGGCGTAGAACAATCCGGCAATCAGAGGATGACACATGATTCCGAAACTGATGATATAAACGCCAGTCTGGGACAGCTCAAATCCAGCATTTACTGCAACCTCAGTAAAGGTCGGAGCAAGATTGGAGCAGATCAGCATTCCAAGAGAGAACCAGATACCACCTGTCACAATGCTCTTTGCAATGTTTCCGTGAGATACAGCAACAAATACTTCTACCATATAGGGAAGTGCAACCAGGTCAAGCATAGGCAGAATTTTGTTTCCAGGCAAAATGAACGCAATGAGCAGCATGATCGGAATCAGCAGGATTCCGGTTACCAGTGTGTTCGGCTCGCCATAGCCTACCGCGTCATTTACCGATAAGTACCATTCTCTTCCCTGTCCGCTGGCAGCTGCCTTTTTCTTGTAAGCATCTGTAAGGGTTGTGAAAGCAGAAGCGAAGATTCCCGCAACCTTCGGGAATACAGCCATTACTGCCGCGGTAGAGATTGCGGAAGAGGTAACAACGCCCCATGTCGCAAGTTCACCCAGCGTGTTGTAATAACCAATGATTGCAATCAGTGCTCCAATGACAAGTCCGATAAACATTGGCTCACCCATAATTCCGAATTTTTTCTGAAGTTCCTCTGCATTGAGTTTGATTTTGTCAAACCCAAGCTTGCCAAGGAGCACATTCATCAGCACCGCAAATGGAAGGGATTCCAGATGGTGAGGCGCTGTCATACAGCAGTTTGGATACTGATAGTACGTTGACCACCGTTTTGCAGCGACTTCGCTGAATAAAAGGATGTAAAGATTCTGGACAATCATTAAAGCAAGAGAGAGCCAGATATTCTTCGTCAGCACATAAAGCATGGAGCCCCAAACCATGAAGGAATAGTTGTTCCAAAGGTCACTGGCCATGAACACGTTGGTCCATTTTACGAAGAACAATGCAATCTGCAAGAAGATTGCTACACCGATGAAAATAAGTCCGATTTGTGTGGAATATGCGATAACCGACGTGGACTGCCAGCCGGTATCCAGAACAGGAAGATTAACTCCTGCATTTTCAACCATCTGACTGACCACCGGCGAAATAACGCCGCTGTAGCTTCCAATAACCAGATTGAAGCCCGTCAAACCTACCGCACATAACAAAGCAGATGTAAATGCCTTTTTATTGTTCACTCCCATAAATTTCGCTATTATAAATAGCATAACCGGAACAAACACGGCAGCGCCCAATGTAGAGAATACATTACTCAGCGCTTGAAAAAAACCTGCTGTCATGAATAAAACCTCCTTTTAAATTAAGCATCTATTAACATTGCAAAAGGAACGATATCTTGCTTTGCCTGAAGTCAGCAAGTTTTAAACCTAACCTTGCCCGAAGGCCGCAAGAGGATCGGCACCTTGCATTGCCCGAAGGCCGTAAGAGGTTCGGCATCTTGCTTTACCCCGAGGTTGCAAGAGGATCGAGACCCGGTATTGCCTAAAAGCAGCAAGGTACCTTCCGCAATTGTTAAACAGTTTTTAGAATCGCAACACAGTCTTCCACGACTTTTTCCTCACCAAGTCCCGTGAGCATTCCAACCGCATTGACCTTTGGGATGCCATAGTCAGCGTGAACCGGGCTCACGCATGCGATCAGGTCATAATGAGTGCCGGCAATTTCAGTTTCAATTCCATTGGGGCTTGTCTCAACAGTATCTGCATCAAACCCTTCTTCTTTTAGTTGTTCTCTCAGTTTGGCAGCTACCATTGCAGAGCTTACTGTACCGGAACCGCAAACACAAAGAATTTTTACTTTTTTCATTTTCTTTCCTCCCCATTGTCTTTCTTTATTTTTCTACTGTTCATTAAGATATTGATCTGCAACCTCGTACAGTTCCCTGTCATCCTTTGCATTTCGAAAAGCGTTAACCGCCTCTTCACTGGTAAATACTTTGAGCACGCTTCTCAAATTGTCAATCTGTTCATCCGGATTCTGTATGGCCATCATAAAAATGATTTCCGCCTCTACCAAGGTATCTGGGTCTCCCATATGCGCAAAGACCACTGGTTTATCAAGCTTTGCCACACAGATTGCAGGTTTATGCACATGAGAGCTGTCGGTATGCGGCATAGCAACCGCAATTCCTTTTAACTGCAGCCCGGTGGGATACTCTTTCTCTCGTTTTGCCACTGCATCAACATAGGTATCCTTTACAAAACCATTATCATAAAGCATTTTCCCTACCTGACGAATCACATCCTCACTATCAACCGCAGTTACAGACGCTTTCACAAGCTCTTTAAATACAATTGCCATGTTTCTCTCTCCTTTTCTTTTTCCTGCGGCATCGGTTACGCATTAAAACACCGACTCTAAGCCATCATGCGTTTTCCTTACAATGCCAAATTCTCTTTCCAGAAGAAATACCAGATCGCGGGTTATCCATTATGAAAAAACCTGCATAGCTCATAGTTAATTTCTTCAAGTTCGCCGGCGCTTAAGCTCCCCTTGGCGCCTTGCTGGATAATTTTCATCAGATCTCCAAGCGTAAATTCGCGAACCGATATTATTTTTGATTTATTCAGTTCCGAAATGATTTTTCTTTTGTCTTGATCCGACAGTACCGCGCCAACATATACGGTACGCTCCGGCAATTCATCGAGCCGTATGGTAGATACGATCAGAGAATACTCTTCCAGGATTTTATCCTTCAATTTCCCTGCTGAGCAAAGGACAAAGCCAAAGTGATCTCCAATGAGTTCTATAAGCTGACTTTTAATCAGCACCGAAGCCGCCACACCGGCACCGCAGACGATAAGCACATTGGAAGCATGAATGATATCTTCCTGATTATCTCTCCCCACCTGGTGCAGTTCCCCGCCGATATACATCGCAAGATATGCCATCTCGCGGTCATCGATGAGACTACCAAGTTCCCCGTCCGCTTCACAAATACTGTTTCGCGTAATTTCAAATGCCTTACGGTACATAGACCTGATATCATCCAAAAGCGGGTTCTCTATCTTAATATCGTACTTTACTCTGTAGTACATGGGGCCGATATGAGAAGCCAGCCTTGTGATGAAGGGTTCTCTGTCCTTTATGATAATATTTGCATTTTTTTCGACGTTTGAAATAAATTGTTTTGTTACACGGCTGATATAGCCATTCTCCTCAATGATGGAGTTGAAATCAAAGTTTTTCACACCCAGCAGCAAAATCGTGATGTAATACGCTTCCTCGGTGCACAGCAGCAGACCGCAGCTATCGTTCAGGTATGCGATAATCTTCTGCACTCCCCGAAACTCAGGAAGCTTCTCAAGAGTTTTCTTCTCCTGATCGTCTACCACAAAATGTCTTCCCATCATGCAACGACGGTAGGCGATGTAGATCATCACCATTTCATGCTCCACGTAGCTTTGCACCAGATCCGTTTCTATCTCCATTTCATAGATTCGGATTGCCTCCCGTATCTTTTTTCTGAAATCAAGACGTTCCCCGGTCAGCTCGCAAAGCTCGTGATCCAGCAACGTGTACAATTCTTTTTTGGATTGAATATGCTCCAGCCGATAAACCTGATTCCCCAGAAATTTTCTAATGGAGAACTCTTCCCCTTCGATATAGTAGCCCCGTTTTGCAGAGTACTTAATGTCCAGCTGAAATTCTCTCAGATTGTCCTTTTGCTTTCTAATGTCTGCAAGAATTGTGTTTTTGCTCACATCGAACATTTGCTGGAAATAGTCGATGGTAATGACTTCCGACGACAAGGTGATATAGAGAACCTCAAGAGCGTGCCGTTCTTCCGCAGACATAAAATAATCCACGGTAGAGCTTTCCAGCATTTTTTTCAGTTCTTCAAGCCTAGGAAACTCCATGATACAGCTGCCTTCATTCAAGCTTACCGTTCCCAGATCGTTTTCCTTAAGCCATTTTCCTATTTTATCGAAATTATAATAGAAGTTTCTTTTTGTAATTTTGAGTACTGAAAGCAAGTCGGAAACAGAGACCGTATCCCACGCATTTTCAAAAGAATCAATCATTACATTAAGAACATTCACCATTCTGCCGTTCAGTTCCATAAAACACCATCACCGTAACAAGTGTTACTCCTTTAAGTTTTGAAGAAATGCTATAATTTCATTTCCTACTTTTTCTTCCTCAGGTCCAACAACCCGAACAATAATCTCAGAACCTTTTTTTACCCCTCCCGACAAAACACTGACGATGCTTTTCGGATTAATCTCTGTTTCTCCGCAGAGAATCGTAACCTGTCGGATTTTGAATTGTTAGTTGTTTTTCATACATAGTAAACTCTCCATTTTCACTAGCTGTCGTAATGGACTCATTGTAGCACGTTTGTATCATGACAGGAACAACATTTTTTGTAATAAAGAGTCGACTCATTGTACAAAAATTAGTTTTTGCGAAGCATGGTTTTTGCTTAACCTTGTATTTTTCAACGTTTTGTCAACTAATATTCAAATACCCTTTTTTGATAGACCATCCATTTTTTAGTTTACACATGTTCAATTATGTAATACAATGTTCTTGATCGCAAGAACAAACGATACATCAAAGGAGTTTATAACATGGAAACAAGAGAAGACCTTCTGATACGGGCAGCGGAATTATACTACCACCAAGGGTTGAGTCAGAACGCCATCGCAGATATTCTTTGTACTTCCAGACCAACCGTATCCCGAATTCTGGACGAAGCCAGAGAAACAGGCATCGTTCAGATCATCATCCACAGCCCCATCAAGAAAAATCCGGAGCTGTCCAAAGAATTGCGCACCAGCTTCCAGCTGAAAGATGCAGTCGTCATCTCCGGCAATTACGAAACCGACGTTGCACTCCAGAAATGCAGTACAGCAGCAGCCCACTTTTTAAGCACAATCCTGGACAACAACATCAGCATCGGTATCACATGGGGACCTGCCACCAATCACCTGTGCGAAGCCATTGAGCCAAGGGAATTTTACAACATCAACGTCGTTCAAATGGTAGGGTGCCTGGGCACAGGAAATCCATCTCTTGACGGTCTGGAACTCGCCATGAAAATTTCATCTAAATTAAAAGGAACTTACTCCAACATATACGCTCCAGCTTATGTCGATAATGAAATTGTCCATAATTATCTGATTAAAGAGCCTCAGATACAGTCCACCTTAAGAAGAACGCTGAATACAGATATAGTATTGACCGGGATCGGCTCTTTATTCGACAGTACATCCACCTTGCAGCGAGCCGGATATCTGACAGAAGGCGACCGTCAAAATCTGCTCAATAAAGGTGTTGTCGGTCATCTCCTTTCTCGGATGTTTGACGCCAAAGGCAACGAAATCCCTCTGGAAAACAAATACGTCATTGCCGCTCCACTGGAAGCGTTGAAGACGCCCAAATGGACCATCGGAATCTGTGTCTCTGAAATGAAAGCACTTCCCGCCGTTGCAGCCGTCAAAGCAGGCTACATCAATACGATGATCTGTGACGAAACTTTGGCAAAGCGCATGCTGGAGCTTCGCTGACAAAGCCCCGCCTGCAAAGGATCAGAGGTCTTCCCCATACACAAACAACGAAAACCTCCTGGCGCAAACGCCTCGGAGGTTTTCTTATCATCTTCTTTTCTTCTACATCAAATCATTAATTTTATCTTTTACTATTTTCGACTTCATATTCATCGCAGAGTTGGGCAACTCCGCCTTCAGGCTGGCAGTAAAACAAATGCCGTGTTGTTTTACTCCATCGCCGTATTACAGCAAATAACAGCCTTGACACCTTCCCCATTAATAGAGGCATCAAATCCTTCGCGCCAGTCATCCAGCGAAACAATCTTTGTAACAATCACCTCAGGAACAACAGTGCCCTCTGCAAGCAGCTCGATAGATTTTTCCCAGGAACTCGGTTTTTGGCTTCGTGATCCGATATATTCAATTTCTTTGTGAAGGATCAAATCCGTTGCAATACACTCTTTTTCTGCCGGGAAAACACCCATTTGAATGACTTTTCCCTTCTTTCTCACGATTTCCAGTCCTTTATTCAAAGCCGGAACCGCTCCAGAGCATTCAAAAACCTTGTCCACACCGACACCACCGGTGATTTCTCTGACGACGTCCGCCAGATTTTCTTTCATCTGATCTACCGTTCTGTCAACGAGAATTTTTTCTTTTCCAACAGAGAACCGTTCTGCATCACTGGTAAGCCCCGCCAGAATCACATATGCGCCCCGTGCTTTGGCAACCTGAGCCAGAAGCAGCCCGATGGCCCCGGCACCGAAGATACAAATCGTCTCTCCCTTCTGAACGTCGCCTTTCTCAATGCTCGCATGAACAGAGCAAGCAAGCGGCTCTGTCAACGAAGCCGAAAGCAGGCTCACATTATCCGGAAGAATGTGAACGCTTTCTTCTCTGGATAGTGTATATTCCGCCATGCTTCCATTCTGGTGCGTGCCGATCCCTTTTCTATTGGAGCAAAGATTATAATCTTTTGTTTTGCAGTAAACACACGACCCACAGGTAGCAAAAGTGGTTTCGCTGGTCACCCTGTCACCCACCTTGATTCGCGTTACTTCCGGCCCTACTTCAGTAACAATACCGGAAAATTCATGACCCAGCACCACAGGCGTCTTGGTGCTGGCGTACGTTCCTTTAAAAGCATGGAGATCCGTGCCGCAAATTCCGGAATAAGCTACTTTGATTTTTACAAGATCCCCTTCCGCCTTTGGCTCAGGAATATCCATGACAGTCATGTTGTCGTACCCTTGGGCAGTCTTCATCACTACTTTCAAAATGTTTTCCTCCTAGTTTGAACATATGTATTTTTTTACGATCATATGTCCACAGTCTTTTCTGTTGTTTATGATTTGTTTATAGAATTAATATTAAATGAGATTTTATGACTTGTCAACATGAAGACAAAGCTTTTTTCATGGTTTATCAGCTTTCACAGATGAATTTTTACTGTTTGCGCTCCGCTATTTTCTTGATCAAGACTCTTGACACTCCTTCTTTCATATGAAATAATAGGATTATCAATCGTTCAATTTTTTCGATATTTGTTCGCACCATCTGTAA
>JARBUO010000151.1 GCA_029239605.1 Bacillota bacterium | reverse complement strand
GGGATCTCGTGTTCTACCGCATCAGCAATTTTTTCAGCCTTTTCCTGATCAAAGTAACCGCAAAGTTCAATGAAATGGATTCCTTCAGCCACCATGCCTCTTGCTGCCTGTGCCGCAAGTTCCTCTGTAGCTGCGATGGCAATATCTGCATTATATTCCTCACTTCGAAGTTCTAACCGGACCAATTCCTCTGCCGGCTCAAAACCAAGAACAATGATTCCGTATCTGTCCGTCCTTTGCAGCGCTTCAAATCTGGCCTGATCCACATCGGAATATTTGGCATAGGATACTTCCAGGCGGCCTTCCGCCGCTCTGCTGACCTCCTCCGCCTTGTCCAAATTATAGTTGCCGCATAAATCTACGAGCTTAAATTCCTGCTCTGACAGTTTCAACACAAGCTCCCGGGTCATTTTCATACCATGGACGGCAGCAAAGTAGTATTCGTTACCCTGATACTCATAAGCCGCAGAAAAAGTCTCCGGCGTCAGGCTCCTTGAGTTTATAATAAAAGCGTATTTCATATCCTACCCTCTTTCTTGGTTTCTGTATTAAAGAATTTCCAGCAAGTCTTCCGCTTTTTCTATGATATAATCCGGTGCATCTTTTCCTATTTTTTCTTCCTCAGAGACTGCCAGAGCCCATCCAACCAGGGCCGATTTAATTCCAGCGCCTCTTGCGCACAGGATGTCATAAAGGCTGTCACCAACCATCAGTGTTTCCTCTGGCTTTGACCCCAGCTGTTGCAGCGCAATTAAAGCAGGCTCCGGATCTGGTTTAAACTTTTCCGTGTCATCGCAGGTTACAATGGCATCAAAGTACTTCACCATATCATATTTATTCAAGCCAATCTCTGTAGTATGTCTCAGCCTGGAAGTTACAAGCCCGATCTTCATGCCTCTCTTTTTCAGTTCCTCCATTAGTTCTATGATGCCGGGGAACAGACTGATCAGATCCGTGAAATGATCATAGTGAAAGCCTCTATAAATTGCAGCCCCTTCCTCAGCAGGAATCTGGGGCAGCTTCTTTTCCATCGTTACGTAAAGCGGTTCTCCAAACGTGCTCAAAATTTCCTCAACAGGTCGTTCTTTTCCTTCAACAGTCCGGAACGTGTGCTGCCAGGACTGTAAAATTACGTTATTCGTATCCATGATCGTACCGTCAAAATCAAACAGCACGGTATTAATTTTAGTCATAGTATCGTCTCCCTCACTTCTCTTGATTTATGTCACGCCTTATTTTATTCTAACATCACCGTTGGGTGAAATCAAGTTATGGAGGAGGACCGATCACGCTGTTTCAAAACATAGGAAAAAGGAATCTGCGAAAGTGGAGTGGTGATCCTCCCTGCAAATTCCTTTTTCCTCGTTTTATTTATTGCTGCTAAACTTGTACTCAAACATTAATTATTGATGAGTGTGTATTGTTATTGAATCAGTGTGTTGTTATTGAATCAGTGTGTGCTGTTATTTGATCAGCGTGTATGGATCTGCATAGGTCAGACCTAAGCTGTCTGCAACTCCCTGATAGGTTACCTGGCCCTCATAAACATTCAGGCCCTTCATCAAGGACTCATTCTCCAGCACTGCTCTCTCCAGTCCCTTTTCCGCCAGCATCAGACCGTAAGGCAAGGTTGCTCCTTCCAATGCAATGGTTGAGGTTCTCGGTACTGCTCCGGGCATATTGGCAACAGAGTAGTGTACAACGCCATGTTTTTCATAGGAAGGATTATCATGAGTAGTTACTCTGTCAATGGTAGCAATGGATCCGCCCTGATCAATAGCGACGTCAACAATGACAGAACCCTTCTTCATCTTTTTTACCATTTCTTCGCTGACTACCTTTGGTGCTGCCTTTCCAGGGATCAGAACACTTCCTACAAGCAGGTCGGCCTTCTTAATGGATTCTTCCAGATTATACTCGTTGGAAACCAATGTAGTAATTCTTCCGTTGAAAATGTCATCCAAATATGCAAGTCTTGCAAGGCTCATATCCAGAACTGTTACCCGGGCTCCCATTCCGACAGCCATCTTGGCTGCATTGGTGCCTACTTTTCCGCCGCCGACGATGACAACTTCAGCCGGTGCCACTCCGGGCACACCGCCAAGGAGAACGCCAAGTCCGCCGTTATATTTTTGCAGCAAGGTCGCGCCCACCTGAATGGACATTCTTCCTGCAACTTCGCTCATTGGAGTCAACAACGGCAGCTCGTGGTTGGGAAGCTGTACAGTCTCGAATGCGACGCCTTTAACTCTTGCTTTCAGCAGTGCTTCCGTCAGTTTTGGAGCTGGTGCCAGATGCAGGTAGGTATATAGTATCTGTCCCTCTTTGAAAAGCTCATATTCCTGTTCGAGAGGCTCCTTAACTTTGACAATCATGTCCGCATCCGTAAACAGTTTTTTTACATCGGTATAGATCTCGCAGCCTGCAGCTACATATTCTTCATCCGTAAATCCGCTGCCTTCGCCTGCATGGGTTTCAATGATGACCTTATGGCCTTTCTTCACGTAAGCCTTTGCTCCTCCGGGAGTCATTCCCACTCTGTTTTCATTGTTTTTAATTTCTTTTGGAACCCCGATAATCATTTTGAACCTCCTAATTCGTTCAATCAAGAAATGAAATGCAGCACAATCCCTGCCCGTCCCTATAAGAAACCAAAACTATTTCGGTCTCATCGTTTTCACAAACAACCCAACAGAAATTATCACATGCACATCAGACTTTCGCGTGAAATAATTTAACATTACTCTATTATCTCAGAAACTATTACGGCGTTTTTATCTTTATAATCCATATTGTAAAATTCCAATGCACCATTGTCAATATTTTTTTAAAACGCAAAAAAAATTGCAGTTATGATAGAATTTAATCGCACAAACCGCTAAAATTCAAACGTTTATGCTGTAAGTACAATGATAAATTATTAACGTTTTTGTCCACGCCTTAGATTTTAAACTCATGCTTGCTCTGATAATAAATGTGCAGTATTTTATAAACCGAAAAACACCTTTAGCAATAATATTTATGCTCATTTGCACCAGTTTTCTCTTGACTCCCGTATCCTTAGACGTCAAATTTCCTGCTGCAAATGCAACGCGAACCTGCATTTGCAGGTTCCCAATCGGCATCATACGACAAGTAAAAACGGAAACGGGTTCACCTGGCTGCAAGCCAGGGAACCCGTTCCCTAGAAATATAATGATTTTAGCGACGCTGCTTTTTCATATGGCAACAGTTGTTATCGGCTATATATTTCCAGCACGATTCTTGCCAATTATATTATCCAAACATGGAGAGCATTACACCCGCAGCTACAGCCGAACCGATTACACCGGCGACATTTGGTCCCATCGCGTGCATCAGAAGAAAATTCGTAGGATTATAATGCTGCCCAACCTTTTGGGAGACTCTGGCTGCCATAGGTACTGCAGATACACCTGCAGAACCGATTAATGGATTTATTTTTCCACCTGTCAGAACATTCATCAGTTTAGCCAGCAATACTCCCCCTGCGGTCCCTACCGCAAAGGCAAGAATACCAAGCACGATGATTTGGATTGTGGCAGGCACGAGGAATGTTGGTCCCTGCGCAGATGCGCCTACAGAAATACCAAGCAGTATGGTAACAATATTAATTAATGCATTGGATGCAGTCTCAGACAATCTTGCAGTAACACCGCTCTCTTTGAAAAGATTCCCCAGCATCAGCATTCCGACCAGCGGAGCTGCAGCAGGCAGGATCAAAACAACGATAACAGTTACCATAATGGGAAACAAAATCTTTTCTCTATGGCTTACCACTCTCAGCTGTTCCATTTTAATCATACGCTCTTTTTTTGTCGTTAACGCCTTCATAATCGGAGGTTGGATTACGGGAACCAGCGCCATGTACGAATATGCGGCTACGGCAATTGCACCGAGTAAATGTGGCGCCAACTTTGTTGTAATAAAGATAGCCGTAGGCCCGTCCGCCCCACCGATAATACCGATGGAGGCCGCCTCCTGCGCGGTAAATCCGAAGAACAATACCGCTCCCAGGAAGGTAAAGAATATACCCAGCTGGGCGGCTGCTCCGAGAAGAAGCGACTTCGGGTTAGCAATCAGCGGAGCAAAATCTGTCATAGCCCCGATGCCCAGGAAAATAAGCGGTGGGAATATGCCCAGCTTGTTGAAAGAATAAAACAGGTAGAACAACCCCCCTGCAGTTTCCTGTTTTCCGGGGTCCAAATATGCGTCAAACGCAGATATTGTATGATCAAAGATACCCGTCAGAGGCAGATTTGACAGCAGCATCCCAAATGCAATCGGGACCAGCAGCAACGGTTCAAACCCCTTATTAATAGCAAGAAACAAAAACAAGAGCGCCACACCGATCATAATGGCGTTTTTCAATTCCATGTTCATAAATCCGGTGGTGTTGATAAATTCAGCAATCGTATTCAGCAGCATTGATATCTTCTCCTAACCTTGTTGATTTCTTGCGGTGTGAAGCAGTTCTCCTACAGTTACAACCAGAGCAACCACCTGTATTCTTCCCGCAGTAGTATTTCGCATGTTTTATTATTTTATCCTAAAATGCTCCGCAAATCAACAACTTATTAAAAACAAAAGAGTTGTTGGATTGGTGGCAGACAGGATGTTCCACTGCCATTCAACACGACCTTGATTCTTCATGTTAGATAAGTCCCTGTTCGGTAAGGAAATCTCTCGCGGTTTCTTCCACTGATTTTCCTTCCACATCCACCAGATAATTCAGTTCTGTCATCGCTTCATCATCCAGAAGGCCGCTCAATTGGTTCAACAGCCCAGAAAGTTCCGGATGCTCCTCCAGGGTCTCATTTCGAATAATCGGCGCTGCATAGTAAGGAGGAAAGAAGCCCTTGTCATCTTCCAGTACCTTTAAATTGTACTGCTTGATAGGACCGTCTGTTGCAAATGCGTCCGTTACATCCATATCGCCATTGCCGATGGCCTGATATTTCAGGGCTGTATTCATCTTCTTCGGTTCCCCTTTAAATTTCATGCCATAAAACGCAACAAGTCCGTCGTAACCATCCTGACGGTCAAAGAACTCATGCTCTGCACCAAAAACGAGATTCTCAGAGATCTTTACCAAGTCGCTGTAAGTTTCCACTCCGTATTGCTCGTAGACATCGCTGGTCACAGCCAGGGTGTAGGTATTATTAAACCCCAGGGGCTGAAGCCATGTAATTTCAAACTGTTTATCAAATTCTTCGGCCACAATGCGGTAAGCTTCATCCGGATCTCCCACTACGTCCATCTTTAGTTGCGCAGTAAGCCCTGTTCCCGTATATTCGGGGTAGATGTCGATATCTCCGTTCTTAATTGCTTCAAAGCACACAAAAGTGCCTCCCATATTCAGCTTTCTCGTCACCTTTATCTCTGTATTTTTCTCAATTAGCTGTGCAAACATTTCTCCAAGCACTACGCTTTCACCGAAGTCTTTGGAGCCGATAACAATTGTGTCTTTTCCACAGCCGGAAAAAGATACAACAGCAAGAGCCAATGCCAGTACAACTGAAATCAGTTTAATTCTTCTTTTCATTTTCATTTCCTCCTTTTGAACACTTTAACGCTAGCCTCGTGTTCCCTTATGCACTAGTCTTTTTTCTACCTTACTCATCAGGTAATCCAGAATCAGCGCCATAAGCACCACGGGGATCGCTCCGGTAAGAATCCGCTCGACACTGCCTGTCTGTATTCCTCTGTAAATTGGATATCCCAGCCCTCCTGCACCAATGAGAACGCCCATGACCGCAATGGACAAAGAGTTAACGACCGCCAGTTTGATTCCCGAAAAGACCAAAGGGAAAGACAAAGGCATCTCTACTTTCATCAGCCGCTGCAGCCTGCTCATGCCCATTCCTCGGGCGGCATCTTTCAAGTGAGACGGAACGGATTCCAGTCCGATGTAAGTGTTTCGAATAATCGGCAAAAGCGCATACAGTACAAGACCGGCGATAATTGTAACATTGCCTAGTCCAAAGATGATCATCAGCATAGCGAGCAGGGCCAGATTGGGAATGGTCTGAATAATTTCTGCGGTCCATAGAATTGCTTTATCCAAATAGCGAACCCAGTAAGACAAAATGCCCAGCGAAACTCCTATGAAGACGGCAATGAAAGCGGCGATCAGTACGATCATCAGGTGCTCCAGGATCAATGGCATCAGGTTTGTCATGCGCTCACCCCCTTTAAGCCCCTCGGTGTGATTTTCTTTTGAATCAAATGAATCAGACCACTAAGAACGACAGCAACAACAGCGGATGGAATTGCGCCTGCCAGAATATAGTTTGTATTATACGTAGCCAGTCCGGTCCAAATGAGATCACCAAGACCTCCCGCTCCGATCAGTCCAGCCAGTGTAGCCCAGCTGACAGTGAATACAGTTGATGTCCTGATCCCCCCAACAATAGAGGATAGTGCCAGCGGCAGCTCAACCTTATATAGAATCTGTCCATCCGTCATCCCGATTCCCCGGGCTGCTTCAATATAACTCTTTTCAACTTCTGTAATTCCGGTATAGGTGTTGTGTAAAATTGGCAGCACTGCATAGAGGCTAAGAACAACCAGTGCGGGCAGAAGCCCGATACCAAAGAGAAGCAGAGCGAACCCCAGCATGACCAATCCCGGAATGGTCTGTATCATACCGGCGAAATTCAATATAATTGGTGCAAAACGCTGAAAACGCGAGAGAAAGATTCCCAGGGGGATTGCAATCAGCATACCCGCAGCAACAGAGATTCCTACCAGCTGAAAATGCCTGATCAGACTTCCAAGAATATCTTTTTGATTTGCAATAAAAAATTCGATCAATGTCATGAGATCATCTCCCCCCATAATGCCTCACCCATTGCCTTGGCCATGCTTGTTTTGGTGATAAGACCGGCTACTGACATGTCATCGTTTAGAACCACCACATAGCCCGCGGGAGATGTATACAGCTTTTCAAAGGTTTCTCTGGCATCCTCCTTCAGGTTTACAGTGGGCACCCCTGTTTCCATAAACTCTCCGATGGCCCTTCCTGCTTTCCCGTGTGTTTTGATCGTGTCAAGGGAAACAGTACCAGCATAGGTGTCATCTTCATTGAGGACAATCATGGAGTTCACGTCCCGATTCCGCATCAGTTCTACAGACTGCAATGTTTGCATACTTCCGGACGCTTTCAAGACTCTTGTTTTCATAAAGTCCGCTGCAGTCAGATTTGCATTGATATTAACCGTTCCTCTGTGCTTTCCCATGAATTCAGAAATCAAGGGATCTGCGGGATGCTGAAGCAGCTCTTCAGGGGAAGCCATCTGTAATATTTTTCCCCCGCTCATAAAGACAATAACATCTGCCATTTTCAATGCTTCATCCATATCATGGGTAACAAACACAATGGTCTTCTTCAGCTTTTTCTGAATTCTTTTCACTTCTTCCTGAAGTGCTTCTCTTGTAATTGGGTCCAGCGCCCCGAACGGTTCATCCATGAGTACAATGGGAGGTGAGGCTGCCAGCGCCCGAAGCACGCCGATTCTTTGCTGCTGTCCCCCCGAAAGCTCGGACGGATATTTATGAGCGTTTTCATCATAAGGCATTCCCACCAGCCCAAGAAGGTCTTTCACAATGGGCTGCCATTTTTCTTTCGGGTATTTCAGAAGCTTCGGTACGACGGCAATATTCTCTTCTACCGTCATATTGGGGAACAGTCCGATTTGCTGGATTACATAACCAATGGATCTTCGCAGTTCAACAGGATTTAATGCAGAAATATCATTTCCGTCGATATAAATCGTTCCGCTGTCGGGCTCGATCAAGCGGTTAATCGTCCTGAGCGTTGTGGTTTTTCCACAGCCGCTGGGTCCGATCAGAACAACAAAATCACCCTGGTTGATCTGGAAGCTCAGATCTTTCAGCACCTTGCTCTCCCCATAGGATTTTGATACATTTTCAAATTTTATCATAATAATTACCCCTTTTCGTCAAAGTAACAACTTAATTTTACCACCAAGTTGTCACTTTGTCAAATAAGGTACTATTTCAAAACCCTGCACCGCTCGTCACGGTTCCCCTAAAGTGTAATCAAATTGAAGGTCTTGAGGCGCGAAATATGGAAAAAGTGCGTCTCCGGAACGTGGAGACGCACTTTATTCCTGCACATATGAAACTGTTATTCGATCGCATCGCTTCTATGCTCAAATACCATCCACTTGTCATTGAGATAGACCTCTATAGTACTCTCTGTAAT
>JARBUO010000022.1 GCA_029239605.1 Bacillota bacterium | reverse complement strand
ATTACTTATAATTTAAAAATATTCTGACAATATATCTTGACAATCGACACGATAAGTATTATCTTAGATAAAAAGGTAGTAATGAATACAAGATCGAGCAGAATACATCATTACGATTGGAGGATCATATGAATTCAAATTATTTAACAATTTCTGAAGAAGTCAAGACAGCGCTGGAGAACAATCAGCCGGTTGTAGCTCTGGAATCCACAATCATCTCCCACGGTATGCCATATCCGCAGAATGTTGAGATGGCAATGCAGGTCGAGAAGATTATTCGTGATCAGGGAGCGGTTCCGGCAACGGTTTGTATGATAAACGGAAAAATTGTGGTTGGAGCAAGTGCGGAGCAAATTGACTATCTGGGGAAATCAGGACATAACATACCTAAAGCAAGCCGAAGGGATCTTGCAATCCTGCTTTCGAAGAACAGCGACGGCGCTACAACAGTGGCGACAACGATGATCGGGGCAGCACTGGCAGGGATTAAAGTCTTTGCTACCGGAGGCATCGGGGGCGTTCATCGTGGAGCCGAGAGCACAATGGATATTTCTGCTGATCTGGAGGAGCTGGCCAATACGGATATGGTAGTGGTCTGTGCCGGTGCAAAATCCATTTTGGATCTGGGCTTGACGCTGGAGTATCTCGAGACAAAAGGAGTTCCTGTCATCGGGTATCAGACAGAGGAACTTCCGGCGTTTTATACCCGAAAGAGCGGTTTCAAAGTGGATTACAGAATGGATTCCCCCGCGGAGATTGCAAAAGCCTTTCAGACGAAATCTAATCTGGGAATGAAAGGAAGTTTACTGGTGGCAAATCCAATACCGGAAGCGTATTCCATGGATGCAGCGCTGATTGGTGAAGCTATAGATGAAGCGGTGGAAGACGCAAAGGATCGCGGGATTCATGGGAAAGAAACCACACCGTTTCTTCTGGCGAAGATTAAGGAGATCACAGAAGGAAACAGCTTGAATTCGAATATTCAGCTGGTTTACAACAATGCCGCCCTTGCAGCGCGTATCGCATGTGAACTTGAGAAGTAAACACAAATAAAACGGTTCGAAAACAAATGAGGTAAGGATGGGCTACAGGATGGAAATGAATAAAAAAAGTGATAAACCTTTATATCATCAGGTTGAGGAGTATATAAAAAACAAGATTGCAACCGATCAACTAAAGCCGGGAGATTTACTTCCGACAGAAACGGAACTAGAGGAGATTCTAAATGTCAGCAGAACAACGATTCGTGCTGCCATCACAGAACTGCAGCATGCGGGTATCGTAACAAAGCAGCAGGGAAGAGGTACTTTTGTGGCAAAGAAGCCTTATGAGGAGCAGCTGCCTCTGTTAAAAAGCTTTACAGAGGATGCGCTGGCAAAAGGAAGCACCTTAAAATCCTCTGTTCTAGGAAAAGACATTATCATACCGGGGGAAGAGGTGGCAGGAAGGCTTAGGCTGAAAGAGAAAGCAAAGGTCTTCAAGCTATTCCGTGTCAGATATCTTGATGAAGAACCCATTCAGCTCACCACAAGCTATGTTCCCCTGAAGGGAGTGGAAGGATTTCACTTTGAAGAAATAGATTTTACCACGGCATCGCTTTATGAAGAGCTGGAAAAAGCCGGCGTTATACTAGATTCCGGAGAAGAGATTATTGAGGTGGATGTTGCAGGCCCCGTTGACGCAGCGTTGCTAGGTGTAGAGTGCGGGTTCCCTATCTTTGTGACAAAAAGAATCGTATATGATGATAAAAATGTGGTAGTGGAAGCCTCTGAGACAAGAACACGAGGAGACCGGCACAGAGCTGTTATTAAACTGAAACGATAAAAACGACATGTGGTCTGACGAAAAGTCGGAGGTTATCCGGCTAGATAAAGGAGCGGAAGATGGATCATTTAATGCAGGAATATCAAAGACTTCTGGCGGCGGCCAGCGGTAATGAGAGCAACTCTGTCACAGAACGGATCAGGGATTTGACTCTGGTTCGTCTCATCGGAGGCATCCGCCTGGTCATCGCATGTGATTCCAATGCATCCAATGGGGAAAAACCGATGGACATTCATAGGAATACATTTGAAGAAATGGCTGTCAGTGCCCTTAAGGTCCCCGTAATGGAGGTGCTGGCTGCAGGTGCATATCCCATTGTAATCGCCAACAATCTGTGCGTTGAAATGGAGCCCAGTGGAAGGCGTATTATAGAAATCATGAAGCAGGAGCTTATAGACAGTGGACTTTGGGAGGGGCTGCAATTTACTGGGAGCACAGAGGACAACATGAAGACGATCCAGTCTGGAGTCGGGGTAACCGTAATCGGTCTTTTGGATGAATCAAGATCCAAGCTGGGTGGAACGGTAAAGGGAGACACTGTAATTTGTGTCGGTGTGCCTCAAAGTGGTGTGACCGTACCTTATAGTGAAAAAGATCTGAGCGTTTGCAAGATAAAAACGGTGGAGCGGTTAAGAAGAATGGAGTATGTTCATGAGATTCTTCCCATCGGTTCCAAAGGGGCTGAATATGAAGCGAAGGAGCTTGCAAGGTATGTTGGCCTTTCCTTCATTAGGGATGAAGAATGCCGCCTTGATCTGAAAACCTCGGCAGGTTCTTGTACTGCCGTTTTGGTTAGTGTCGTTCCGGAGGATGAGGAGCGTCTGATCCAGGAAATAGATGTGCCGGCGGCACGGATCGGCAGAATTATTTAAACAGAAATACGCTGGACTTATAAACCCAAATTATGAAATGCAAAGGATGGACATTATGAAAATTACAGATATTAAATTTGAATCAGCGCAGCATGTGATCGACGAAATCAGAAATATGAATGTAAAGGGCGGCAGCCCCTTTGGTAGAGCTGCTGCGTGGGCATATAAGCTTGTGGCGGAGCAGGAAACCTTCTCAGACAAAGCGGAACTTACCGCGCGGTTTGATCAGATTTCCCGGGAAATGCTGACGCTTAAGCCCACCATGGCGACCATATACAATTCCAAGAAGCTGGTGTACACCATATTGGAGCAGGAAGCTCTTTCTGTGCGGGAGCTTCAGGAAAAAATCATTCACATTTGTGACAACATTATTGAGTATTCCCTTGAAGCAGTTGAAAAGCTGGGCCGGTACGGAGGAAATCTGATTCAGGACGGTGACACTGTTATGATGCACAGCTACAGCAGCGCATTGATGAGCGTATTTTTAGCAGCTGCGGAATCAGGAAAACAATTCCGTGTCATCTGCACGGAATCCAGACCGCTCAGAGAATCCAGGCTGGCGGCAAAATTTCTCCAAAGCCACGGTGTTGCAGTTACTTATATAACGGATGCTTCCATTTGGGAATTCATGCCGGAAGCCGACCTCATTATCATGGGTGCTGATACCATCGCCTGGGACGGCAGTGTGGCAAATAAGATGGGAACTGCCATGATCGGGCAGCTGGCATTAAGTGCAAAGAAGCCGGTGTATATCGCCAGCGAGGTTTACAAGCTGGATTATAGAACTGCGGAAGGCCATCCTGTCGTTCTTGAGCGCCGTGTAAAAGAAGAAATCATCACAGAAGGAGACTTTGACAGTATGGACGGCATTGAAGTAATCAATCAGTTCTTTGATCTCATTCCCGCCAGAAATATTACGGGCCTGATTACGGAGTTCGGAGTGATTGCACCCTCTCTGGTTTCGGAATACTGGAAACAGCTGGAACAAGAAATGCTTGGATAAGACGGTGTACTGGATTCGGGGCTGAATGGTTCAGCCCGCACAGAAATAGGAGGCGCAAAATGAACAATTCGATTGAAATGAAATCCATAACAAAACGGTTTGGATCATTGACTGCAAATAATAAAATTGATTTCCAACTGAGAGCAGGGGAGACGCATGCCCTTGTTGGAGAAAACGGCGCCGGAAAAACAACTCTGATGAGAATTCTCTATGGGCAGTATGCACCGGACGAAGGAACGATCAGGATCGACGGCAGGGAAGAGCGGTATAACGTTGCGAAAGCTTTGAAGCTCGGGATCGGCATGGTTCATCAGAATTTCATGCAGATCAGCAAAATGAGCATTGCAGACAATATTATTTTGGGTCATGCACCTAAAAAGGGGTTTTTTATTGACTATAAATCTGCGAAAAAAGAAGTATCTGTATTACTGGATCGTTTTGGAATGAAAGTTTCACCGGATAAGCTCATCGGCAGTCTCTGTGTCGGAGAACGACAAAAAATTGAAATCATTAAAGCGCTTTATCTTGGTGCAAAGGTTCTGATTCTCGATGAGCCGACGGCGGTTTTGACGCCGCAGGAAACGCAGGAGCTCTTTCAGATTATTGAAGAGCTCAACAGCGAAGGAAAATCTGTTGTCTTCATCTCTCATAAGCTGAGAGAAGTTGTTCGGATTGCACACCGGGTAACGGTAATGCGAAAGGGCGAAATTGTACGCTGCTTTGATAAAAATGAAATACAGGAGACTGAAATTGCCAGAGCCATGATTGGAAAGCAGGAAGTCTCACTGATCCAAAATAAAAACAGAGGAAACACGGGAGAAACTATTTTTATTGCGAAAAATCTCTGGGTGTTCAGTGATGAAGGCGCTGTAAAAGTCCGCGATATCAGCTTTGATGTAAAAGCTGGCGAGATTTTAGGAATAGGCGGTGTCGAAGGAAACGGCCAATCGGAACTGATCAATAGCATCATCGGCATGACGGGAATTTCGGGAGGCAATCTCCGGTTGGTCGAAGCTGATTTTGCAGACAAGACCATTGAAGAAAGGCGGAATCTGGGAATTGGATATATTTCCGAAGACCGAATGACAACCGGGCTTGCTTTGAATGCCAACATGGATGAAAATGTGATCTGCGGCCGTGAAAACAGCCCTCAGTTCAGCCGATCCGGATTTTTGAAAAGAAAAGAGATTGCGGATCACTCTCAGAAATTAACAAAAGAATTCGATATTAGAGGAATCCATGCAGAAAAGCCGGTAAAACAGCTCTCCGGAGGAAATATGCAAAAAATTATTCTGGCCAGAGAGATCAGTAGAAAGCCGAAGCTGCTCATTGCAGCTCAGCCTACCAGAGGTCTGGATATCGGTGCCATCAATTTTGTCAGAGAACAGCTGCTGGAGCAAAAAGCAAAAGGAACTGCAATCCTGCTGGTTTCAGCGGATCTCGAAGAACTCATGTCCCTGAGCGACAGGATGATCATTCTCTATGAAGGTGAAATTTCAGGAGAAATCCTTTCTGAAGAATTTATTGAAAATTCCGTTACAGAAGAAGAGATCGGTTTGATGATGGGCGGCGCTTCCCGGAGCAAAAGGCAGGTGAGCTAGATGAGAGAACATGCTATGAAATTAATGAACCGAGATGTTCTGATGAAGCCTTTGAACCCGCTTGCTGCAATTGCCACCGCCTTTCTGGCAGCCGGTCTGGTGGTTTGGATTACAGGAGGGGAACCAATTGAGGCCTATATTGCCTTAATCCAAGGTGCCTTTGGCAGTGAGTCAGGGCTGATGAATACCATTCGTTATACGTTGCCCATCGTGATGCTTGGTTTTTCTTTTTCCATATGTGATCGATGCGGGTATTTCAATATCGGACAGGAGGGACAGATGTATGCTGCCGCTCTTATGATTGCCGGTGTACAGGTATGGTTTTCAGACCTTCCTGCTGTCGCGATGCTCCCCCTTATGATCCTTTCCGCCATCGCTGCAGGCGGTATTATATGTTTGGTGCCTGCAATCCTGAAATTTTTGTTCGGTGTAAATGAGATTATCATTGCAATGCTTGTAAACTATATCATCGTCTTACTAACGAATTATTTGCTTATGTACAGCTCCATTGCTGATACCGACAAAACTTCACCGATGTCCATTACCATACTGCCTTCCATCAGCAGACCGGTGCTTATTATCCTTGCGCTCATGATTATTACAGCCTATGCTCTCTGTCTGAGAAGCTCCGCTCCGGGATACCGGCTGCGTATGGTAGGCTTTAATCCACATTTTGCAAAGGCCAGCGGCATTGACACAATCAAGCTGATTCTGATCGTTTCCTTTCTTGGCGGAGCATTCTCTGCATTATCCGCTTCCGGTGAAATCTTAGGAGAATATCATCGCATTTATACTGGATTCGCGGCAAATCTGGGATTTTATGGCATGACGGCAGCACTAATCGGAAGTCAGTCCACGCTGGGGCTGGTTCTGGGAGCCTTGATCCTGGGAGCACTTCAAAGCGGTTCTGTAAGCCTCTCCGTTATGACCGATGTACCCTCTGAGCTGGTTCTCGTGGTTCAGGGATTCGTAATGCTCTTTGCAACGATCAGTATTCTGCAGCGATGGACCAGGCAGAGCGTTTAGGAGGTGGCTTAAAATGGATTATTTATTACTCTTCAATTCAGCAGTAAAACTGAGCGCGCCAATCATTTTAATTGCGATGGGCGGACTCTTCGCATTGAAAGTGGACGTTTTCAATCTGGGACTGGATGCCTTTGCTTTGGTCGGCTGCTTCGCCTCGGTGGTTGGGGCTTATCTCACAGAAAGTGTTTGGGGAGGCGTTCTTTTCGGAGTCCTGATAACGGTCATCATGACACTGGTTTATGCGGTATTTGTATTTGAACTGGGCGTAAATGCGGTTGTATGTGCTGTCGCTATGATCACGCTGACAGAAGGACTGACGCGATACCTGATGATCCCGATTTTTGGTACAAGCGGGAAATATATCTTACCGGGGAGTTTGGCTTTGAAAAAAATACATTTCGGATTTTTGGATTCCGTACCAATCCTTGGACCGATTTTGAACAATCAGTCACTGCTTGTTTATGTTGCTTTACTATCCCCGTTTCTGATATGGGTTTTTCTATATAAAACAAATCTGGGTCTTTCTGTGCGAGCCATTGGGCAAAGTGCGGAAGCAGCAGGTGCTGCCGGTATCAATGTAAAGAGAATCCGATATTTTGCACTGATCATGAATGGAATCTTCTGCGGTCTTGCGGGTGCCCAGTTGGCTTTGATTTTAAACATGTTTAATGTTGGAATGACAGGTGGCCGAGGGTTCTCTGCCCTTGCCGTTTTGATTCTGACAAATTCGTCTCCGATCCTGTCTCTGCTCGCAGGACTCCTGTTCGGGTTTGCAGACGCTTTGTCAAACCTTCTTTCAACAGAGGGATATCCTTCACAAATTCTTGGGATGCTGCCATATGGCCTTGCCTTGATCGCTGCAGTACTTCCTATGATCGCTAAGACAATAATGAAAAAGAGGAAAAAGAAACTGAGTGAAAGGGGTGTTATGCAGCTCAATAGAAATCAAATATCAGCCGATTGATGCTACGGCACAGTAGAGTAGCAGAAATACTAGAAAAGGAGAAGAAAGATGAAGCTATTTGGAAAGAAGTTAATATTATTGTTGATTTTTTTAATGATCTTCACCCTCGCAGGTTGCGGAGGCGGGAATGAAACCGCAGCAACACCCGACCAAGAGGGAGACACCATGAAGGTCGGTATTGTTTCAGATCAGGCGCTTGACGCATCCGAATGGCTGGTCAATCTTGTTGCAGGCGTCAAGGAGTATCAGGCGAATCATGAGGGCGTAGAAATCAAGCTTGTGGAAGCACTGCAGGCCAATGAATACGAACCGAAGATCCGTGGACTGGCAGAAGCGGGATATGATGTAATTATTACAACCTATGCAACCACTGCAGAAGCCACAAAGAACGTCGCAAAAGATTATCCGGATATTATCTTCGGAAGCCTGGACGGCAGTATTGCAGATATTTCAGACTACAGCAACATCCAGGAATTTGGCCTCAATAGAACAGAAACCGCCTATCTGGCAGGAGTCTGTGCGGCAGTAATGTCAGAAAGCGGTACCGTCGGTATTGTAGGCGGAATGGATGAGCCTGTAATTAACGCAATCATTGCAGGATGGCAGCAGGGCATTCAAAGCGTGAATCCTGATATCAAGGATTATGTATCCTATGCAGGAACCTGGACCGATCCCACAGTGGGAAAGGATCTCGGACTTGCGCTTGTGAACAGAGGCTGTGATGTCATCGCTGCCGCTGCCGGAGGAACCGGTGCAGGTACTGCACAGGCTGCTGCAGAAACCAATACGAAGTTTGTAGCCTGGGATACTCACTATGATGATATTTTCACAGATGCCAATGTGGAACTGGGAAGTGCTTTGAACTATTTCGATGTTATGGTCATCGCATTCATTGAAGACGTAGTAAACGGGAACTTCGAAGGAGGAAAACGAATAGATTATGGTATGGAACAGGGAGTATGCTCCTTCGATATCAGGGATAGCTCTATCGTCTCAGAAGAAGCCAAGGAAAAAGTAGAGGAAGCACTCAACAAAATCAAAAACGGAGAGATTCAGATCTCAACAGATCCGCTGCATAAATAAAAACTTTGGTCTGTCAATGGACTGGCTGTAATTTTGACAAAACACAAAGCAAGATTATTACAACAAAACTGACGCTGGTTACCAACAGCGTCAGTTTGTTGTTGTACGGAATATAATGCGTCAATACAGGAATTTTTATCGTGAATGCATAGAAGCATTTGTCCAGGATCGTAGGAGAGAGGTATGTTCGAAAATTAAATGTAAAATAATGTAAAAAAAGTTGACAAATGGGAAATGAAGCGGTATATTGAATGTAAAATAGTGTAAAACAAGGTCGAAGCACACTGAAATCTGATGTGAAAAAAGGGAGTGGTTACTTGAAGCGAATCAAATCAGTCATAGGTATTCTGCTTATCATTCTGTCTATCGTCAGCCTATTCCTGTGGGAATGGAAGGGCAGAGAGATGATTCTTCTGAGAGAAGTTCTTGTGGCAAGAAATGCCATCGAGAAGGGAACGCTGGTTGACGAAAGTATGTTTGAGTCAAGAGGGGTTCCTAAGGATAATCTGATTGAAGGTGCGCTGGAACCGAAAGACGTGGCAATCCTGAAAGGTAAGGTATCCGCTCAGATGATTGCAGGAAACGGTCAGGTCAGCAGAGCTTATTTTATAGAAAATGCGTTCTATCTCAAAGAAGGAGAAGCAATTTTTGTCATCGAGCCAGGCTGGATCGCCATGCGGAGCAGTTCTCTGCGGAGAGGAGATATCGTCGACATATACGCTGGAAACGGCGGTGGTCTCATCGGTTCTTACCGTGTCGCCTTTGTCAAAGATGAAGCGGAAAGAGAAGTTAGAGATACGATGATTGAAGGCAAGACGTTTATTGAAAAAGAAATCCTGGAGAGGACAGACAGTACGTCGGTGATTGACCATATTGAAATCATCACAACATTAGGTGAGTATGAAAAGCTGGTCTCCTATGTAAAGTCAGCTTCAGCGGATGGTACATCAGAGGTTTTGCCGGGAGATTCATCGGTAACCCCGCCGGTGTTGATACTTGTACAAGGAGGTGAAAAAATTGATTCATAATCTTTTCTGCTTTCATGGCGTCGATCATAAAGTTGGAACAACCATGGTCACTCAATCAGTGGCTGAGACCATATCCCTTGGCAGCCCCAATCTGAAACTTCTTTTGATTTCCATGAATGGAAGAGAAAGTGCCGAGTATATAAAGGAAGCCCCCATTTCCATCGACGCTATGAAATTCCATATTGATAATAAGATGATGAGCGGTAGTGATTTTATGAAAGCATGCACCCATAAAGGGAATTTTTATATGATGGCGGGAGTGGCCAATGAACTGGAAGCACGTTATTACTATCCGGAGATGGCACGCTACCTTCTGGAAGAAATTGCACCGGAATTTGATCTAATTTTAGCTGACTGCGGGAATGAGATCGATAACGGTCTGGCAATTGGAGCGTTGTCAGCGGCTGAAGAAATCTTTCTTGTTGTAACGCAGCAGGAAAGTGGAATCAGGCGCTTTGAAAGAAACAAAAGAATCATGGAGAATCTTGGGATTTTCACTTCCGCGTGTATTGTTAATAAATACTATGAACAGGACCCCATCGGACTTTCCTACTTGGCTGGACGGATGGAGATTGAAAAAGAGCGGCTCTGGAAACTAAATCATGCGGATTGCGCACGTCAGGCTGAGATGGAGTATAAGACACTTTTGGAATACCGAAATGAGCCATATACAAAGGATGTTGTCACCGTAGCCAATTATATTCTCAGAAAAAATGGGTTTGAAGAAATCGCAAAACAAAGGAAAAGCAGATGGAAAAATTTCATTTAGGAGATTATATCAGAAATCAGACAACGGATACACTGAGAAGAAGTTTGGATTTTCAGAAACTCTGTCACAGAGTAAATCTGGAATTTTTAAAAGAATGGGAGAACGGTAAGGAGAATTTTGATTCAGCCCTTAGAATACAGAAAAAAGCAATTATCGGTTATGAAAATGAAGTTGCGTATTTCAAAAGCAGAATTCTTGAGTATATTCAAAGGCATGGCTCTGAGAATACATCTTACCCCTCCTGGTATAAGAGTCTTGAGGATGGTATCTACCAGGAAAACTGGGGGCTTACTGGAGTTTCTGAATGGTTTACAGAATCATTTTCGGAAAGCAGTTCAGCCAAAATAATCGGGGATAGAATTTACTTTCTGGAAAACGGACAGATGTGCCTGAAACCGCAGAGAATTGCAAAAGAACGAAGAGACCAGATGATTCGAGCGTTTTTGCTGCTGACTCCCGAAGAACGTCTTGATAAGGAGACCCATGAAGTATATATGCTGGATGGCACGAGAGTAACCATATTCGGAGGCGGCATGACAAAAAAAGGTCAGGACGTTATCATCTTTCGCCGGTATATCATACCAAACTATAGCTTTGAAGAACAAGCAGCGAGAGGGACAATCCCTCTGGAATCCGTTGATTTTTTTAAGACTATGGTGAGCCTTGGCTTTAATGTTGCCTTCACCGGCGCTGTAAGAACAGCGAAGACCACGTTTCTTTCCACATGGCAAAGTTATGAAGATCGATCTTTAGAAGGGGTTTTGGTTGAGACAGATCCTGAAATACCCATTCACCGTCTGATGCCGGAAGCGCCCATCCTGCAGCTTCTGGCTGATAATGAAAAGCTTAAGCATCTGTCCAAGAATCTTTTGCGGAGCGATGCAGACTATTTCGTTCTTGCGGAAGCGAGGGACGGCATTGCACTGGACACAGCAGTAAAGGTGGCAAGTAAGGGGACAAGACGGATGAAAATAACCTTTCATACAAGAGAACCCATGGATTTCTGTTATGATGTTGCTTTCGAAATTATCAAAAGTCTCGGGGGAGATTTAGAGAATACAGCAAGAAAAGTTGCTGTCAGTTTTGACTATATATTCCATTTTGTTCAGTTGAAAAATAAAAGCAAGAAAAGGCTGAAAGGAATCTATGAATTAAGCCTGGATCGCAGCCAAATGAAAATTAATATGAGGCAGATCTGCTCCTATGATTATACTTCGGATACGTGGAGCTGGAAATGTGAGATTGGAGAGGACAAAAGAAAGATTGGCATTGAGGAGGACCCACAAGCAATGGAATTATTTGAGAAAAGGCTCTGCTGTCTGGCCCGGAAAGGAGCACTGGAGTGATCACATCGATGAAAGAAAATACAGGAATGCTCGCTGAACTGGAACGAAATGCGGGAATGTTCACAGCGCTGGAGAAACCGGAGGTTTTGTCTCTACTCACAGCAGCAGCTCTTTATCTGTTGCTGATCACAGGAATTTGGTTTACCTATAAGGGGCAGATGCAAAATATGATAACTAGAATCAGAATGCGTAATCGTCTCAAGGCAAGGAAAAGGAAACAACGACCTGACTCCGCACTGGAGAAACATCTGAGAAAAGTATTGTCCGCTGCGCTGAATAAGTCTATTGAACCGAGAAAATATATCATTCTTTCCGTGACTCTTTTTGGATGCATCCTGATAGCCGGTTTGCGCAGTGCCTCTTCGGCATCGGCATTTCTCATGGCCCTCCTGCTGACATTTATGCCGTATCTGATGCTTCGCGTCAGAGTTGAGACGGTGCGAAGAAAGAGCAGTTATGAGGGAGAGAAACTAATCTCTGAGTTTCTCTGTCAGTATAGAATCTGCGAATACAACATTTATAAAACGATGGAGCAGGTAATTCTACTTTCCGAAGGGACGAAAATTACCGGCAAATTGATGTTCAAACTGCTTCTGGAACTCCGAAACACTGGAGATCCGCAAGTCATAAAGGATGCAGCAGAGCGTTTTGCATACGGTATTAACACGAATTGGAGCAGGATGCTGGCAAACAGCATTCGAGTAGCAGCAGAAAGCGGTATAAATGTGTCACTGGCTTTGGAAGACATCTTAATTCAACTGAGAGAGGCACGACAAATCTTTGAGGAACGAAAGCGACTAAACGCCGAGTCTGTTCGTATGGTAGTTTTTCTTGCTCCAGTCATGTATCTTGGCACCATAATCATGTCAGTCCAGTATTTGGGGATCCCCTTATCACAGCTGATCCGAAACCAATTTTATACGGAACAGGGGTTTCTTCTCATCCTGCTGATCATCTTCTTATTCCTGATCAATCTGGCCTTGATTGAAATTATCAATAATCAGCGCTTTGATTACTAGAGGGACAAGCCCTTTCAGGGGAGAGGATCCTGAAATAAGGAAATCACTGCTATACAAATGAATTCCGGTTACGTGTTTCCCATCAATAAAGAAATGGAAAGGAGGAGCGTAGCGATGAACTGGGTTGAATATTGGTACAGAGGGGTTCCCATGGGACTTTTGGGATTTTTTCTGGCGGGAGTGTTTCTGTTGAAAGACCGAAAGCTTTGGTCCTGGAACCTACAGCGCAGATTTGAATTAAGAAAGAGTTCCAGTGCAAAATTAACGGGCAGCAGGGGAGAGAGCGGTGATCGGTCCGAGAGCTTTAACCGACAAGAAGGTTTTGCCGGATACGCGGGGTACCATAGAAAGGCTGGTTTTCCTGGAAAGCAGACCGGAATTCTTGAGATACCGGCCCGTATCATTCGGAATATTCGGGAACAGAGCATGGATCAAGAAATTCTGGAAGCAATTGCATTTTTGAGAAATCTGGCCACACTGGACAGAGGAAAAAACAGCAGCTCTGATTACATAATTGAGCGTTTGTCGGAACATAACGGTATTCTTCAGTCCGTCTATATCAAAATGCTTAGCCAACTGAGAATGAATCAGCCAAAAGAGGCGGCAGAGTACTTTTCTGAGAAAGTCGGCACAACAGCAGGCCGTGATTTTGCCAGTCTACTGATTCAATGGGATCGTCTTGAACCTTCGGGGTTGTTGGAAACGCTCCTGTCTTATGAGAAGAGCATCAAGGCGGTACGTATTACCTACCAGAAAAAAAGAGATGAGATTGTAAGCGAGCTGATTTACTTTCCGGTAGTGGTAAACATCCTGGTCATATTTGTTAATTTTATCTATGTTGCCTACTTCATCGATCAGAGGGAATTGCTGCAGCTGTTTATGTGATGGAAGCCACTGCAGAAACAATTTTTTTCATTTCGTATGGAATTGGATCAAGTGATTCAAAATTAGAACTGTAATAAAAAGGAGAATTGAAAATGAAACAAATTATTGTCATGATTGCCATGGTTCTGCTTGGGATTACCATTGCGGGGTTTGTAGGAGAGTTTAAAGGCAGCGCTGAAACAATATCAGATAACGCCAACACAAAAATTGAAACCATTCAATGAGGGGGGGAACTGTTTTGTAACAGGGGAGCGCTGAATCATTACAGACACATATGATTGCTCTTTTTCGATTTAAGCAATGAAGGAGGTGACTCTGATGAAACAATTTATTGTACTGTGCAGTACAATTCTGCTTGGAATTGCAATCTACAACATGATCATGGGACCGGAGGACAGCTCTGTTGTAAACATGGTGGGAGACATCTGGGAACAAGGTATTCAGGTCAGGACCAACAATCCTTAAGAAAACCTAAGTCCTTTAAAGAGGAGACGCTTTATGAAACAGTTCATTGTTCTTATGGGAGTGCTGCCCATTATGCTGGTATTTTTATTTCAATACGCTCTGGATCAAAAAAACAACGATCGGATTAATCGCTTCCAGGAGTATGTATATCAGGCGAAAGAGCAGGCGAAGCAGGAGGGCTGCTTTACCCCTAAAATTAAAAGTGAGCTTACCGACAAGATTGAAGGTACCTTTGGAATACAGGAAGAAGAGATGATTCTGGTCCTGGAGCAGGTTCCCCAGTATCGCACTGCTGAATTCGATGAAAGAGAACTGATCTATTACAAGGTTGCTGTTCCAATCGAGAAGATCATGGCAGGAAACCGCTTCTTTGGAATATCCGACGAGGATAACAGAGGGATGTATACCATTGAGAGCTGGACAGCCAGCGAACTTTTGAGAGATTAAATTATGAAAGTATTTATCGTATTTATGGCGGTTTTTGTAATCAATGTGAGTTTTCTTTCCTATCATGGAGACATTGGGAGATATGTCCAGAGCAGAAATTTTTTAAAGGCAACCGCAGAAGAGTGTGCTGCCGGAGCAGCCCTCTATTACGATTGTGATGCATATGGAATAGGAGAATTTAGATTCTCCTATGAAGAGGGACGACGCTATATCGATTACATACTGGAGAATGGAATGACATCTGCACCTTTACCCAAGGGAAGCAGCATCTCTTATGAGGTGATATTTCAGGATGATCATCTGGGGTATGATGATGAGCCGGAACATGGCGGAAGCAAGGTTCCTTCCGTGACCGTGACACTCACTGCAAGGACGAACGATCTCTTTGCATTGCCCTTTCTTGAAGTTACGGAAATAACAAGAGCAGCCCGATATGAACTGCCACAATAAAGTTTTGCCTTGGCTCATCGTGTGCTGGCATAATGTATTTCATTCCGGCTCAAAAGGAGGCCTGTTTTAATTCTGGCAGCCAAGGTTCCAAGATTTCGAAGGGGATTCTCATGCCCTCTGCACTTTCCCCCACAAAAACATCAGGCTTTAGGGCACCGTGATAATCACTGCCTCCTGAAGCCCAGAGTCCTTTGGCTCTGCAATAATCCAGCAATAATTCCGTCTTCGCTCTATCATGAAGGGAATGGTAGCATTCGATACCGTCCAATGCGTTCAAGACTATAATGGAGTCCAGCAATTCCTTATGGTTTTCTGCAAAATACCCGTAGAGATGGGCAAGAAAAGATTTACCGCCTGCTTTTTTTATCAGCATGGCAATCTCAGAAACTGTCGGATAATCCTTGGCTTGATTAAGGAAAAAAGGACTCTCTTCATTATTGATACAGGTGCGGTAAAAAGCATTGACACTATTCCATATTTCTTTTGAGAAGAATTTCTCGTTCTCAGGATATTTTCTCAAATCTCTATGGATCACCTGGGTGGCAAAAGCTTTACCGCTTTGAATCGAGAGGGTATCCGTCAATTTGATCCCCAAATTTCTGCATATTTCATTCATTCTATTGATATACTGATTCTCCCTTTCCAGAAACCGTTCGTCAGACAACAGACCGGATTCGGCAATGGTATCCAGATCAATTCCGTAGCCAAGGACTTCGATTGGCATTTTATTGTGAACCACAGAGAACTCACAGCCCGTTATCAGCATTCCGGAATAGCTGCTGGAATGCTTTTCTTTTTTCAGCTTTTGATAAGCGCCCAAAGAATCGTGATCAGTTATGGAAATATAGCCTAAACCAGCCTGAGCTGCTTTGTCTAAAAGATCCAGGGGTTCGTCGGAACCGTCAGATGAAGTAGTGTGGAGATGAA
The DNA here is from genome assembly GCA_029239605.1 of Bacillota bacterium. GTDB lineage: Bacteria > Bacillota > Clostridia > Peptostreptococcales > Anaerovoracaceae > Anoxybacterium. Next base: position 18,281 of record JARBUO010000022.1, on the reverse strand, counting down.
GATCAATCATGTAAGCCTCCTCATAATAAGCAATTAATTTATTTTACTATGATATGGAATAAAACACAATCCTGCCATCCTGCTGATTGAAATGGCGGCAGAATTATTATAAACTGTAACGTGGATGGAAATTACAAATTCATAATATAGACAAAACAAGAGAAGCTATTATTATTCTCGATGGGAAAAGAAAGATGCATCAGAACGAAACTGATCTATGACGTATTTTCTGTCGATATGCTGACAGGGGTAAAGTGGATGGTATATGGAAAGAGGCTTCAAAAAACAATGCGGATCGGAATGAGATCGCTCTTCGTTCTCATTGCGATCGTGGCCATATTTATAGTTCTCGATTATCTGCCGGAAGGAAGCGGCGTGTGGAAACCGGACTATCCGAAAGTCGATTTGGATCAGATTATTGTGAAAAAGCAGCTGGGGGAAGAGGATTACCATACTCTTTTTCTTCAGACCGGGCTTGGAAGAGCTGCAATTGATGATATTTTCGCAAACAATACTGGCACCCTTAAAGAGCGGGTTATTGAGCAGTATCAAAAGGATTTCTTTGGGTCCGGTGAATATGAGTGCAGGAACATTGCAGTATTTGTGAACGAGGAACGGATCACAAATGATGAAGGAACACCTGTGAGGGGATTTGAAATAGAGAATCTCAAAAACGGGGATGTATTGATTACAAAGGCCACGCATACGGTTGGGTGGAGGCATGGACATGCTGCAATTGTTACCGACTCTTCCAAAGGAGAGACACTGGAGGCCATTCTATTGGGAAATCCGTCAATCCTTCAGCATGCCAGCAAATGGCAGACCTATCCAAGCTTTATTCAGCTTCGCTTGAAGGATTCCAAAGCAGACACAGAACGAATCGCGGATTATGCAAGGGAAAATTTCAAAGGGATACCCTATGGGCTTTTGACTGGAATACCAAAAAAAGCACCCCTTGAGGTAACGAAAACCCAATGTTCTCATTTGGTTTGGTACCCTTATATGCATTTTGGCTATGATATTGATTCCGACGGTTCCTGGTTGGTTACTCCAAAAGATATTGCAAATAGTGATCTCTTTGAGGTCGTACAGGTTTACGGTGTTGATCCTGAGAACATATGGCCATAAGGTAGTTTGATCTCCTAAAACGAAAAGAATCCGGCAATCGCTTTATGTCCTTCCGCGGTAGGGTGCAAGCCGTCAATCAGATAAATGTCCTCATTTGCTTCCGTGCATAAAGAGGCGAACTCCATCTGTGCGTCGATGATCCTAACCTTGTTATTTTCGCCGTATTCCAGCATCAAAGAGCGAAGAACCCGAAGCTTATCATTTACAGTATTATAGTCAACATCCGGAATCCACAGGCGGCCCGCCATAGCAGGGCTGGTGAGAAGAGGCGTCATGAGAATCGGTTCCATTGCATAGCTCCTTGCTGCCTGTACCATTTGACTCATATAGCCCAGGACATTTACAGGGGTTTCCAGCTGATGAATAAAATCATTGGTGCCTGTCAACACAACCACAGCGGCTGGCTTATGGGCGACCACATCCCGCTGAAAGCGGAGTACAATATTTGAGGAGATATCGCCGTTTTCCCCTTTGTTAATGATTTCATGCCCGGATGATTCTCTCCACAAACTGACAAAGCACTGGCTGCGCTTCAGAGGAAATCCATTTACAATGCTGTTTCCGATGCATACAATTTTCAACGTTTCCACTCCCTTTTCTTGACAAATTCATCCTATAGCATATAATTATAAAGAGGCAATCTGCCTATTGTCTCGATGAAATAAGCAAATGTAATGAACGCACCATCAACATACAGCATTGCATAGAGGAAGCGTTCGTTGAATCATGTTTATGAGCATATGACATGATGTAAGAAAATTTCTACAGATGCATTATATTATTGAGCAACTTTATTGTCAAATATAGAGTAAGATAAATAAGGCAGCAGAAATCTACAAATCATAGATTTGTGATCTCTATGCATGAGTCTGTCGGCAATTTTGATAGAGATTGGGCAGGCTACTAAGTGATAAACCAGGAGGTATTTATGATAAAGATTACATTGAAGGACGGCAGTGTCAGAGAAGCAGATCAAGGCGCATCCATTCTGGATGTGGCAAAATCAATCCATCATGGATTGGCAAAGGAAGCTGTTGCCGGCAAAGTGAACGGCAAAGTTCAGGGACTTGACTATAAGCTGGAGGAAGACAGTGACCTGGAAATCCTGAAGTTCGAGGATTCAGACGGCAATCATACCTTCCGTCATACCAGCTCACATATTCTGGCACAAGCAGTAAAGCGCCTGTTTCCGGAAGCAAAGCTTGGCATAGGCCCGGCGATTGATAACGGATTTTACTATGACTTTGATCTGGAACACCGTTTCTCTGATGAAGATCTTGCCGCACTGGAGAAAGAGATGGCAAAGATTGTTCAAGAGAATTTCCCTGTGGAACGGTTTGAACTTCCCAGAGCAGAAGCTGTAAAATATATGGAGGAACGTCAGGAGCCGTACAAAGTTGAGCTCATCAGGGATCTTCCCGAGGATGCAGTAATTTCATTCTATAAGCAGGGCGATTTTACAGACCTTTGTGCCGGTCCGCACATGCCTTCCACCGGAGCCGTCAAAGCGGTTAAGTTGATGAACGTTGCCGGAGCATATTGGAGAGGCAGTGAAAAAAACAAGATGCTCCAGAGAATATACGGCACTTCCTTCCCCAAGCAGAAGCAGCTGGACGAGTACCTTGAAAGACTGGAAGAAGCCAAGAAAAGAGACCACAGAAAAATTGGAAAGGAAATGGATCTTTTCGCAATCTATGAGGAAGGACCAGGTTTCCCGTTTTTTATGCCGAAAGGAATGATCATCCGTAATGAACTGGAAGCATTCTGGAGAAAGGCTCATAGGGAAAGAGGCTATCAGGAAATAAAAACGCCTCTGATTTTGAGCGAAGCGCTTTGGCATACTTCGGGACATTGGGACCACTATCAGAATAATATGTATTTTACCAAGATCGACGAGGGCGATTATGCGGTTAAGCCGATGAACTGTCCAGGTGCGATGCTTGCTTATAAAAGAAAAATGTACAGTTACAGAGATTTCCCCATGAGAATGGCGGAAATGGGTCAGGTACACAGACACGAACTATCCGGTGCGCTTCACGGCCTTATGAGAGTTAGAACCTTTACGCAGGACGATGCACATATCTTCATGCTCCCGGAACAGGTAAAGGACGAAATTGTTGGTGTCATCGATTTCATTGACTACGTATATAATATCTTTGGATTTAAGTATCACGTAGAACTGTCCACCAAACCTGAGGATTCCATGGGAACGGAAGAAGAATGGAATCTGGCCACCAGCGCATTGCAAGATGCGCTGACGGAAAAGGGGCTGCCGTTCATTATTAATGAAGGAGATGGTGCTTTTTACGGACCTAAGATTGATTTCCACCTTGAGGACTGTCTTGGCAGAACCTGGCAATGCGGAACCATCCAGCTTGATTTCCAGATGCCTCAGCGTTTTGAACTCAGCTATGTGGGAAGTGATGGCGAAAAGCACACCCCAATTATGATTCACAGAGTTATTTTTGGAAGCATCGAACGCTTTATCGGTATCCTCACTGAGCATTTCGCAGGAAAATTCCCGCTTTGGCTTGCTCCGGTACAGGTAAAACTGCTTACCGTTACAGAAAAATTTGCTGAATATGCAGAAACCGTTGGTCAGAGACTCACAAAAGAGGGTTTCCGGGTTGAAGTTGATGTTCGAAATGAAAAAATTGGGTATAAGATAAGAGAAGCGAGAAACGAAAGAGTTTCCTATATCGGCGTAATCGGTGAAAAGGAAACGGAATCGAGTACCTTAACGGTGCGCTCCAGTAAAGAAGGAGAGTTGGGCGCATTAGGCCTTGATGAATTTATTGAGAAGCTAAAGCAGGAAATTGAAGAGAAGGTTTGCTAACAATCTGAGTTTCATCGAAAACAGGGAAAGGATCGGTTGAACCATGTTTGATAAGAATGATCAGAAGGAGTGGCGGGATGGTGTATATCTCTGCACTGCTAAGAACAGCTTTGAAGCGGATATTCTGGAATCGAAGCTGAGAAGCGAAGGCATACCATCGATAAAGAAGTATAAAGGAGCCAGCAATTTTCTTGAAATATTCATGGGATCCAACAGCGCATTTCCCATCGATATCTATGTACCAAAGGATACGTTGGAAGATGCAAAAAATATAATAATAGCCGTACCACTTCCGGAAGATGAAATTTCCGGGGAACCTGTTGATTTTGATTCCTTAACCGAAGAGGAGCTGGATGAATTGATCGGCCAAGGTGAAGATGAAACCGAAGAGTAATAGTATATGCGTTGCAGCAATTGTGGTAAAAAAATAAAGAAAAAGAGTAACTTTTGCATCAAATGCGGTGCAAAAGTTCCTCCTGCATTAAAAAAAGATAAGAAATCGAAAAAAGGCGAAAAAGGGAATAAAAAGAAACTTACAAAGAGGATCATGATACCGGCAGCGGTTGTGGTCCTTCTTGTTCTGGTTTCTGTTTTGCTTTTTGGATGCGATGGTGTAAAACAAAAGCTGACCGACAATAAAGCTTATACAAAAGTTTCTAAAACAATTCAGGACAAGCTGCCCTTTGAATTGCAAAAACTTCCGGAATTGCCTTTTGATTTGCCGAAACTTCCGGAATTACCCTTCGATCTGCCGGAGCTTCCAAAAAAATTGCCTTTTGAGCTTCCAAAACTATTGGGAGAGAAAGAACCTCCTGACGATGAGCAGGTTCTGGATGATCTGAAGAAGTACCTGGAAAAAGAAGAGAACATAACCATCGATAACGTAGAGATTAAACGAGGAGGCGCTGCTGACGAAGAAAAAGAAGAAACAATCTACGCCACTGCGGATGCTACTTCGAAAAAGGGTACCGTAACGAAAAGTTACAGCATTCTTTACAAAAAGGGGATTTTTGGCGGTTGGAAACTGAAGGAAGCGGTGGATGCCGAGAAAGCAGAAAAAGAAGCAAAAGCCGAGGATTCAAAGAACACTGAAAAGGCTGAGAAGTCAAAGGATAAAAAGGAAGACAAAGCCAAAGAAGAGGATGCACCCAAAGGGGTTGACAGCAAAACGGTTGTTGCTGATGAAAATCTTTACTATGATCTGCCCTCAGATTGGACTTACAACAATGTTAAGGTAATCGCCCATAACGTCGATATGGAAGCAGGTACAGACAGGGTAGTTGTCTACATGGAGCTTAAGACCCAATATGTCTATCTGACGGGGACAAAAGAAATTACATATCAATTGGACAGTAAGACTGGAAAATGGAAAAGCACAGGACCTGCCTCAAAGCTAGCCTGCCTTTCCATTGAACCAATCGCCATTCCCGGCCAGGAAACCAACCAGGAGAACCTTCCTGTATGAGGACGCAAAATACCTGTAAACTTTTAAGGTTTATATAAACATCATACAGTCGGTCTTGGTTGGCTTTCTTTTTGTTCATATTTCCTTTGAGCAGTAGATCCGGTTGGAAACCAGAAAAGAGAGCAGAAACGCCACAACTGCAATGAGTGGGAGAAGCTTCAGCAAACCGAGGAGGACTACTCCAGAAGGAAGTTCGATGCCCAATTGACCGAAAGAAATAACGGCTGCTGTTGGTGCTGCAAAGATTGCGATCAGGAACAATCTGCTTTTTTCTACTCCGAATTTAAAGATCAGCGGGAGCAGGATGCTGAAAAGAAAAATTCCGATGGCAGAAACCCCTACCAGAGAATATAGATGCTCCTTCAGCCCAAAGTCTTCTACGGGTCTGAACGTAAGAATTACCGAGGAAAGCAGAAATGCAAGGATACCTCCCAGCATACAAAGAATCAAAGAAAGCAGATATTTCCCTGCTACGACTTCCGTTCTTGTTACCGGGAGTGAAAGACCAAAGCGATCCCATTTTGCCAAATTGTCATAAGAAAAAGAGTAGATCGCCATCATCATCGACATGATGATCATGAACCCTTCAAAAAAACTTGCCGGATTGTCCATGCCGGCACTCAGGAATGCGAAAAATACCAGCATAAAGAGCATGGTCTTGCCATATTGGCGTAGTGAGTAAAAGTCTTTTAAAAGTAAGCCAGTCATTTCAATTGATCCCCTTTCACATAAAAAAGCATAATATCCTCAAGCGTAACAGAATCTATGGTCAACCCCTTATATTTTTGTGCCATCTTTGCTTTGTTTCTAATGAGCATCTCATGGCCAAACCGATTTTCCCTGTGCCCGATAATATCCCCTTTATCAACGGTGGAAAAATCAGCGGCTCCGCATAGCAGCAGCCCATAGTCTGCAAGCAGCTCATCCTTTGACTCACTGAACATGATCCTGCCTTCATGGAGGAAGGTAATATAATCTGCAACTTTTTCAAGATCACTTGTAATATGGGAGGAAAACAGGATCGAATTTTCTTCATCCTGAATGAAATCCAGAAAAATATCCAGAATTTCATTTCTTATCACAGGATCTAAACCGCTTGTGGGCTCATCCAGGATTAATAACTTTGGGTGATGAGAAAGGGCCGTGGCCAGGGAAAGTTTCATTTTCATTCCTCTGGAGAACTCCTTGGTGATCTTGTCTTCCGGTAAGTGAAATTGCTTCAGATAATCGGAAAACATCTCATGATCCCAGCGCTGATATACCCGTGCCATAATTTTAGAAATATGTTTTGGTTTAATATTGTCGTGAAAATAACTTTCGTCGAAGACTACGCCGATCTCTTCTTTCAGTTTCTTTTCCTCTCTGATATGATCATATCCCAATATGGTGATCTGCCCGGCATTGGCCTTGAGCTGATTTAACATCAGTTTAATCGTAGTGGTTTTTCCCGCCCCATTTTCACCGATTACGCCCATGATGCTGCCGCAAGGCAATGTAAGATTCACATCCTCAAGACGGAACCGGTCAAAACTTTTCGATAGGTTCCTTATTTCAATGGAGTGATGAGAGCGCTCAGCAGAGGGATGCTGCATTGTATTTCCATGATGATTCATCGTGTTGATACCTCCTGTATTTCGGCCATTTCTCTAAGCCGTCTATTCTGTCTCTTTCATAAAAAGTGTAAGAATTTCAGTTAATTCTTCAAGACTGATATTTGCTGTAATTGCAAGATCTGCTGCTTTTCGAAGATTCTCTTCAATCATACGCAGATTCTCTTCCCGAACAAATTCCAGATTTTTTGCGGCAACAAAGCTGCCCCGACCCGTTGCAGTTTCAATAAAGCCATCTCGTTCCAAATCTTCATAAGCACGTTTGGTTGTTATAACACTGATGCGCAGTTCCTTAGCGAGCAGCCGCATCGAGGGGAGGGCATCCCCTTCGTTCAGTGTGCCGTTCAATATCATCCCTTTGATCTGCGAAGAAATTTGCTCATAAATCGGTTTGCTGCTCGAGTTGCTGATGATAATATCCATAGATTCACCTTTAAAGCATATGAAATAAATATTGTATATATACGTTATATACAATATAAACTTTTCGGTGATTTCTGTCAAGATATTTTAGAGAAAAAATGATTTCACTCAGCACGCCCCTTTTACATAGCAGAAAATGATATTTCCTATATAATAAAAAAATCGCTTCAACGAACATTCGTTGAAGCGATCATCCCATTACTTTTTTCAGTGCGAGGCAGCTTTAAACCAGACCATAATACGTCAGGATACCACTGTAAATACCCCGTGCAAAACTTTGCGGGTCGTTTACCAGCAGATTGAGATCCACCGGATTTGACATGTAACCCATTTCCACCAAAACAGAAGGCATGGAGGTAGCCCTTAGAACATAGAGGTTTGTTCTGACCATAACGCCACGGTTGGGAAGGCCTGTATAGTAGTTTAAGCCTTCCAGGATACGTTCTGCCATGTAATATGCAGGAGAGTCAGCGCGGAATACGTAAGCTTCGCTGCCGCTTGCAGTAAGGATTTCGCTTATGTTGCAGTGAAGACTGATGAAAAAGTCTGCTCCCCATTCATTGGCAGCAGCGACTCTCATTTGAAGGCTGGTGGTTGTACTGGTACCGATCTGTTCTGTTGGGGAATTTCTCGATAAACGCGCTTCGAAATTTGGATTGCTGTTTAAGAGAGCAGCAAGTCTGACGCCGACTTCGAAGTTTATGTCCTGTTCACGAAAACCGCCAGCTTCTGCGCCCGCGTTTGGATTTACAGGGTTGTGACCCTGGTCAATGAATATCTTGATCGCCATAGTATTACTCCTGTTAATTGAGGGATCTCAAACACTCAGGAGACATGCAAAGACCGACTGTCCATTTCGTTTCTGAGAAGCCCCATTCTATTTAATATTTTGATATTCATTATATGAAAGGGCATGAATGAAGGTGCGGTAAACCATCAAGAGAGCAGGTAGTTTTGGTAAACTATCAGAAGGCACTGTTTGCTGCAAGCCATCCGGAAGAGAAGGCAAACTGAAGATTATAGCCGCCCGTATCTCCATCAATATCCAGGACTTCTCCGGCAAAGTACATCCCAGGGTATCGTTTCGATTCCATTGTTTTTGTATTGATTTCATCAAGTAAAATACCACCTGCAGTGACCATCGCCGTATTGAAATCGCCGGTTTTCGATAGAACGAATTTATCCTGAAGAATCAGCTTCACGATGGACCGCAGCTGATTTTTTCCGATTGCCGCAGCTTTTGCTGCAGGATCGATACCGATTCGTTTGCATAGAACCTCCAGGAACCGTTTTGGCATTTCCAAATCTGTCTGTTCCTTGCTACGGTTTCTATTGAAATATTCATAAATCTCCGTAAGAAATTGTTTGCTGCTACTGCTCAGAGCAGAGGAGAGTTCTTTTAGTACCACATCTTCTGACCTGCCGGGATAGTAGCAGACTGAGAGCTGCATTCCGGATGTCACGTATCTTGACAGGTTCAGAATACCGGGGCCGGAAAAACTGTTATGGGTAAAGAGAAGGGGGCCGCAATTCTCTGCAATCTGTTTTCCTGCTGCAAAAAGTGAAACAGCAGCATTCTGAAAGGAGATCCCAGACAGGTCATTGTAGGGATATTCCTCTACGAAGAGAGGCGCCAAAGCGGGTTTCAGCGGGTTCAGTGAAAGACCAAGCGCTTGCAGCATGGGAAAAAGGCTGCCGTCAGATCCTGTGATTGGATAAGAGCAGCCGCCGGTTGCAATGATAATTTTTTTTGTCTGCAGATGAGAAGTGCCGCTGACAATGGTGTAAAGGACCCCTGTATCATCGGATTCTGGGTGATAAATGATTCTGTTTACCGCCGAGGAGCACCGCAGTTCCAGTCCGTTTTTTCTACATTGTTCTGTCAGGCAATCCAAGATGTCCGTGGCGCGCAAAGATTTTGGAAAGATCTTTCCGTCTTCTCTCTCAAAGAGACTTATGCCGCACTCTGTAAAAAAATCAATGACGGATTGATTGCTGCAGCGGTACAGTATGGTACGAACTCTGTTGCCGTTTAACCCATAATGAGAGATGAAGTCCTTGATGCTGCCGCCGTGGGTGAGATTGCACTGCCCTGCACCCGACAGCAACAGCTTCTTACCAGGTGAAGCGCTTTTTTCAAGAATCAGCCCGTTTTTTTTACAGGGGAGGGAAGCTCCCGCATAAAGGCCGGCTGCGCCTGCGCCGATTATTATCAGATCATAGATCAAAGATGATTCCTCCGTATCTTATGGTAATGAACGTTTTTGCTAACAGCAGTTATTGTACCATACTTGCGAGCGGCTGAAAAGAAACGGCTGCACAAATAGATTTTGTACAGCCGTTTATAAAAACCCCTTATTTTGAATTGATCTTATTTTGCATAGTACCGCAGATTTTTATACTCATTTATTTCTTAAAATAATTCAGTACGTAATCTGGGATATTGCCTTCATTGAAGTAAATGTTTATCATAGGATAACCCGATTCGCTGGTAGCATAGTCCACTCCGTATTTTTCGCCCATTTCTTTCGCATACGAAGAACCATAATTTTGCTGGTTCACCGCGCTCCCCTTGTAGAAAATGGTACCGTAGTAATAATCGGAATAGTTGATGTTCATCGTCTCATAGCCATTCAGAATTTGCTTAATCTGATCAGGATCCGTAATCTTCATGGTTTTCATCTCGGTATCACGGGATGTTCCGATGATTCCGACGACCCCGTCTCTTTGAGTAGAATACTCTGCAGCAGCCAGATCCATGTTATCTTTGTTCTCTGCACTTTCAACATAGTGGTAAATCTCGATATAATCAATGTCTGCCACGTTGTCCTTAAACCGTTCCCCGTAGCCTTTGCTTTCCAGCCACTGGATCGTATTGGTATAGTTGTCTGTTATTTTGAATGCGATATTGTTGTTGAGCAGCCGTTCCGGTGTATTGGAACTGGTATCTTTATACATAAAATTGATGTTGGCAGTGGCATAGCCGTGCTTTAAGTCGACTCTGTCCTCAAAAGTCTGCGCTTTGAAGTCCAGGTCAAGACACGCCATGAACTCCTCAAGATCAGCTGCACGTTTAATTTCCACCGGTTCCACATTGGGTTTGTCATTGCTGACAAGGATGCTGTCAAGTTTTTCGTAGTTCAAATTGCCGGGTGCAAAATAATCTTTATATTCCTTTGATTCATAGATTTTCTTAAAGTCCGGACTGCTTTTGAACGTAACGTAGTCCAGAGAATAGCGCCTGCTCAAAGGCAGAAGAGAATCAGGATCATAGGAGAAAGAGATGCCTCCCGTATAAAGATTGGTCTGTTTTTGCAGCCGTTCCTTATCCGCGACCAGCATTTTGTGTAAATTGGCTGCTGCTTCAATATTTGCAGGATCTTTAAACAGCAAACCCTTCTCATCCCCTTTGAAGAGGGTGTAGCCGCTGCTGCTATAGTAGTAGTTGTTGTAATTTCTCATGAAATCGTCGGAGAACGCCAGACTTTCCACTTTGGATGGACTCGGAACTCTTTTCTCAAAACCTGTAATATCAAACCGGAGACCCAGAATGAAAACAATCGCAATGAGCGCATAAATACCAAGACTCTTCAGGCTTTTCATATTGTAGACCCTGGGGGTCTTTTTCACAATCATCTGTCCGATGATGAAGAAGATCAAGGTACCTGCAGCAAGTCCTCCATACATGTAAATTTCAGATTCGCCGAGAACTTCGAAGTAGAAGCCCAGAAGCGTCATGCCCAAAAAAGCGATGAGGTAGCAGATGATAGGCTCCATAAAACTGAATGCCAGTGAATCTGTTGCATGCTCCAGATTTCTTTTTCGGTATAAAAACCCTGTAAGTACATAGAGAACAATCACGCTGACCAGATAGTAAATCGTACTGTATAGACCCAGATGTCCTTGATTCTGCAATACACTGAGGAACGGCGAGATCTTCATTCCAAATTCCAGCCAGTTACCGGCAGTATCGAACCCATAAAGGAAGTGGGAGAAGTATGCGATAAAGACTCCATACAATGCGGGAATCAGGAAGTTAAACCAGATTGCTGTCGCAAAATGCATCAACGCATTTCCCGTGACGATTCCAGCAAATACAGAAACTGCATAGATTACCACCGCAATTAGGATTGAAACCCATATCCAGTTCAGAATATCAGCTCTTGCAAATACATTCACTTCATTGATCATCATGCCTGATTCCGTACCGTACATTCTATAAACCGGCTTGCTTATGGCGAGAAGAATCGCACCATTGAGCAGGATCGGAGCAATGATAAGGATCAGTCCTGAAACAAAACCACTGTTATAGAGTTTTGTTCTGGTAAAGGGCATAGCATGCATAACGGAAACCGAGCTGATCCCCTGCAGGTATCGAAATATGACAACTGCCGCAATGATCGGGAAGATCAAGTGGGCAAACATGTAAAATGGCTGCTGGTTTTTCAATGACATGTCAATATAACTTGCCATATTGTTCAGGCGGTTGTAAGACATTAAAACAGGGAATACCCCTGATAAAAAATATACCAGGAAGGCCAGGGCAGGGATTGCCCAAAACCGCCGCAGGTTTTCCAAGATGAGCGGCCTTGAGATACTAAAAAATGATGCCTTCAATTTCATTGTCGCCACCTCCTAACTCATAGATAAAAATTTCCTCAAGGGAAAGGGGAAGCATATCAAAGATCACCGGATGGCTCTCGTTGATGACGCTTTCAACGATTTCTTTTCTGTTTCGGATGATCAAAAGGTCTACGGTTCCTCTGGATTCCTTGTGCAGGACGTTAAGCCCATGATAAGGATCTGCAGAACTTTCCTTAAATGCCACCTGAATTTTATGAATGTCGGATTTCAATTCATCGAGATCCCGCTCAATCATCATTTTACCCTTTGACAGAATGCCGATAGAATCGCAAATGCCTTCAAGTTCTCGCAGATTATGGGAAGATACCAAAACGGTCATTTCTCTTTCTGCCACATCCTCGATAATGTACTTCCACACCAGCTTTCTGATAATGGGGTCCAGGCCGTCAATTGGTTCGTCAAGAATTAAGTAATCCGGCATGGACGACATGGTAAGGATAAAAGCGGCCTGCTTCTGCATTCCTTTTGAAAACTTGGAAAGCTTTCGCTTTTCATTGAGTTCAAACTGCTTCACCATATGGTTATAGCGTTCCTGGCTCCAATTCGGATAGATGGAGCGGTAAAATTTAGCGGACTCCTTCAGATTATAGGAAGAAAAGAAGTAAAGATCGTCAGGAATATAACCCATCCGTTCTTTTGCCGCGATATTTTCGTATACCGGTTCCCCCTCTATGAGTATTTCTCCCTGATCTTGCCTCAAGACACCGGTTACGTGTTTGATCAGGGTAGTCTTTCCGGCTCCGTTGGTTCCTACCAGCCCATAAATGGACCCCTTTTTTACATTGAGATTCAAATCGGAAAGTGCCCGAAAGCCGTCAAAGGATTTATCAAGATTATTTACCTTTATCATTCCAATTACTCCTTTCCTCCAGCAGGTCATTCATTATGGATCTGATTCTTTCCAGAGTACAGCCAAGATAAAACAATTCCCTGATGCAATTTCTCAGATGTTCCCTAACTTCACTGATTTTTTTCTCATCAACAGCAACTTCAGACTGGGAGGCGACAAACGTGCCTAAACCGGACACGGTATAAAGAAACCCCTGATATTCCAGTTCCCGGTAAGCCTTCTGTATGGTGTTGGGATTCACCGTGAGGGTCTTTGAGAGTTCCCGTACCGATGGAATTTTATCTTCCGGTTTCAAAATGCCTGTTATGATGAGCTCCTTAACATTGTCTACAATCTGCTCATAGATTGATTTTCTGCTTTTCAAATCAAGCTGAAACATAATTCTAACCCTCCTTTTCTATTTGATAGTTAAGTGAATCGATCCTAACTGTATTTAGTGTACTATATGACATAATACACTGTCAACGGCTTTTCATATATTTTTAGGATACCACATTTTCGTTTGTTTAAACTTTTTCTGCCAGAATGGAACTTTTTCGTCAGAACGGTTCAATGGCACTTTTCACCCTTTAAGATTGACATTCATGAAAAAAAAGTGGAAAATGGAATGAGATCAAATGAAAGGGGATTAGACATGACCGAAATTAGAGAATATGACATTGAAGCGATGAAAGAGGAAAAGAAGCCCAGGAAAAAGCGGCTCACGAAAAGCCTGATCGTCTTTGGATGTATCATCGGAGGAATCGTATTGCTGGCCTTGATTGGGAGTGGGATAAAAAACGCAATGTTTGGACCGGAGCCTGATATTGCAGCCAATGGACCTTATATCGCAACACTTTATGTAGAAGGCTCAATTATGTCAGGTCAGTCAGACACCTTCGGCTTGCCGGTAGGATATCAGCACAACTGGACGCTGGATAAGATTGATGAAATGATAGGAGATCAGAACAACCAGGGGTTGATCCTGTTTGTAGATTCGCCGGGAGGCGGCGTTTATGAAAGTGATGAGCTTTATCTAAAATTGAAGGAGTACAAGGAGAAGACAGGACGGCCTGTCTATTCGGTAATGGGCTCCATGGCTGCTTCGGGCGGATATTATATTTCCGCTGCAGCAGATAAAATCTTTGCCAACAGGAACACCTGGACCGGTTCCATCGGTGTTACCATCGGAACCCTATACGATATCTCGGGATTGCTTGATCGTTACGGCATTAAAACGGAAACCATCACGGCAGGTCGAAACAAGGCTATGGGAAGCTCGGTAGAACCTATGACAGACGAGCAGAAGGCAATTTTTCAATCTCTGGTAGACGATGCTTATGAACAGTTTGTTGGGATTGTATCGGAGGGTAGAAATCTCAGTCTGCAGGATGTTAAGAACCTTGCTGACGGCAGAATTTATACTGCGAAGCAAGCGCAGGATTTAGGGCTCGTAGATGAGATTGGAACCTTTCAGGAAGCTGTTAGTGATATGAGAGACGCATACGATCTCAAAGGAGATGTCATCGATGTGGTGTATCAGGACAATTCCTTCTGGAGAAGTGTACTGGGAGGCGTAAAGGTCCCTGATCTGAAGAACGGCGATGTGTCTGCTTTGCTGGAAGTCATTGAGAAGGATCAGCATTTTCCCATCAGTTATGAATGTGAACTGCTGAAGTAGAAGCTCGCAGAGTAATCGTCTCACCACCGATGTAAGATAAAAGCAGCCAGGGATAAATGTAATAAGGATGAGGAAGTCGATGTCACTGATACACGATGATTTTATGTTGAAAAATGAGTGGTCCAGACTGCTGTATCATAAATACGGTGCTGATATGCCAATCTTTGACTATCATAGCCACCTTGAGCCTGAGGAACTGCTCAAAAACGCAAACTATAGCAATTTAACAGAGATTTGGCTGAAGCAGGATCACTACAAGTGGAGATTGATGAGAGCGGCAGGAATCCCGGAGCAGTCGATTACCGGAAGCGAGGATGATTATAAGAAATTTCTTGCCTGGTCCGGAGTCATCGAAAAGTGCATCGGAAATCCGATTTATCATTGGACACATCTGGAATTGTATCGTTATTTTGGCATCCGGGAAATTCTCAATCCCAAAACAGCGCCGCTGATATGGGAACAGACCTGCAGTTTGCTAAAGGAAAAGGACTATAGACCTGCATCTCTTTTGAAACGGGCGAGGGTCCAAGGTATATGCACCACTGACGATCCAACGAATGCGCTTGATCTGCATCAGCGGATCAGGCAAGAAGAGGAATGGGAAGTGCAGGTGATTCCAACCTTTCGCCCTGACCGAGCCTTTAGTCTGAGAGGCAAGGAATACCAAAACTGGCTTGAAAAGCTGGAAAGAATATCAGGGATCACCATCGAATCCTATGACTGCCTGGAAGAGGCTCTGACGCATCGATTTCTACACTTTCGTCAAGCGGGCTGCCTGTCGGGAGATCAGTCAATTACGGTTCCGGATTTTTTCTGCAGAGATAGAAGGATTGCCGTTTCTGCTTTTGAAAAGCTGAGAGGCGGTAATGAGATTTCGTATCAGGAAACGCTTGCTTATCAGACGGAGCTGATGCTGTTTCTGGCCGCTCTTTACCACGACCATAATATGGTGATGCAGCTTCATTTTGGTGCAGCAAGAAATGTAAGTAATCTGTTATTTGAGCGTCTCGGACCAGATTGCGGCGGCGACACCATGGGAGACCCGGTGGATATTCATCGGATCGCACCGCTGTTTCGAATTTTAGAGTCCTGGGGCAAACTGCCTCGTACGATCTTGTTTTCCTCCAATCCAAATGACTATGAGAAGCTGGCAGCCTTTGCAAACTGTTTTTCATCCGATGGAATTCCGGGGAAAATACAATTGGGAGCTGCCTGGTGGTTTGGAGACCATAAAGATGGGATTGAATCTCAACTGAAAATCATTGCCCGTCAAAGTGTTCTGCCTTGCTTTGTGGGAATGCTGACTGATTCGAGGAGCATTCTCTCTCAGTCCCGCCATGATTATTTCCGAAGAATTCTCTGCAATCTTTTGGGAAGTTGGGCGGAAGCCGGAGAAATTCCCATGGATGAGGAACTTTTAGGGGGCTTTGTCAGGGATATTTCATATCGGAATGCGGCAGAATTTTTCAATTTTAAGGAACTTGAACAAGGGGCAGGTGTATCGTATGGAAGAAAATAAAGATATCAATATTTATGATATCGCTAAGTTGGCAGGAGTTTCTATTGCCACTGTATCCAGAGTGATCAACCAAAAAGGGAATGTGACGGAACGAACCAAGCGTCTTGTGGAAAAGGTGATTCGAGAAACCAACTATCAGCCTAATATCTTTGCCCGGGGTCTCGGTCTGGGAACCATGAAAGTAGTGGGGGTTCTATGTTCAACCGTTATTGACATGTATTACGCAAAAGCCGTTGGAACCATAGAGGAGGAGCTCAGAAGTCTGGGATATGATGTGATCCTGTCCTGTACCGGAAATATTAAGCAGGATAAGCTGAACTCTATGGAGATGCTGCTTTCCAAGCATGTGGATGCCATGGTGCTCATCGGATCTGTTTTTAAGGAGACCGATGATAACTCCCATATTGAAAGAATTGCGCAGCGTGTTCCCGTAGTTCTGATCAACGGTTTTGTCAGTATTGATAATACGTACTGTGTTGTTTGCGAGGAAGAAAACGCAATGTTTGATGTCATTGATTCCTTCGTAAAAATTGGGAGAAAGGACATTCTGTATCTGGAGGCACCGGGAACCTGGAGCAGTATCTCTAAGATGACAGGCTTCCGAAAAGGTCTGGAAGCCCATAAGCTGCCGTTTCAGGAAGAACGGGTTCTCTCTGCAGAAAAGGATATGGGCGTGATCAGGAGCGCTGTAAAGGACTTCTTGAAACTTGGTCTTCCCGTTTCGGCGGTTTGCGCCAGTGAAGACCTTTTTGCGGTAGCGGCGATGAAGGTTCTTATTGAAAAAGGGTACAAGGTGCCCGAGGATGTGGCAATCATGGGCTTTAACAATTCTCTCATTTGCGAATGCGCTACGCCTCCGCTGTCGAGTGTGGACAATCGAGTTGTTGATCTGAGCAAGATGGCCATCAGCATCCTCGTAGATATCTTTGAAGGAAAGACCCCTCCGCAAAAAACGGTGATTCCCTATGAATTCATAATCAGAGAGACAATGCCCCGGCTGAAGAAGCGGAACTAAGGAGAAACTGAAAGGTCCGATCAATCAGTCTGTTTTAAAAGTCATAAAAAGTTTTCAAAATACCATGTGCAATATTGACATGGTATTTTTTATTTGATAATATTATGTCGAGGTCAAAATGTAAGCGCTTACATTTTGAATCGCACGAAGAAACTCGCAAATAATATTCATGGGTTTCATTTTTATTCATTCTTATTATCATATTGAAAGAGAGGAGAACCAAATGAGAGAGAAGAAAAGGATTATCGCTGTTTTACTGGCATTGGTAATGGTGATAGCTATGGTTGGCTGCGGAGGAGGCGGATCGGAATCTGACGCAGGATCAGGTGAAGGCGAGCCTGCAAAGCAGTATACGCTGAAATTCAACCATGTTCTTTCTGAATCAGAGCCTTTCCATAAGGGTTTCTTAGCATGGGCTGAAGCCGTAGAGGAAAGAACCGACGGAGGTCTTGTGATCGAAGTCTATCCCAGCGCACAGCTTGGTGTGGAAGAAGATATTATTGAGCAGATTAAAGGCGGTGCTAATATCGGTCAGAATACCGACTCCGCTCGCCTGGGGATGTATGTGGAAGAACTGGCAGTCATGAACGGTCCTTATTTCGTAGAAAATCTTGATGAAGTTCAGATGCTGAAAGACAGTCCCACAATCCAGGCCTACATAGACGAATTGGAAAGCTACGGCTTAAAGGTTATCTCTTACAACTGGGTTCAGACCCTGAGACATTTCTTTACCAATAAAGAAATTGATTCTCCGGCAGATCTCTCAGGACTCAGAATCAGAACTCCGGGTGCACCCATCTGGCAGGAATCCATTAGAGCGTTAGGTGCAGAGCCTGTTGCCATGAACTTCGGTGACATGTACACAGGGATTCAGCAGGGAGCTGTGGACGGTGCGGAGCTTGTGTATGCAAACATCCCCGGAGGCAAACTCTTTGAAGTATTGAAATATGCCAATAATACCGGACATATCCTCCTGATCAATTTTGAAGTTGTCAGCGCGGAATGGTTTAACAGCCTGCCGGAAGAGTACCAGCAGATTCTGATGGAAGAATGTGATAAGGCGGGATTGGAAGCGTCTAAGACAATGGAATCCATGATTCCTGGCATTCAGGAAGATCTGGTGGAAAAGGG
>JARBUO010000150.1 GCA_029239605.1 Bacillota bacterium | reverse complement strand
TCATATGCATCCATAAAAATCACCTCGTTTAAATTTATGACAAATAAGCCCTTTTCAACACAGGTTTCCTTAGTTGTGATGCATAAGTATGAAAGGATGCCATAAGATATTACTATCCTTGAAAGGTGGTGAATCTTATGAAAAATTTAAAAGCCCTTATTATTAGCATCCTGATCAGCGTGGGGGTTGGTACCCTGGCCGGATATCTCACAATGGACAGTATGCAGGCCTATGATGCTGTCGCAAAGCCAGATCTTGTACCCCCCAATTGGGTGTTTCCCATCGTCTGGACGATTCTTTATATTTTAATGGGCATATCCGCTTACCTTGTCTATGTTTCCGACTCATCCTACCGAAATCAGGCCCTTAGAATATACGCGATTCAGCTGGTGATGAATTTCCTCTGGTCCATCATCTTCTTCAATCTGCAGATGTATCTGTTGGCCTTTGTCTGGCTCCTCCTTCTGCTAGGGATGATCGTGCTCATGATTGTCAGTTTCTATCAGGTGAATAAGACTGCGGCTTACCTGCAAATTCCATACTTGATCTGGGTGCTGTTTGCGGGATACCTGAATTTATCTATTTATTTGATGAACCGGTAGAATTGGTTGATGATATCCTTACAAAAAATGTGTCTTGATTCATATCGAAAATGTGACTTGGTCAATATCGAAATATTCAAAATATTCCGCATGCTTTTATTGAATTCATTGCGTTCCTATGTTATGCTGATCCCTAAAGAAAAAGGCTCGGAACAAACACGCTGCTAAACCGATACAGGCTTTTGTATCGGATTTTTTTATCTAAATAGGAACGATCATTTCCTATTAGATAAAATGGGGAGTGCAGAGGGCGCGCCATGCCTTCTTGCCCCAAGCTTGCTTGGATGGCAAAACGGACAGCAGGGAGCTAAGCGAGTCGGAGGCCAAAGGCCGTTAGGGTTCCCTGGCGGAAGTAGCGAAGCCACTTTTTTACGACAATGTTCCCAGTGGCCTTGAATAGGATGCCAAAGGCCGACGAGGAGCGACAGGAAGGAACTGTAAATCAACAACATGATAAAGGATAGAGTGAAAGAAACAATTTTAACAAATCACTTGATAGCACAGGGCGAGCACATCGTAATCGGACTCTCCGGAGGCCCCGATTCGGTGTGCCTTTTTCATATTCTCCATAGTTTAAAGGACGATTGGAAGCTTGGCCTTACTGCGGTTCATATCAACCACGGACTCAGGCCAGGCGCAGCAGAGGAGGATCAGCGCTATACTGAGAACCTTTGTGAATCTTTCCATGTACCATGCCACACCTTCACTTATGATGTGAAAAAAATCGCAGCAGAAACAGGAATGTCCAGTGAGGATGCAGGCAGACAGGTGCGTTATGAGTCTTTTGCCCTTGTTGCACAGCAAATTGCTGCGGAAACCGGAAAAACCGTTAAAATCGCTGTGGCTCAAAATATGAACGATCAGGCGGAAACCGTTCTGATGAGAATTCTCCGCGGAACCGGAACGGATGGACTTTGCGGAATTGAATACCATAGAAATGATCCGAACAGAGGAATTATCATTCGCCCGCTGTTAGATGTTACAAGAGTGGAGATCGAATCTTACTGCGCTGAGCATGCATTGCATCCGCAAATCGATCTCACCAACCTTGAGCCGCTTTACACCAGGAATAAGATCCGGTTGGAACTGCTGCCCTATTTAAGAGAGCATTTCAACACGAACATTATCGAAGCGCTGAACCGCCTTTCCGGAATCGCCAAAGAGGACAAGGCCTATTTCGGCAGAACGGTTGATGAACTCATCCGGCAGCATGCTGTTTTTGGAGAGGGGTATAGCCGTATGCCGCTGGATTTGTTGAATTCCCAGGAACCGGCTATCCGCCATCGTGTTGTAAAGGAACTGTTTGAACGTGCGGGCCTTTCAAGAGATATTGGCTCCGTTCACCTGGAACAGGCTGACGAGCTGATGCGAGAACGCAGAACCTCTGCTACTGCAGACTTTCCCCTTGGGTATTGCATGCGGATTCATTATGATCATGTAGAATTTTACAAGAAAACGAATCCGGAAAAAGCATCGGAATATCGATTTGAATATAAAATTGATCTTAATAGAGAAGGCAAAATAGAAATCCATGAATTAAATGCCCGTATCGGGGTAAAAATTCTTAGAAGGCAGGATTGGCTGCTGTGGAGAAAACAGGTACATGTAAGGAATAATCATGAAATCTGCAGCCTGAGTATGGATAAACTAACTGAAATGGGAGTTTCGCCGGTGATCCGCACAAGAAAACCGGGTGATTACATCATTCCATTGGGGATGAACGGGCGTAAAAAGCTGCAGGATCTTTTCGTGGATGAAAAGATTGACAAGATGGAGCGGAACCGGAGACCTATTGTCTGTCTGGGCGCTGAAGTGATATGGATCGTTGGGAGCAGAATCAGCCAGAATTATAAAGTGGAGGATTCTACAGAGAGAATCATTGTACTTGAATATTCGTCAGAAACATGATAAAATTTTTTGACTGGGCAAAATTAAACGCCCGGAAAAATTTGTAAAGATGTAAGCTTCTGCAGAGACACTGCAGTCTTAAATTTTCTGCACATACGATACAATGCCATGGATTGATACATAATTATGGCGAGCAGAGAGTCCAAGAAAGGGGAACAGCAGACATTGAATAGAGTCGTTAAAAATTTGGGGATATATGTAGTAATCTTTGGATTGGTTCTTGCGATGGCATGGTTTTACCAGGGGACGCCGGAGCAGGAAGTGAAAGAAGTCGACTTTTCCGAATTCGCTACGCAGCTGAAGGACGAAAGAGTAGAATCACTGACGATCAACGACAGAACAATGAACGGTACCTTGAAAAATGGGGACAAGATCGTTGCTTATGCGCCGTCGGTTCTGGAAATTAATATGCTGAACGAGCAGTATATCTTCCCGCAGATGGAAGAAGGAATCATTAAGGTCAACAGCGATGAGCCTAAGACTACACCATGGATCGTTTCCTTACTTCCGACAATCATTATGGTTGTCATCCTGATCATCTTCTGGTTTGTTTTTATGAATCAGGGTCAGGGCGGCGGAGGAAAGGTCATGTCCTTTGGTAAGAGCAGGGCTAAACTTCACAAGGAAGATGAACTGAAAAAAGTAACATTTGCCGATGTGGCAGGGTTGGATGAGGAAAAGGAAGAACTGGAAGAGGTTGTAGACTTTCTCAAAAATCCTAAGAAATATAATAATCTGGGCGCGAGAATCCCAAAAGGAATTTTGCTGGTAGGGCCTCCGGGAACAGGTAAGACCTATATTTCCAAGGCTGCAGCAGGAGAAGCGGGGGTACCGTTTTTCAGCATCAGCGGTTCGGACTTCGTTGAAATGTTCGTCGGAGTCGGAGCTTCCAGAGTCAGAGATTTATTTGAACAAGCTAAGAAAAACTCTCCCTGTATCATATTTATAGACGAAATTGACGCAGTGGGAAGAAAAAGAGGTGCAGGCCTCGGCGGTGGACATGATGAAAGGGAACAGACCTTGAATCAGCTTCTGGTTGAAATGGACGGTTTTGGTGAAAACACAGGGATCATTATCCTTGCAGCGACCAACAGACCGGACATCCTTGATCCGGCGCTTCTGCGTCCCGGCAGATTCGACCGCCAGGTAGTCATCGGAATTCCTGACATCAAAGGCAGAGAAGCGATCTTCAGAGTTCATTCCAGAAATAAACCGCTGGATGAATCTGTGGAACCCAAAGTCTTAGCCAGAAGAACGCCTGGCTTTACCCCGGCGGATATAGAGAACATGCTTAATGAAGCAGCTTTGCTCACTGCAAGAAGAAACGGCAAAAAGATCAGAATGGATGAAATTGAAGAAGCCATCACAAAGGTCATTGCCGGTCCGGAAAAGAAGAGCAGAGTCATCAGTGAGGGTGAAAGAAAGCTCACCGCTTATCATGAAGCAGGTCATGCTCTGGTTGCCAGAATGATGCCCAATACTGATCCGGTGCATCAGATCACCATTATCCCCAGAGGCAGAGCCGGCGGATTTACAATGATCCTACCGAAAGAGGACAAATATTACTCAACCAAGACCATGATGTTTGAACAGATCGTTCATCTCCTTGGCGGTCGTGTTGCTGAAAAACTAACGCTGAACGACATCAGTACCGGAGCAAGCAATGATATCGAGAGAGCAACAGAAATCGCGCGGGGAATGGTAACGAAATACGGTTTCAGTGAGAGACTGGGCCCTGTAAATTACAGTTCATCAGATGAAGTGTTCCTTGGTAAAGATTTTTCCACAAGAAAGAATTACTCCGAGGAAATGGCATCGGAAATCGATGAGGAAATTCGTACCATTGTGGAAGATGCATATTCTACGGCAGAGAAGCTTCTGACAGAAAAAATCGATCTGCTTCATACCATTGCCAAGACATTGCTTGAAATCGAGACCCTTGACGGAGAACAGTTCGAAGCATTGTTTACCGGTGCGAAAACCGCAAAACAGCTTATCGAGGAAGTTCACCATCTGGAAAGAGCCATCGAAGAGGCCAACGCGCTGGAAGCAGCGATGGAACTGGAAGAGGAAGAGTCATCGGACGAAGAATCCGATGAACCGGGTGAGCTGGAAGATGCTGATGCAGGCGGGGATGACCATGACCGCGAAAGCATAGGGCCAGAAGGGAAAAGATAACTGAAATTTGGGGCAGGTGAATTACCTGCCCCTTTTATAGGGAAACGGTGATTCGTTTCAGACGCATTTTAAGACTTCTCATTTTCCGATAAGATGTGCGCACGGAATGAATCGCGCATCCCTAATAGGTGAGGTAAATCATGAAAGTAACAGTGAAGGATTGCCTGGAACTTCCGGTATTTCAAAAGGCTGTCTTGATCGCGGGAAACCAGGGCTTGGATAACAGAGTAACCGCGGTTTCCTTTTTTGAGGCAGGAAACCTGAGCAATCATAGTGCAGATTTCCATAAGAAAAACGAACTGGTTCTTACTGCATCATTTTTTGATGTCTTAGGTGAGGAAGCCCAGATTCAAACCGTACGGGTCATGGCGGACCAGGGGGAAGCAGCCCTGATTCTTCTTTCGCCGGAGGTTAAACTGGAGTCGATGTCTAAAAGAGTGATCGAACTGGCAAGTGAATTGAAGCTTCCGGTGATTATCGTACCGCCGGAGCCGGGAACTACGTACAGTGACATCGTCAATGAGGTGATGGAAAAGGTTCTGTACGGTGACAATTTCGCCAACCGGCTCATCAGCAACACGATCTTTCACTTGCTGAATTTCGAAAAACATAGTAATTTTCAATCTGCAGCCAGAGAAGCTGCCATTAATAATAACTTCCAGATGGTAATCCTGAGTGAAGATTTCAACCCGATCTTCTCGGTTGAAACCCGGCATAGAACCACCATTGCCGAGGCGATTCGGGAGGGAATTGAACGGGACGTCGATAAGTCAGCAGTATATACCAGAATTGATATCAATGGTGCGCTGACATACTGGGGACCGGTGACCATCAATGGAGAAAAACACTATATGTTCATTGTGGACAATGAGGATTCCTATTCGCCGGGAGAAATTACAAAGCTGGCAGAAATCCTTGAAATCGCCATGGGCATGTGGAAATACAGCCCCGTAAAAGATGCCAAGGCAGAATTTATCAAAGCACTTAGGCGCGGAAACAAGAGTTTAGCCTATTGTCTGAAAGACGAAGCGATGTCCGAAGGTTCTGAGATACTAAGCGTATTCTGCATCACCGGTGTGGAACGGGATGACAGTTTAAAGAAAATCACCTCATTTGAAAAACGGACTGGTTATGAAGTCCTGAAAATTCATGAGGGTGATGAGATCTTTGGGATGATTCTAAAAGGCGATCATACAAAATCAAGAGTCTCCTGCACAGAACTTTACCTGGAGCTTCCTTTGGGGAAAGGTGCTATGATTTTTCATGTGACCGGGCTGGACGGCATGGAGGGCTGCTCTGATGCTTATCAGCTGATCAATGAGGCATGGCCTTTTATCCAGTATATTTTCCCCCATATGAATATCTTCACCAAGTATGAGCTTGCATTGGCCAGCAATTGCATCAATATCTCTATTAAAAGCGATTCTGTAAAAAAGAACTACATGGATTTGATTGCTCCTTTTAAAACATCAAAAGAAGGAAAAGGCAAGCAGCTCCTGGAGACATTGGAAATCTTTGTGCTGGATGCGGGGATGAACACTTCAAAGACAGCCAAGCTCATGAATATTCATACCAATACGGTTCAGTACCGCCTGAAGCGGATCAGAGAGATTTTGCAGGCGGATATGATGGGAACCTCCATCATCCCAGGTCTGACCGTTGCCCTGGCAGTGGAACGAATCGAAAAGATAACAAGAATGCTGTAACTGACATAACATCGGAGAACCAAGCGCTTTGAATACATTGACTTTAAAGAAAACAACTGCTATCATAATAGAAATTTTTATTCTAATCCTGATACAAATCACCCCTGTCTTTGCAGACGACACGGCGGAGGAGAAGCTCTATGAGAAAGTGATTGCTCATGGAGGCGGTGCTTACAAAGGGTATGAAACCACCAATTCCGTCGAAGCTCTGAATCATTCCATACGAAGCGGGTATAAGTACATAGAATTGGATATGGATCTGTCTGCTGACGACAGAATCATCATGCTCCACGACTGGGATCGGACTGCACAGCATTATTACGGGACGACCTTTGATAAAAAGCTTTCCCTAAGCAAATTCCTGACACTGAAAGTTCACGGTGAGCTTGAAGTGCTGACCTTTGACAAGCTTGTACCAATCCTGAAAGCCCATAAGGAAATTCGGATTATTACTGATACAAAGGGTGATAATGAAAAGCTTTTGGAGACCATAGCAAAAAAATATCCCGAAGTGATGGAACAGATCATTCCCCAAATTTACGACTATGACCAGTGGCATGTGGTAAAGGCTCTTGGTTTTGACACCATGATCTTTACCTTGTATACGATGACAGAAATTGATACGGAAAAACTTGCTTTTTTCGTGAAGGAAAAGAATATTTTTGCTGTCACGATGCCGGATTATATCGCAGATAAAGGGTATTGCTCCGCGCTGGCCCAAAGGGGCATTCGTGTGTATGTGCATCCTGTCACTGCATATGAGGATGCTGTTCACTATCAAAAACTGGGAGCGTGGGGGGTGTACTCCGGTTCGCTGCTTCCGACGGAGCTGGACGGAGCAGAAAAGGACTACTATCTGACGGTTTCGGAAAATGGTATGATCAAAAAACTGACCGATGAGAGCATCCGGGACCTGGAATCTTTTTCTGTTCACGGACTGAGACCGGATGACACCTGTGCCTTCTACATCGATGATTTACAAAAAGAAGCAATAACCGCTGATCTGCAGAGCATTACAGAGGGCAAACATAAGTTGACCGTAAGAATCAACCATGGAAAGACAGAAAACGGTGGTATGAGATTGACAGATAATCCGCGGTCAGAGTCACAAACGCAATTGGAATATCTGCTATGGAAAGACGCCAAGGGTTTGCGGCTGCTGCACCGGAAATTCGAATATCGGCTGGATTCTGTAAAAAACGGAAAAGATTTTGAGGACATCCTATCCAAGGCCACCCTTTCGGAGGACATTCTGAAGGTTATGGAACAAACATTCATTGCCAAAAAAGGAGAATCTCTTTTCTACTATCACGGTAAGCCAAACGTGTTTATGAATGGTGATGAGATCCTGCCTGTCCAACAAAACCACGGGGGCAGACTCCTGCTGCCGCTGAGCACAACACTGAAATATCTTGGAGCCGCTTCCGTCTCCATGGACAATCAGAAGGATATCAGCGTTGTCTTTGGCAAAAACAGAAGTCTCATAATGGCAGATACCAGTTTGATTCGAAACGGCCCATGGATTACAAGAATGAATCAACCTGTCGTTCTGTATATGAATAAGGCAATGGCAGGAGGGGAATTCTACCAGTATATTGCCGGTGTGACGTACTTGGAAGAAGACGGACTGATTCTTTTAATTCCCGGAGGCTTTCAGCCCGATAAGAGCAGCAGACACCAGATGATTCGGGCAGCAGAAAAATTATTTTAACGGAAAGGATCACATCGGTTGAGTATGAAACAAACCACTTCCTCCGCAAAGAGGAAAAAAACGGAGCAGAAGACTCCGGCAAATGAAATGACTGCACCGCGAGTAATCATAAGTGCAACAAAGGAAAACAATGAAACCAAGGAATCGGATGAAACACAGGGAAATG
>JARBUO010000149.1 GCA_029239605.1 Bacillota bacterium | reverse complement strand
GTTTCCTCCTCTCAAGAGATCAATCAATTGAATAATTTGTAATATCGTGATATTGGTGATAGGGATCTATGGGGCAACGCTTCTACTTTTCAGAGGCGTTTGCCGCGGGGGGAATCGGCTGTCGTATTGGTTTTGCAGCACGCTCCGCACATTGAGCAAGAAGTTCAGCTGCAGTCAAACACGATGATGGAAAAAGTTTGTTTGACTGTCTGAACGTCACGAGATGAAGCGCAGAGAGTGCCAAAACCATTTCCTGCCGATGAGTCCGCGGCGAACGCCTTCAAAGGTTGAATCATTGCCGGATTGTTATTTTGGATTATGCGTCAAGATCGTTGAGTACATCAAATTCTTCATCAAAGGGTCGGATATTCTTTCTTCCGCCTACGAAGTACCAGACGTAAGCAAGCACATAGATTACTACCGTTGCAATGAGTGGGTTAACCACTGCATCGCCAAAGATCATGTATGCAATGCTGGATTCGGGAAGCGCAACGCCTACAGTGGTGATGAAAAGGCTCACCAGACAAAAGATACACATGATCATGCTGATTCCGCCAACCAGGTTTCCTGCCGGAACCTTGAAAGGTCTCTTCAGATCCGGCTCCTTGGAACGCAGTACGAAGAAGGAAATGAGGCAGATGAAGTAAAGGCCTACGGATCCGAAGACGGACAGCGTGATTACGATGGAAGTCAAACCTGTGGATGCAGCAACGATTCCGATAATGCCTGCGATAATCAGTGCAGCGGTAGGGGTATGCCTTTTCTTGTTTACCACAGCAATGAATTTGGGCAGATAACCGGTTCTGGCCATTGCATACAGCTGTCTTGAGGAACCTACGATGATTCCGTTCAGAGATGCGATGAGTCCGAATAAACCTAAGAAATTAACGATGAGGGTAAGTGCTCCTTTGCCATAAACCGCTTCCAAAGCTGCAGGCAGCGGGAAGTCTACTGCAGATACCTGATTGTAATCGACGATACCAGCTGTGAGGAACAGGGTGAAGCACATCATGATGAAGAGCGTCAGCATACCGGTAAGGAATCCTTTGGGGATATCCTTCTGGGGATTGACCATCTCTTCCGCTGCCATAGCGCCGCCTTCAAGGGCCAGATAGAACCAGATGGCAAAAGGAACAGAAGCCATAACGCCCGTCCATCCTCCTGGGATATACTGCAGAAAACCTTCGAAGCCGTTATTCTCTGTCAAAGGCTGCAGGAAGCTGTCCATGGAGAAATGCGGTGCTGCTGCACCCCAGAAAATGCACAGGCCCACCAATGCCACGATGGTGACGATGAGCTCAAAGACAGCGGAAGTATGCATTCCCAGGAAATTGATGAATACGAAAAGTACGAATGCTACAATGGTAGCGGGAATTGCAGGAACAATGGGGATCATGTTATGTATGTATCCGCCTACTGCAAGTGCAATGGCAGGGGGCGCAAACAGGAACTCAATCAAGCAGCTGATCCCTGCGAAATAACCTGCTGCCGGGCCCATGGCTCTTCTGGCATATGCCGAAGGTCCTCCGGCATGAGGAATTGCCGTAGCCATTTCAGAATAACAGAAGATAAAAGTTGCATAAAAAATTACGACGGGGATACACGCAATAAATAATCCCAGGGGGCCGCCCGTTCCATAACCATAGCTCCATCCGAAGTAGTTGCCTGAGATAACCAGGCCCACGGCCAAAGCCCAAAGATGAATCGGTTTCAGGGTTCTCACCAGCTGTTCGCTTTCTTTTCCTTTTTCTGACATTCAAATTCCCTCCTTAATAAAAATAAAAAATACCATGCATGCCCTGAAAATAAGAATAGGGCTCACAAAAGCAGATCATAAAAATCTGTTTTTGTGAGCCCTATTGCTCTATTCCCTTGTCTTAAATCTCTTTTAAGATACCACTAAAAAATGTCGAATGCAATAAGTTTTTTCCAAGTTCTGATCATTTTATGCCCGTCAGCAAAGGTTCTTTCACGGGTCACTTATTCCAAATAATTCCTGTCATTACCCTTTTCTTATAATTTCGTCACACACATGGAATAACGGCTTGCTGCTTGCCATGGATAATTTTAAAATTGCGTTATGAGCCTCAAATTCACTGATTCCATGCTTTAAAGCATAGATTCCCTTCGCTCGCTCAATCTTTCTTTGATACTCCATCTTCCTTTTGATCAGGTCGATCTCTTTGGAAAGTTTCTGCATCTCTTTCCATCGCCCGTAGGCAATGTGGAGAGAAGGTATGATGTCCTGCTGGCGGATGGGTTTGTTCAGGTATCCGTAGACCCCCACCTTCTCCGCCCGATTAATAAAGGCCGGCTGATAATATGCCGTCATAAGTACTGTGGGAATTCCCAGCAATTTCAGCTGGCTGGCCACTTCAATCCCGTCAAGCCCCGGCATTTTAATGTCCAGCAGTGCGATGTCCGGATTGGTAAGCCTGGCCAATTCTAATACGTCCAGACCGTTTCCCGCTTCGCCGCAAACCATATGTCCTTCCTTTGTCAAATGCTCCCTTATATCAAGCCTAGTCAACACTTCATCGTCTGCCAGCAATACTGATAAATAGCCCATGAAACACCTCCCTTGTCATTTGGTGAAAATTACTTCAGCCTTCGTCTCGCCGTTTACCTTACTGATGGTAAACGTACCGCCCAGCTGTTCTGTAGAAAGCGCCTTGACGATCTGAAGACCCAGCTTGTTCTCGTTGCTGCTGTCGTAATTCAGATCATTTTTTCCGCTATCGTAGAATTCCATAATGACCATATTTTCGTTCTCATTAATATTTATGCGGATTTCACCGGTCTCATCACCCCTGATGCCGTGTTTCATGGCATTGCTGACTACTTCATTTGCTATGAGTGCCACCGGGATGGCCTGACTGCTTGAAATTTCAACGTTGCGTCCTTCGACTGCAGCCAGAATGTTTTGATATTCGAATTTATAGCTTTCCAGCGTTGTGTTCATAACATAGCTAAGCAGTTCTTTGAGTTTGACGGTATCAAGATTCTGCCGTGAAAATACATTTTGCGCTGCTGCAATGGACATAATCCTGCTGATACTGGCCTGAAACGATGTTCTTGCCTCTTCCGAATTGGTTCTTCTCATCTGAAGCTGCAGGATTGCTGCAATATTTTGAAGATTATTCTTTACGCGATGATGGATTTCCCGAATCAGCATATCCTTCCCCTGAATTTCGCGCTCTTTGATTCTCAGCTCAGTCATATCCTGTGCGATGATTACCGCTCCCTCCAGTTCATCCTGGATTCCGATGGGGTGAATGTGAAGATTGTAAACCTCGTCTCTTAGCGCAATTTCTGTGGGGCTGCTTATTTTACTCAGCATATCGTTAAGACCCCGGAAGGTTCCCAGCAGTTTGGAAAGATCATTGCCCATAGGGTCTTTGCTTTCCTCCCGGAGATAGAGATCGTGGGCAGCTTTATTGACATAAATAATTTTGCATTCGCTGTTCAGCACAAAAATACCGTTGTTGAACCAATCTGCAAAATACGACTCCACGATGTTCAGTTCCATGAGAGATTTTTTAAGAAATTCTACGGTTTCCTTCAGGACATTAACCTCTTGCTCCTGTTCAATTTCGCGGGTAATGTCCCGTTCCATGATTAAAACGCCGATGATTTTATTACGATTTCTGATCGGTACAACGGTTTGTGCGATGGGAACTCCTTCCTGGCTTACGCCGCTGATTGCCCGGGAGATTCTTCCTGTGGTGATTGTCTTATAAACGCCGGGCTCATTTTCCGAATAGGCAAGGTCTCCCACCACACTTGTATTGTAGAGGGATTTCTTCTCTGGCTTCGCCCATGCCAGAACAACAGAATCTTTATGATTGGACGTCAGTGCGTCAATAAAGATATCGTTGGATGTGAGCAGAGCGATGGAGCCAATCTTTTCATCATACTCGACGAGAATTTGAATGTCCTCATCCGTAAGGTCGGTAAAGTCCTTACACAATTCCACAATTTTGTTTCTCATACACTGAATATACTACCCAGTGTAATGATGATCAAGTTTTTTATTTTGATCAGGATCAGAGTCGTTTTCTCATTTTGGCCATGCCCCTTCCGTGTATAGAACGGACGGTATTATAGTTCATATTCAGCATTTGGGAAATTTTCTTAAAGGGGTATCCATAGTAGTAGTGCAATATGTACAACTGCCGTTCCTCTGTTTTCAAACTGCTGATCAACGCCGCAACGGAAACTCTGTCCTCCACAGATTGGGTAAAATCTGTGATGCCATACGTTTCAGTTTCAAAATCATCCGAAGGAACAGGCTGCCTTCTTACTTTATCAGCAGTGGTCGCAGCATAATAACGTTTTGCCTCCTCCCTTGCAATTGCAAAGATCCAATCTTTTATCTTTTTGTCGTCCCGGAGACCACGAATGCCCTTCAGTGCACTCAGCATTGT
Organism: Bacillota bacterium; assembly: GCA_029239605.1. Lineage (GTDB taxonomy): Bacteria > Bacillota > Clostridia > Peptostreptococcales > Anaerovoracaceae > Anoxybacterium. The sequence continues at coordinate 3,919 of JARBUO010000149.1, read as the reverse complement.
GTTCTGGTAGATTTCCTCCATCGCAAAGGAATCGTTCCTTGTCAATGCATAAATAAATCTCTGCAGCTCTCTTCCATAGACAGTGCAAGCCCGTTCCAGAAGCTGTATTCTTAATCCTTCTTTTTCGGTTGTACCCATAGAAACACCTTGGAAATTCGACAATATGTTACATTATTTTCCACTGTTCATTCTATGATATCCAATAATTATTGCCATTCCTCTTTTCCGTAGAAATTTCCTGACTTTTTGATGAAATTTACAGAAATAGACAACGGACGCATGCCTTTCTCCAGACAACCAATTGTTCTATTTGAACATCGTTAAAAAAACCCCTTTTCCAACTGGCGTCCGGAATCCGTCCGTTCAGAGGAAAAAGGGTTTTCAATCTGATTTTAAGGCTGGGGAGACTCTCCAAGCAGTTCCGATATGGGAGGATTCTTTTCAATGCGCCGTGCAATGAAAAAAGATAATATCCCCAATAATATCAGCAAAATACCTCCCAAGCGGCATACGCTGATCATCCCCCAAAAGTCACTGAAAAACCCGTTTCCATATTCCTCCAGATAGTACGCTTCTCCCCCTTCACCCTCATAGAGGTACAGCAGAATGGAGCCTGCAAATGCAGCAATACCGCTTAGCAAAATATAGGTGCTGATATGCGTCAGATCTCCGGCTGCTAGTTTGGTTAAGGGATTGAGCGGATATTTGAAAGGATCGACCCGTTCCAGCCCCCCATAACGCCATTTGCAGATCAGATAGCCAATCAGACTGATGAGCAGCATGAGAAATCCGGAGATAAAATACTCGGTGCCATTTACATAAAGTGCGATAACAGAGATGATCACAGGCAGGACCGTAACAAAATTCAGACCGGCAGTCCCACCCGGAATTACGTACAGACCCTTTGCTTTTCGATCTTCAACCGGATAGGTTTTTCTCAGCCTCCTGACCGATACGGCCAACGCCATGTAAAGGTAAAGCATCAGCGGCGTGGTTGCCATTACAAGGGTTGTGAAATCCCAACGGCAAAGGATGACCGTAAACCCCGCCATAACAAGAATGCTTACCGCAGGTACCTTTCTCTTCCTGCTCAGTCTGACCATGAATCGCGGAAACAGGTGATCATCTGCCATGACAAAGAAGCCTCTGGATCCCGAAGCGATATAGGCATTGAAAATAGAACACTGAGATAAAATTGCAATAATCATAAAGGCAAATCCGAATGCCGGGCCTAAATAGGTAATCAGTACATCCATATAGCCCACAGCGGCATCGCCCTCCGTTGCCCAGCTTTCCCACTGGCCCACAGAAACCAGTCCCGCAAGGGTAGGAAGGAAATAGCTGAGTGCAATGACCGGCATTGCAATGATCAGACCTCTTGGTATGACCTGCGGATCCTCGATTTCTCCGGCTACATTGGCCATGGTCTCATATCCGCAATACATCCATATTGCAATGCAGATAGACCCTCCAAGTGCATCCACAAGTCCTGCCTCTTCCGGCATAAACGGCTCGATGGGACTGTACTGCCAGTGTGCGAGTCCTACGACAGTAACCACCGCAAATCCGGCAATTACTGCAATGGACAGGACGGTACTCACGTTTGAAACCTCCTGGATTCCCAAAAGATTGATAATGGTAAATGCAGCGATCATCACCAGCTTTACGCCGGTGACTCCCATCTCGCTCATGGGGATGAATTTCTCCATATACCCTGCAACCAGCACTACATACATCGCCTGCTGAAGCCAGGTTCCGATGGTTCCCCAAAATCCCACCTGCCATCCCCAAAATTCTCCCAGCCCCTCTTTTGCCCAGACGTATGCGCCTCCCTCAGACGGAAGAATCGAACCAAGCTCTGATACGATTTCGCTGATGGGATATGCCCAGAAAATTGGGAAGAGGACCAGCATCAGAAGGGTAAGTCCCGGCCCGCTGATAGAAACCATTTCTTCAATACCAAAGGCGCCTGCTGCAACGAGGCAGTAGATCATAAATACAACGCCGCTGGTTTTAATTTTATGCCGTTTCAAGCCTGCCACACCATGTACATGGTTTTCGTCCATTCTCCTTCTCCTATTCTTCCACTGCTTCAGTCCGCTGATGGGAGACTCAGGAAGCCCTGAATTATGTAATCCCCTTTTGATTAACTTTTTACTGTCCTTCCGTTTAGCAGGGCGTTTTTGTTCTCCTTCTGGACCTTGGCAGCTTCCTTGTAGATTTGCGCCATTATTTTCTTATCATTGACTGTTTTATACTCGGAATCCATTTCGACAATACCGTACTCAAACCCCGCCTCATCCATGATCTGCAGATACGGTATGGGATCAAAGTACTCTGGCGAGAACACGCCCGCATCTTTCCAAATCTCTCTGCCGATCAATTCAATGGCAACAGCTGCGCCGAAACCGGTTTGAGCAACCACTACCTGCATCTTCCAGTTCTTCATGGCGATCTGATTGTCAAAGGGCTGATACATGAATACCTGCCTCGTCTTGTCATCCTTAAGGCCTTTGCAGTGAATTCCCACGCACATCTTTCCAATCATTTCATCACCCAAATCGATGGGCTGAGGTGCGCAGGCAGCCACCACATCTCTCGGTACGACCTTTACTCCGTCAACATCAACGGTCTGCAGGCTTCGCAGGCCCAAAGCATTGATCACTTTAAGCGCTTTGACGAGATTATCATCCAGCGCAATCTTGAAGGTACATCTCCGAAGTCCATACTTCTGCAGATATCTCGGTATGGTAACCGTCTCTTCATGCTCGATCTTCACCAGCGTATTAACACCGACTCCGGCCGGCATTTCGAACTCCTCTTCACCGGCGAAGGGCCGGTCTACGATGAACCCATAATCCTTGTTCCATTCCACGTTGGGATTGATACATTCATCAAGAACAGTCCACACATTGAATCCAAAAGATACAGTATCCTCGCTTGCCCCTGGTATGGTTAAGTTGCCTCCATCCTTCACATGAACCTCATAAAGTTCATCAAAAAGATACTCTGCTGCAAATTTTGCAAAGACATTTACCACACCGGGATCGATTCCCAGGCAGATGACAGCCATATTCCCCCGTTCTGCCCATGCCTCATGCCTGTCAAAATTATACTTGGTCATCGGCTCTTTATAGCAGTTTTCAAGACCGATTCCATATTGCGGCGGGTCAAAGGGCACAGACCAGGTTCCCATGTTGGCATATTTGGCTCCCGCCCGGAATGACGCGTCAAAGATTTTGTTTGTGACAAAGGGCGCTGCCGCATCCATAACAAAGTCACATTTGTGTTTTTTGATTAGTGCGATCAGGTCGTCTTCACTGTGGGCATCAACAAATTCCGGGGTATACCGATCACTGTTGTTCAGATGGCGGCAAACCTCTCTGGCCCTTTCCAGATTGTAGTCAGAGACGACTACGTGCTCCAGCCAGTTCCGTTTCGGATCTCTTGTCTCCAGAATCCTCAAAATGGATTCTCCCACTGCTCCTGCTCCAACTAATAACATTCTCATCTTGTTTTCCTCCTTGCTTTTGGTGCCGGACAGCTGCTTGTTTTATGCTGTCCGCCCGCATCGGCATGGTCTTTTGTACCATGGCCGATACTACTTACTCAGCAGTTGGAAACTAAATATTTCTATGACCGATTCTACGCAGAGCCCTGCAAATTCTGAATTTGTGTTCCTGCGTTCTACGACTCATAATTCCTCTGTCCTTTCGCCTGTTGGTTATCGCCTCGTTGGCGCCTCAATTGAATGAGATCTCTCCAAAGTATCGTCCCACAACCTTCCTTTTGCCTGCCAGTTTCCAGAGAGTGACTGCCACCACGCTCCTTTGCTGCTTCGGCCTTGCGCACCTAACCTCATTTGTGAAGCAAATGTCTGGTAGGTGCCATACGTTAATGCCCCAGCTTTAGCTGGCTT
>JARBUO010000247.1 GCA_029239605.1 Bacillota bacterium | reverse complement strand
CTCTAAAGTCAAAATCATCTTTCTCCATGTTTGATCCCCCCCTATTTGTTAAATCTCATAGATCAAGCTTACCTCATCTCTGATGATTGTATTGAGCTTCAAATGCTTTCCTATGTAATAGTCTGCTTCCTCCAGGATATTTTTAACCGTTTGGTAGGCCATTTCAGGAAAGTTGTTTTCCCTGCTTAAATGCGCCAGCAGAACCTGCCGTTCTTTCTTGTTTTCGGACAACAATCGCAAGATGGTCTCCCCTGCAGCCTCGTTGGATAAATGCCCTTCTCTTCCCAAAACCCGTTGCTTCAGAAACCATGGATATTTGCCGAGTTTCAGCATATCCACATCGTGGTTCGCCTCCAGGATCAGAATATCCGCTTCCTTTATGGAGGTTATGATCTCGTCGCTCATGCACCCTGTATCGGTAACAATCCCGATCTGCTTTTCCCCCGAAGTAAAGGTGTAGCCCACCGGCTCCGCCGCGTCATGGGATACAGGAAAAGATTTCACCAGAATATCTCCGATGAGAAATGTCTCGCCTGTTTGAAAAACACCGATCTGCTCTTCGCAGATGGGACAGCTGATCTGCTTCCACGTCATGGCATTTGCATAGGCCTTTAGTGTTTTCTGCCGATTCATCAGCGTCCGGAGACTCTTGGTGTGATCCACATGTTCGTGTGTTATGAGCAATGCCGCCAGCTGTTCCCGCGGCGTATTTGTCATTGTAAGTCCGTCAAAGATTTTTTTACCGCTGATCCCTGCATCCACCAGAATGGCAGTGGTCTCAGACTTTATTAAATAGCAGTTCCCGCTGCTTCCGCTGGAAAAGGAACAGAAGCTTAAAGTCATTTTTGATTTCTCCTTATTGTTGATCATAATTGTGATGAATTTGTGTGCCTTGTTTGATGAAGTGAAGAAACTTCATACTATTTTTATTTTAAAGATTATTGCTCCCAGGCAGTGACATACCGGACCTTACCATCATTATACAGGATCTTCCAAGCAGGAAAAGCAGTATCTGTCACCGGGGACTCCGCATTGAAGGCACTGGAGTCAAGCCAAAAAACAAGCGAGATGTTTTGAATATAAATAGGCTCCGCTCCGGCATTTTCACTCATGAACTTGATGAGCGCTGCTGCGGCAGGAATTACTTCCTTCTCAGAGGTGCTCATCTCCACAGGATCAAGCCAAAATCTTCGGAACTCTGTAATTTTTCCGTCTTTCAACGTACATAAAATATAGCTTTCTTCAATGGCTACGTTTTCTATGTAATTCTTATAAGTTACTTTGATTTCATCGTCCAGCCGTTCAATGCTCTGGAAGGTAACATTGTCTGTCATCAGACCACAGTCTCGAATGAATTGGGTGGTTACAGCGATCAGCTTCTCGTCTGAGAGCTCTGTATCTGGCAGCGGAGCCTGACTTTCGATCAGCTCATTGACATCATCTTCATTGATGGTATCGAACTGTACCGTAAGCTTTGGCATCTTGGGCTGCTCCTCCGGAATCTTTGTTTCCAGATAAATATTTTTGGCAGCAAGAAGCTTTATTGTTGCATCAGATAAATATTTTTGGCAGCAAGAAGCTTTATTGTTGCATCCTGCATCTCTGCCTCGTCATCAAATTTTATATTTTGGAAAAGGTATGCACCAGCCAAAACGAGGTTGGTTACCAGCAACGCAACAATCAGTATGGTTTTTGCTTTTGTCCAGTCCATTCTACCTGTTCCTTTCTGGAATTTCCATTGATGCAGATGATACAGATCCAAACGCTTTATCAGCTGCCCGAATAGCTCAGCGGCTGTGCGGTATAGAGATCAAAATAAATGTTGACATTATCGATGGATACAATCCATACCGGCTGAATTTCTGTGACTCCGGTATCAGCCAGCCGCAAATATCCTGTCTGCATATTCGTTACCATCGATGCGATGGTTTCAAACATCTCCTCAGGCGCAACGGCGGTACTGATCCGCTCGGTCTGAAGAAGAACGTTATAGATATACTGGTAATTCTGAGCAATCAGATTGACCGACGAATACGCGCCTTCGGGAGAATAAGTTTCCATGGCAGCAAGCGCTTCCGGGTCAAAATCAATCATATTTCTTTTGTAGTAGGTCACTTGACCAGATGTGACGTTTATTACAAGAGGATTGCCATCCTCATAAAAAAGGCGGCTCCCGTTAATTTCCATTCCGAAAACAAACTGATACCCTTTTTTCTTGCCCGGATTTACAGTGACAGCCTTTAAATACGGTGTTAATTTCGCCCCGTCCAATGACTCCCAGGACCCGTGTTCCGCAACATATTGCACCGCCAGATTCAGCGCATCCTGAAAGCTCGGCTGCGCATTGGCTCCCACCTGCTCTTCTTTGTATTCTATGCTTCCGTCGGTATTGACAATCAATACGTTTTGGCCATAACCATACATATAAATTACGGTTCCCTTGTCCTCTGTAATCTTTCTTACAAAATCGAAATTTCCACCGAAGAAATCCTCCGCGATGGAAGTAATTTTGGCTGTTTCAGAGGGATAAGCATCCTGGCGGAAAGCAAAATCAGAAAGGTTGGTTGCAATGGATTCGGGAACCAGCAAAGCGCTGTTTGCAACGCCTTCTCCCAAATAGACACTGACTGGGTAATAACTGGTGTAACCCTGTCCTTCTACCTTGGAGATAAGCTTTGTAAAGTCTGCTTTGCCAGCCTGTCCGCTGTCCGCTACCAGACGATAGTACTTATGGTTTTTCCCGTCGTAGATAAAGATACTTTTGTCAACAGCGGTGGAATAGCCGATCCTCGTTACGGTTTCGATCACATCGTAGCTGGATGGCTTTTTAATATTAAAAATAGAACAAAAGTCTGCCATTGGAATATCATAGGCGAATTCTGCCCAAATGGATCGATACTTTGTGACAATCTCATATTTATCAAAGGTAATCTCTTCAGTCAGAATATCGCCTGACTGCCCAAAGGAATCAAGCTCTTTTGCCATGCTGTCGCTCTCGCCCGGATCATAGAAGATCGATGTACTTCCAGAGGCAATCACAGTATAATTATCGTTGCCAAAATTTACGACAATTCGTTCCGGTTTCACGATGAGCTCTGCTTTCGGCACGTCACCAATTTCAGGACTGCCGGTAAGCCCTATTCTATCAAAGGATATATTACCCCAAAAAAAATATAATAGTAGCACTGTTGAAAAAAACAATGCTACCAAACTGATATTCTTAACTTTTTCTATCATAGACCTAGACATCATCTATGCCGTCCTTAATCTCCAAATATGGTTTTCAGCAGATTCTGCAGAAACTGCATGGTTCCGGACTGCGGTGTTTCAAAGATTTTCGTGTCTGCCTCCTCTGTTTTTTCCTTTACT
>JARBUO010000246.1 GCA_029239605.1 Bacillota bacterium | reverse complement strand
CTTTAATGATGGATTCAGAAGAGGAGAAAAGTTATGAAAGTTGATGTTCTGGTTGCTGAAATCGGATCAACGACCACAGTAGTAAATGCGTTTCAGGGATTCAACACCAATGAGCCGGTTTTTATCGGTCAAGGGCAAGCGCCCACCTCCGTATTGGATGGAGATGTTAGAATTGGTCTTCAAGGTGCGGTGGATGATCTGAGAAAAAAATTGGGAACAGAAACGCTGGACTACGAAGAGATGCTGGCTACTTCAAGTGCTGCAGGCGGTCTGAAGATGACCGTTCACGGCCTTGTTTACGATATGACTGCAAGGGCTGCCAAGGAGGCGGCACTGGGTGCAGGGGCAATTATTCACAACGTTACTGCCGGAAAGCTGAGAAGGACAGATCTGGCAAAAATCAAAGAGATCAAACCCAACCTGATTCTCATTGCAGGTGGAGTGGATTATGGAGAACGTGAAACGGCAATATACAATGCGGAAATGATCCGAAGTCTAGGGTTGAAAACACCGGTGATTTATGGCGGAAACGTTGAAAATCAGGAAGAAATGAAGCTGATCTTCGATGCGGAAAGCGGAATGAAACTGTACATCGTCGATAATGTTTATCCAAAAATCGACGATCTGAACGTGGAACCGGCCAGAAGGGTGATACAGGATGCCTTTGAGGAACATATCATTCATGCACCGGGAATGGAGCATGTGCGGGATATGGTGGGCGGTCCCATCATCCCCACGCCGGGAGCAGTGATGGAAGCCACAAAGGTTCTTTATGAATGTCTGGGCGACCTCATCGTGCTTGACGTAGGCGGTGCAACGACGGATCTTCATTCCGTTACCGATGCATCCGATGAGATTGCGCGGATTCTCGTCAGCCCGGAGCCCAAAGCAAAGAGAACCGTTGAAGGTGACCTGGGCGTCTACGTAAACATGAAAAATATTATCGAGGTCATCGGAGAGAGCAAGCTGGCTGAGGAGTTAGCGGATTTAGATCTTGCTAAAATCAAGGAAAGCTATCAGGCAATTCCTAAAACACCAGATGAAATACGATTTGTTGAGCGGTTGACAAAAGAGGCGGTGCTGAGAGCAGTAGAACGGCATGCCGGAAAGCTTCGGTATGTTTATGGCCCCTCGGGACGAACTACGTTGGCAGAAGGGAAGGACCTGACCCAGGTCAAATACATCATTGGGACAGGAGGTGCGCTGACCAGGCTTCCACACAGAATGGAAATCATGCAGTCCATAGCGGAAAGCAACCATACTGGGCTGAATCTCTATCCGACGCAGCATGCACGGATTCTCGTTGATAACGACTATATCATGGCATCCCTTGGCGTTCTCTCGAGACGGTATAAGGAGTCTGCCATCAAGCTGATGGAAAAGAGCCTTCAGACAAAATTTATAAAATAAAAAGAACAATAGAAAAACAATCAACGAAAAGAAACGCTGATTCATTCTGTATGCATTAAAATTCCTCAAAAAAGAAGGGTGGCAAACCAACATGTATCCAAGACTGAACATTGACCTTACAAAATTAAAAGAGAACTTAAATGCCGTCAGCAGGATTACAAAGCAACAGGGCGGTTTTAGCATGATGATTGTTACAAAAGGGCTTTGTGCAGAACCGGGGCTTACAGACCTGCTGCTTTCTCATCCAGAAGTGGATTTTATTGCTGACTCACGAATTCAGAACATCAAAACCTTCGCAGGACGAGGGAAGAAGACCGTCTTGCTCAGGCTTCCCATGGACAGTGAAATTTCTGATGTAGTACGGTATGTTGATCTCAGCTTCAACTCAGAGATGGAAACCATCCGGCTTCTAAACAAGGAAGCGGAGAAGCAGGGTAGGGTTCACGATATTTTGCTCATGATCGATTTGGGCGATCTGCGAGAGGGTATTTTTTATCAGGATGAGGATCAGATCTTTGCTGTGGTGGAGGAGTGCCTTGCGTGCGAGCACATCAGACTTTATGGGATCGGGGTGAATTTGACCTGCTATGGTGCAGTGATTCCGAAAGAAGACAATCTGTCCATCTTGGTTGAGACAGGGAGGAAAATAGAAGAAAAATTCAAGATCCACCTTAAAATGATTTCTGGCGGCAATTCAAGCTCCATCTATTTGGCGGAGCGAGGAGAACTGCCGAAGGGAATCAATAATCTAAGGTTGGGAGAGGCGTTTTTACTGGGCAATGATACTGCCTATGGAACGAGACTTCCGGGAACCGCTGATGATGCACTGATTCTGGAAGCACAGATCATCGAGCTGAAGCATAAGCGCTCTCTGCCCATTGGAGAGATTGGTGTAGATGCTTTTGGACAGCGGCCTGTTTATGAGGATCGTGGTGTGATTAAAAGGGCGATACTGGCTATCGGAAAGCAGGATACCGACCCCGAATCTATGATCCCCCTGGATGAACAGATTGATATTCTGGGGGCAAGCTCCGACCATCTGATTCTGGATGTAAGTAAATCGGATAAAGAGTATCAGGTAGGAGATATTATCGGTTTTCGGCTGGGTTATTCCGGCATGCTTAAATGCGCCACCAGCAGATATGTGGAGAAGGTTTATCTTTAGCTTTATGAAAAAATGTGCCAGTACAAGACAAAGGGGTTTGATCATAATAGCGCATCAGCATGGTAATTTAGCCGGATTGCATTAACAAGATATTCACTAAAATACGCTTTCAGTTCTTTTATCCCGTGATTGCTAGACTTTGTCATTGAAAAGCAAAAGAATTCATAGGAAATAAAGTAATCGCCATAATTAGTAGTATACATAATTTTGAACTTCTTTTCATTCTTGTACCTCCATTTTTCATCGTAATGCTAGTTCAAATTCGGCAGACAAATAATACTTTTTATCTGGATTTGATTCAGCATCAAAATATTTTATAATTCTGTAATTACCCGGATCTAATTCTCCATATAACCAAACCCAATCAATATCAAATTCTGCAGTGTGACTAGGCTCTAAATCATACCCTATAAAAGGCCAGGATACTTTATCAGGCAATTGAGGAATCTTATACCATTCCTCTGAAATGCTTTTTTCGACGCAATAAAAGGTGCTATAACCAATAGCCTCATCACAATTATTGTAAATTTTTAATGTCAAGCCCGATTTCGTTATACTGATTTCATCAACGGTTATTATAACACCTTCGAAATCATCAACTCTGTCATACTTTGATTTAATCTGATCGGCTTCAGATTTTTCCTGTTTTTGGCATCCAAAGCCGATTAGACTCAACCATATTAGTAAGCTGATAATTATTATTTTTTTCACCGATATCACCTCTAAATAATCATACCTCTCCTCTTGCGATT
>JARBUO010000148.1 GCA_029239605.1 Bacillota bacterium | reverse complement strand
GCCATCGTATTGGCCTTTTCAAGACAATCCTTTGCCATGGGCCGTACCGGATACCTTCCACCGGCCTTTGCAAGAGTCAATAAGTACGGCTGCCCCACCGTGGGCCTTCTGATCCCCGCAGCCTTCGCCCTCGCACTTGCTATGACAGGGCAGACCGCAGTAATGGTAACGATCTCCGTGTTTGCTGCATTGATCATGTACACCATTGTAATAGTAACCACCTTTATCCTGAGAAAGAACGAACCCAATATGGATCGCCCGTTCAAGGTCACCTATCCCATCGTGCCGGTAGTGGCGCTGATTACGGTAATCATTCTCTTTGTCTGCGTGCTGGTCTATAACATTGCCGTTCTGAAGTGGGTTCTTGCAGTTTATGCAGTGGCAATCGTATACTATATGATTTACGGTAAAAAATATCTGCGTCCCATCGATGAAGAATTCAATCTGGATTGATGCCGCAGAACTGAGATGATTGCCAGAATTCACCCGTAGCCGTGCAGACTTGCATAAAACGAATCTTGCAGGACTTGAATGAACGGGTCTGGCATCGCTGAAACGCATAAGTAAGAATTTAGGAGGTCGAGGAAAGTGGAAAGACTAGATGCAAATCAGGATTATCCTCTATATGAAAAACATCCGGAATTGATTAAGACACAAACCGGAAAAGCAATTGATGAAATTAATATGGAAAATATACTGTCGGGAAAGGTGACCCCGGCAGACTGCAGAATCAGCGCTGAGACCCTGATCTATCAGGCGGAAATTCAGGAGTCCTTCGGCAACCCACAGGTGGGGGCAAATTTCAGAAGAGCAGCTGAAATGACCAGAATTCCCGATGAAAGAATTCTGCAGATCTATAACCGCATGCGGCCTCATGTCTCAACAAAAGAAGAGCTTCTTGCCATTGCAGATGAATTGGAAACCAAATATGAAGCGCGGATCAATGCCGCGCTGCTGAGAGAAACTGCTGCGGTTTATGAAGAAAGAAACATGTTCCGAGCGGATTCATAATCGCAATTCACAGCCAGCAGGCAGTTTCTGCAGAAATAAATAGTGTATTAAAAAAATCAAATATGATAGACTTGAGTAGAAACAGGCGAAAATTGCTGCCGGGTGACTTCCCTTTCGTGCTTTTGGTACGGAAGGGAAGTCCTGCAGCATCGATGTGTTTTGCGTAACATAAGGAGGAGACAGATGATTCGGTATGTTGCCGGGGTGGATATCGGAAATGCCACAACAGAAACTGCTCTCGGAATGCTGGAGAACGGGAATCTAATCCGCTGTGAAAGCGGCATTGCGCCCACCGCCGGTGTCAAGGGTACAAAAGACAATATACTGGGTATTATACAATCCCTCAAGGATGCCGCAAGTAAAATGGGGATTGACTACAAGGCTCTGGATCTCATTCGGATCAATGAGGCAACGCCGGTTATCGGCGATTTTGCTATGGAAACCATTACGGAAACCATCATAACAGAGTCTACGCTTATCGGACACAATCCGGACACACCTGGCGGTATGGGACTGGGAACCGGAAAGACCATTCTGATCGGGGATCTTGCTCAGGCTGGTACCGATGAAAAATATATTGTCGTGGTGCCTGAAGATGTGGATTTTCTCGATGCAGCCAGACTCATAAACGAAAATGCAGAGCATGGCATTCAAATCGAAGGCGCAATTTTGAAGAAGGATGACGGCGTTTTGGTCAACAATCGGCTGAAGCGAAAAATACCCATCGTAGATGAGGTAGAGATGATCGGCAGAGTTCCCCTTGGGATGCCCTGTGCCGTAGAGGTTGCTGCACCGGGAGGCTGTATTGACCTTTTGGCAAACCCCTATGGAATCGCCACGGTGTTTGCGCTGAATACGAAAGAAACCAGGCAGATTGTTCCCATTGCCAAAGCGCTCATTGGGAATCGGTCTGCTGTTGTTATAAAAACCCCCTCCGGTGAAATCCGGGAACGCAGAATCCCTGCGGGAGAAATTCTGATTCATGGAGAGCATAAGACCTATCGGGCGGCAGTGGACCGCGGTGCGCAGGAAATCATGGCCGTCGTGGGCAAGACTTCTGAAATCCGGGATGTGACGGGAACAACGGGGACCAACGTTGGTGGTATGCTGGAAAAGGTCCGCCTTGAAATGGCAGCCCTCACAGAACAGGATAGCAAAGATGTTTTTATCCGGGACCTGATGGCCGTTGATACCATCGTCCCGAAGGAGGTACAGGGAAATCTGGCCAATGAATTTGCCATGGAAAAGGCTGTGGGCATTGCCGCTATGGTAAAGACCCATAAACTTCATATGGAACGCCTTGCCAGAGCCCTTTCTGAGGAGCTGGGGCTGCCCATAGACATCGGTGGCGTAGAAGGCAGTATGGCGGTAAGAGGAGCACTGACGACACCGGGAACCGATAAACCGCTTCTGGTACTGGACATTGGAGCAGGGTCCACGGATGTTTGCCTGATGGAGGAAGACGGCAGAACAAAACCAATCCATCTTGCGGGAGCAGGAAACATGGTGACCATGCTCATCAGCGCTGAACTGGGGCTGGATAATTTCCGTCTGGCGGAGGACATCAAGAAGTATCCGCTTGCAAAGGTTGAATCCCTTTATCATATCCGTCATGAGGACGGCAGTGTACAGTTTTTCGAAGAAGCCATCGACAGCAAGCTCTATGGAAGAACCATCATTGTTAAGCCCGAAGGCTGGAAGGCAATCAAAACAAAGAAGTCCCTTGAAAAGATCCGGCAAGTGAGAAGAGAGGCAAAGGAAAAGGTTCTGATCCAGAATATCCTTCGTGCGTTAAAGACGGTATCCCTCACCGGAAATCTCAACGAGTTTGAACATGTGGTACTGGTAGGCGGCTCTTCTTTGGACTTTGAGCTGGGAAACATGGTAACAGATGCGCTTTCTTATTATGGAATCATCAGCGGAAAAGCCAACATAAGAAAAACAGAAGGGCCAAGGAATGCTGTGGCCACGGGATTGTTACTGTCCTATCTGGAGGAGAATGGATATGGAATATAAAGAAAGTGCGGCACCTCCGAAAATTCACATCTTCTGCACAGGAATAAGAGCAAACCTGCCTCCAGCGGAATGTTTCTCTGAAATCCGTATCGAAGAGAAAATCGAATCTGACAGCCGTTCTGCCCTTGGAGGTGACGCTGAAATCCGCCTCGCTGAGGAAGTGGGGTACGGAATCGAAGAGGAAGGACTGTCGTATCAGATCGAAATCGGGTCCTATGAACGCGAAGCTGTCTGGGATGCCAGCAGGAGCAGCGAACTGGGCGTTTCTATCCTTGTAAAAGCCGGGGAGATTACTGTCTACTGCCGGCAGCTGAAGGGAATGTCTCCTCTGTTCCAGCATGAATCCCTTACATTGGTCGACGCAAGAATTGTGGGGAAGAACGCGGCAAGAATCGTCAAGAACAAGCCGTTTTCAGAACTCGTTCAACGTATTTAATTAACTGGCATAAAACTTGTCTGAATTCCCATATGAGGAGGGGGTAAGATGTTTACATTATCCAGTCAGGGCATTGAAAGCGGGGTCATTGCAGACCGATATGGGATCAAATCACAAGAGGCCGTTCAGGGAGTGCCCCAGCGTTCCCTGCCCTATGAATGGACAGGGGTTCCCGAAGGAACGAAATCCTTCGCGCTGGTGTTTCAGGATTATGACAACGTTCCTGATGAAGGTTTCAGCTGGCTTCACTGGCTGGTAGCAGACCTTCCTGACAATAGAACAGCGCTGCCGGAAAACGCCAGCAGAGAGGACAAGACACTGATACAGGGGATCAATAGCTGGTCCATTCCCTATGGGCCCTACGCTGCCATTGACAGAGACTTGACCTTGCATTACGGCGGGCCGGCACCGGAACGAAAACATGAATATGAAACGAGGCTCTATGCCCTGGACAGCGTTTTAGGGATGAAGCCGGGTTTTTACTATAATGAGCTGCTTCGTGCCATGGAGGGACATATCCTGGGGGAAGCGGTTCTAAAAGGTTATTATGAGGGATAAGGCTGACCATGAGTCCTAATAATTACGATGCGAAAGCGATGAATAAGATGCGTAAGGAAGCGGAGGATTTCTATAAATCCTGGGTTCATAAGAACTTTCAGAAGGGCTTGCGGGACGCGAAGGTGATCATTACAGGGAATCTTGTAGTGATCATTGGCACGGAGTTTTTGACCTTCGTGGAACAGTCTATTATTGACGACGAATACAGCAAACAGGCCGTTGCGCACACAAGAAGAAAGCTGGTGGAAAAGTTTTTTCCGGTCTTAAAGCAAAATCTGGAATTGATCCTGGGCCAAAAAATCCAATACTACTTTGTGGATTTTTCGCTGGAAAATAATATGTCCTGCATGACGATTCTGTTTGAAGGGGAGGTTTGCTGCCGTGAAAAGATCTAAACGATTTGAGATTCTGGAAAAGCGGCCTGTCAATCTGGATGGATTCTCGGAAGAATGGGCTGAAGTAGGTCTGATTGCCATGGAATCCGAATATGATCCGGAGCCAGGCATAAAGCTCGAGAATGGTCTTGTGGTGGAAATGGACGGAAAGCACCGGGAGGAATTTGACTCCATTGATCTTTTCATCGCTGATTACGGTATCAATCTCGCGTATGCAGAAACAGCCATGAAGATCGATACCCTGGAGATTGCCAGAATGCTGGTGGACGTTAATGTCTCCAGAGAAGATATTTTGAAAATTACCACGGCGATTACGCCGGCAAAGATAACCAAGGTCATGAACCACTTAAATGTGGTGGAAATCATGATGGCCCAGATGAAGATGCGAGCAAGGAGAAGGCCCTCCAATCAGGCACACATCACAAATCTGGAGGACAATCCTGCTTTGATGGCTGCAGATGCGGCGGAAGCAGCTCTGAGAGGCTTCTCTGAAATTGAGACGACAACGGCGGTATCCCGCTATGCTCCCTTCAATGCACTGGCGCTGCTGGTGGGAGGGCTTTGCGGGAAGAAGAGAATTTTATCCCAGTGCTCTCTGGAAGAAGCGATGGAGCTGAAAATGGGATTGAAGGGACTTACCTCCTATGCGGAGACGGTATCGGTTTACGGAACGGAAGCCGTTATGACCGACGGAGACGATACCCCATGGTCCAAGGGCTTTCTGTCTGCTGTCTATGCATCCCGGGGCATCAAGCTGCGCTTTACCTCCGGTACCGGCGCGGAATTACTCATGGGAAATACAGAAAAGAAATCCATGCTGTATCTGGAAGCGAGATGTTTGTTTCTGACAAAAGGCTGCGGCGTACAGGGGACCCAGAACGGCTCTGTAAGCTGCATCGGTATTCCGGGGGCAGTTCCCGGCGGATTCCGGGTCATTGCAGCGGAAAATCTCATGGCGTCCATGCTCAACCTTGAGGTGGCCTCCGGAAATGATCAGACCTTTACGCATTCCGATATGCGGCGGATGTCAAAGCTATTTATGCAGTTTCTTCCGGGTACGGACTTTATTACATCAGGGTTCAGCGCCATGCCGAATTTTGACGATATGTTCGCAGGATCGAACACCGACTGCGATGATTATGATGATTGGTATATCCTTCAGCGGGATATGAGAGTGGATGGCGGAATTCTTCCCATTACGGAGGAAGCTGCCATACGGATCAGGAACAAGGCTGCAACGGCTCTGCAGGCTGTGTTCCAGCACTTTGATCTTCCGGAAATTACCGATGCAGAGGTGGAAGCGGCTACGTACGCCTATTCCAGCTATGACATGCCCAAGCGGAATATGGTCGAAGACTTAAAATCTGCAGAACGGTTTTTGATGCGTTACACAGGCTTTGATGTCGCAAAGGCTCTCTGGGAGAAGGGGTTCCATGACGTATCGGAAAACATTCTGGACATGCTCAAGCAGAGGATTACGGGAGACTATCTCCATACTGCTGCAATTTTTAACGAGGAATTCGAGTTGGAAAGTGCTTTAAACGATCCCAACCTCTATGAGGGCCCGGAAACGGGATACCGGATCTCTGAGGAGCGCTGGAGCAAAATGATACAGAAAGAAAATATATTGGGGCCAAAGGACTTTTAATTCATTTAAACAGAAGCAGTGGTCGGTAACAACTGATCAGAAGAATCGGGAGGCTTCCAATGACGGGAAAGCGGAAGCGTTGATGGCTTCCAGGGGTGAGAGGAAAATGAACTACGAAAAAAGACTAGTACTTGAGATAAAGGAGTTGGGAACAGCGGAACCCAGCGGAGACCCGGAGGAGATCATCATTGCCGTGTCTCCATCCTTCGGGGTACAGCAAAGAGAGACCATCGTCGGCTTATCCCATGCCATCGTCGTAAGGGAACTTGCTGCGGGCGTTGAAGAAGAAGGATTTAAGGCGCGCTTTGTGAAGTATTACAACAGCTCGGATCTTTGCTCCTTTGCTAATGAAGCGGCCAAATTAAGCGGATCAGGAATCAGTATTGGAATTCAGTCAAAGGGAACGAGCATCATTCACCAGAGAGATCTTCAGCAGCTTGACAATCTTGAAATCTTTCCCCAGGCGCCGCTCTACGATGCTGAGATCTATCGGCAGATTGGAAAGAATGCGGCGCGGTATGGAAAAGGCAACACGCCGGAACCTGTACCGACCCTCAATGATCAGATGGCTCTTGCTAAATACCAGATCAAGGCGGCTTTACTTCATATCAAAGAGACGGAACTGGTGGTCGGCAAAAAACCACCGGTGGATCTGGAACTGAACATCAGGGAGGTATTGGAATGAAAGAGAATCTGAATGTGAAAAAAGACTATCCGATTGCGGACAAACGGCCGGAATTGATCCTGACGCCAACGGGCAAACGGATCGACGAGATCACCATGGATCAGGTCCTGGCGGGGAATGTGAAAATAGATGATTGCAGAATCAGCGATCAGACGCTGGAATATCAGGCGCAGATTGCAGAATCAGCCGGAAACCGCCAGATGGCAGCGAACCTGAGACGCGCCGCTGAGCTTACAGGGTTTTCCGATGAGCGGGTCTTGGAAATCTATGGGGCGCTGCGTCCCTTCCGTTCTACGAAAGAAGAACTGCTTGGCATCGCTGAGGAGCTGGAAGCAAATGGAGCTGTTCAGAACGCTGCCTTTGTCAGGCAGGCAGCAGAGGTCTATGAAAAACGAAAGAAGCTAAAGGGTGATAAATAACAATATTGTGTCAAGGAGACGATACCTTTGAAACGATCAAAACGCTTTGAAAAACTGGATAGGAGGCCCATCAACAGGGACAGCTTTTTTGTGGAATGGCCCGAGGGCGGTCTTTCTGCCATGAACTCTCCCTATGATCCGCTGCCGAGCCTTCGCATCGAGAGCGGGAGAATTGCAGAGATGGACGGAAAAGCCTATGAAGACTTTGATTCTCTGGAATTATTTATCGCAGAGCACGGCATCAATCTCGACAATGCGGAATATGCCATGTCTCTTCCACCCCGGGCAATTGCCAGGATGATTGTAGATATCAACGTCCGACGGGAAGAGGTGATACGGGTCACCACAGCCATCACTCCGGCAAAGATGCTGCAGGTGGTACGGTGTCTGAATGCAGTGGAAATCATGATGGGACAGATGAAGATGCGTGTCAGAAAGACCCCTGCCAATCAGGCCATCGTCACCAATATTAAGGATAACCCTGCCCTTTTGGCTGCCGATGCTGCGGAAGCTGCGCTGAGAGGGTTTTCTGAGATCGAGACGACCTGCGCTGTTTCTCGTTATGCGCCTTTGAACGCACTTTCCATTCTGGTGGGCGGTCAGACCTGCCGCGGCGGTGTACTCACTCAGTGCTCTATGGAGGAATCTTTGGAGGTCCGCATGGGAATGCTTGGACTGACCAGCTACGCAGAAACCGTGTCCCTTTATGGTACCGAAGCTGCCATGGACGACGGTGATGATACCATCTGGTCCAAAGCATTTCTTGCTTCTGCCTACGCGTCACGGGGAATGAAAATGCGATTCACTTCCGGTACGGGGGCGGAGGTGCTTCTGGGCCACAGCAATCAGAAATCCATGCTGTATCTGGAGATTCTCTGTGTCTATCTGGCCAGGTCCTGCGGCGCTCAGGGCGTCCAGAACGGCTCCATCAGCTGTATTGGAATTACCACTGCAGTCCCGGAAGGCTTTCTGGCAATTGCGGCAGAAAATCTGGTGGTTTCCCTGCTGGATATGGAGGTGGCTTCCGGAAACGATCAGACCTTCTCCCATTCCGACATGAGGCGCACAGCCAAGCTGCTGATGCAGATGATGCCGGGGACGGACTTTATCACTTCCGGATATAGTGCGACGCCAAATTTTGACGATCTCTTCGCAGGCTCCAACACGGATTGCGATGATTACGATGATTATTATATGATCCAGCGGGATATGCAGATTGACGGAGGAATCGAACCCATTCTGGAAGAGGATGCAATTACGGTGAGAAACCGTGGGGCGAGAGCCTGTCAGGCTGTTTTCCGCGGTCTGGGTTTGCCTCCCATCAGTGATGAGGAGGTGGAGGCGGCAACTTATGCATATTCAAACGAAGAAATGCCTCCGAGAAATATGTC